>CAZVOP010000007.1:0-70801 GCA_964628445.1 uncultured Pseudobdellovibrionaceae bacterium | reverse complement strand
CACATCAGCCACCTTGATGTCGTTCGCCGCAATACCCCGGTCGATAATAAAGCTATGCGTGCTGTGCATGGAGCGGTCGCCGTATTCTTCACCGGCGGCGATCAGTTGAAGATCACCAGCGAACTTGGCGGAACCGTGGTGCTGGAACAAATCTTCGACATTCATCGCAAGGGCGGAATCATCGCGGGCACTTCGGCCGGCGCTTCGGTGATGAGTGAAACGATGTTGGTTGGCGGCACCGCCGAAGGCTCGTTCCGTATTGGCAATGAGCTGCGTATGGCGCCGGGCTTGGGCTTGGTCAAAAATATGATCATCGATCAACACTTCGCCGAGCGTGGCCGCATTAACCGCCTGATCGGCGCGGTCGCACAAAATCCGAAGTTTCTCGGCATCGGTATCGATGAGGACACCGCCGTCATTATGGAAGATGAAGGCTGCTTTCGCGTGCGCGGCTCGGGCGCGGTTTATGTGATTGATGCGCACGAGGCGACCGAAAGCAATATTTCCGAAGCTGAAGCGAGCCAAACGCTTTCTATATTCAATGTTCGTTTTCATGTGCTGACCGAGGGAGATTTTTATAACGTGCAAACGCAAAGCCCTCATCGCAAAAAACAGCTCGATTAACGCCGTTAACCCGGCTATGGTGGGCCTATGAAAGTTATTTGCTTCGCGGGATCGCTACGCGCCGAATCGTTAAATAAAAAATACGTTCGTAATGCCGTTGGTATTATCGGTGAGCGGGCTGAGTTTTTAGATCTTCTTGATTATCCCATGCCGGTCTTCAATCAGGATATTCAAGACAAAGGATTCCCCGAAGGTGTGACTCGCCTTGCGGAAAAGTTGAAAGATGCTTATGCGCTGGTCGTTTCGACGCCCGAATACAACGGCTCGATCGCATCTTCATTTAAGACCGTCATCGATTGGCTTTCGCGCACGCCGCAAAACCCTCTGGTCAAAAAACATATCCTTCTTCTTGGGGCTTCGCCCGGCGCCTTGGGCGCAGTCCGCGGATTATGGCATTCCCGCCAGCCGCTGGAGGTTTTGGGCTGTTACGTTTACCCCGAAATGTCCGGCCTCCCGAGAGCGCATGAGGCCTTCGATGAAAAAGGCGCCATCAAGGATCCAGCCGTCGCTGAACGGCTGGCCAAGGTGATTCATAATTTTTTAAATTACGTCGACGGCAAAAATTAGACCTTTTTTGTCGGCATGAGCATGTAGGCAATAACCAGCCCGGCGGCGCATGCGATGACGGAAGTTTCAAGCGGACGGCGGCGCGCAAAACTCGCTGTGGATTTCCAGCTATGGATTGCAAAACCGCCGAGAGGGGCAAAGAGCGCCATAAATCCCGCGAAGCCTTGCGAGGACTTCATGGTTTCAAAATCCTTCATTGCACGCTTTAATCCATCGGCCATCTGATGGAAGCCTGTTGCACTCTGAGTTGTCGTCGCGGAAACTTCCGTTTGCATTGATTCCTCCTTAAAATAACGAGATGAAATCGATATAGCGGATTTAAAAATCAGCAAGGATTAGGCCATCGATTGAGAGCGCTTTTAATCTGAATGCGCGGCGACGAGGTTCCAAAACGCCCCGGATTATGCGAGGCTCTTGTTCCAATGGATGAGTTGCGGCCAGGTCTGAAAATCGTCGTCTACACCGACCAAAGAGTTGAATTGGGGGAAGGCACTTTTCTTCGCCGCACCATTCACGAGGAACTCGACATGATTGCTTACGAATGTGAAGAGCACACCATTCTCGCCCGCGGCGATCATTTTATCCGTTTGCACGGCCGCCTTCAGTTCGTTCTCGCTAAGAATAACCTTAAGAACCTCTAACCATTGGGACGTGGCCATTCTGGACTTGCTCCTGCTTCCGTAAAGAGTACAAGGAAATATGGACTTGGAGCCGGTCGACCTTTCAGCTCAGAACGTCGTTCTTTCGATATTCGAAAGCTCGCCGGGTTATTTCTTGAGCGTTGAGGGCTGCTTACCTACGCTCAACACAGTGTCCGAAGCCATTTTAGGCAAGCCCAATAAGACCGCGCCCTCTTATCGCAAAGAATTTTTGTTAATCAAAAATGAAGGCCAACCGATCGGCACTATCGAACTGCATATGCATTATCCTGAAATGGAAGTCGCCTATATCGGCTTGTTGCTCATCCGCGAAGATCGGCGCAGGAAAGGCTTGGGACGGGCCTGCTATCAAGCCGTCGAAGATTATGTGCGCCATAATTACGGCGCGCGCTGTATACGGCTCGGTGTTTCCGATGAGAACGACGTCAGTGGATTTTGGAGCAAGCTCGGCTTCCGTTCGAACGGCCGCAGTTACAGCTGGGAAGGCGAACGCAAGGTCAGCAATGTTGTTGAATACGAAAAAAAATTAACGGAGGAATAACCCATGAAATTCAGTCTACTGCTCTCTGCATTTTTTATTTCCGGAACCGTTTTCGCGGCGGCACCCAAAACGGTAACCTTGAAGAACGGCAGCGGCCAAGAGGTCGGCAAGGCCACGCTGGTTCAGCTCACTAACGGCGTTCGTCTGTCGTTGGATCTTAAAAACCTTCCCCCCGGTGAACACGCCGTCCATTTTCACGAGAACGGAAAATGCATCGGCCCTAAGTTCGAGTCGGCCGGCGGGCATTTCGCGCCAAGCAAACATAAACATGGATTCGATATGGTCGGCGGCCCTCATGAGGGCGATATGCCGAACTTCACGGTGAGCCCTCAGGGAACGGCGAAAGTCGAGATCATCAATTCGCAAGTGACCTTGGAAAAAGGCAAGGAGTCCTTATTGAAGGACGGCGGCACGGCCATTGTCATTCATGAAAAAGCGGACGATTACAAAAGCCAACCCGCAGGCGATGCCGGCGGACGTTTGGCTTGCGGCGAAATCTAAACTAGCGGACAGCCGCGTCCAGCTGGAATTCGGTGTGCAGAGCGCGCGCCGCGATTTCCAGTTGCGCGCGGTCGATGATGGCGCTGATTTTAATTTCCGATGTGGTGACCAGATGAACCGCGATATCTTGTTTTGCTAATACGGAAAAAAACCTTGCGGCGACGCCGGGATGATTGTGCATACCCACGCCGACGGTGGAGATTTTCGCGACCTGATCAAGAATATCGATTTTGACCTCAATGGGTAAAATTTCCTTCAATACGGTTTTCGTGAGCGGTTCGTCTTCAGCCGTCACCGAAAAGGCCAAGCGAAAGCCTTGCTGGCTTTCGCTTTGTGAGATGATGTCCACGCTGACGCCCTTCTCGCTGAGCGCCGAAAATAGTTTAGCCATAAATTCGGTTTTGGCGGGGATCGGCTGCAATTTAAAAACGACAGTCGCGCTATCGTGGGTGACGGCGCTGACAACGGGATGCTCCATGATTTCTCCTTCGGGGACGATCCAAGTTCCTTCGCGGTCTTGAAACGTGTGGCGGACGTGGATGCGGACATTATGTTTGGCGGCAATCTCGACGCTGCGGACATGCAGGACTTTGCTGCCTAATGAGGCCATCTCCATCATTTCTTCGAACGAAAGCTTAGCAATTTCGCGGGCCTTCGGAACCAAACGGGGATCGGCGCTGAACACGGCGGGGACATCGGTGTAAATTTCGCAAGCGCTCAGCTTTAAAGCCGCGGCGACGGCAACGGCCGTCGTGTCCGATCCGCCGCGCCCAAGCGTGGTGATGTTTTTGTGTTCGTCCATGCCTTGAAATCCGGCGATAACCGGAACGATATTGCTTCCCAGCAGATGTTCAAGCTCGCGCGTGTCGATATTTTTGATGCGCGCTTTGGAGTAAACATTGTCGGTTTCGATCCCCAACTGGTAGGCCAGTAAAGGTTTGGCGGGCACGCCTAATTTTCCAAGCGCGATAACAAGCAAAGCGATCGCGACTTGTTCGCCGCTGGCGACAAGCATGTCGTAGGCCAAGCCGCGGTAAAGGGGGTCAATTTGATTTCCCAAGCCCACGAGGCGATTTGTTTCGCCCGACATCGCCGAGGCCACGACCAGCGGAAGCCTCCCTTGTTCGCGTTCACGCGCGATCAAGGCGGCGACAAGTTCGATCCGCTCGACTGAGCCGACACTGGTACCTCCGAATTTTTTAACGATCGCGCGCGTATGTAGATCCATCTGATGTTTAGAAAATCTCTTTAAAGAAAGTTTTCATAGCTTCCCAAGAGCGCTTGTCGGCTTTTTCATTGTAAGCCGCGCCCTTGCTGTTGTCGTTACCGGCGTCAATGATCGTGAAAGCATGAACGGCATTGGCGTAATTCACGAATTCCCAATCGACCTTGCCGTCACGCATTTCTTTTTCAAATGCCGCGATCTGTGCGGGCGGGACATAAGGATCGTCGGCGCCGTTCAAAACCAAGACTCGTCCTTTGATGTTCTTGGCGTCTTGCGGAGTCGGAGTGTCGAGCCCGCCATGAAAGGTCACGATGCCCTTCAAGTTGGCGCCCGCGCGTCCCATTTCCAAAGCCGCGGTGCCGCCGAAGCAATAACCCATTGAAGCGAGTTTATTCGCATCAACCGTTTTGTGTTTCATCAATGTTTTTAGCGCGGCGTCGGCGCGCCGGCGCATCAGCGGGCGGTCGCCTTTATATTTTTTGACCAACTCCATAGCTTCGCGGCCATCTTTGGGGCGGATACCTTTGCCGTAAATATCGGCTAGAAAAGCCGTGTAGCCGAGCTTGGCCAGATCATCGACGCGTTTTTTTGCGAGGTCGCGCACGCCCATGTAATCCGGAATCACGACGATGCCTGGGCGTTTTGCCGCGAGCTTAGCGTCGTATGCCAAATACCCTTCGAGGACCGTATCACCGTCGCGATATTCGACGATCTCGGTGCGGATTTCCGCATTAGCCCTTAGACCCATTAACAATCCCATCGTTAATAAACCGTTGAAAAATAAGCGCATAGAGCCTCCAGTAACAATCCTTTACAAAAAATAACCTGCCGCTGTACAGTGCCAAAGCATGACGTGGAACCGAAAGACCATTTTTAGAATTTTCTTGGCCGCGGTGTTCCTGGGAGCATTCGTGGTGCTCTTCACGCCCTTCTACGGCGAGATCCTGCTCGCGGCCGTGGTGGCTTTCGCCATGGAGCCTACTTTGGGCCGTTGGCTTCAGTCCCGTCATTTGCGTTGGCGCCTGAGTGTCGCCCTGATTCTGGTGGCTATGTTTGTTGCGATCGTGGCTCCGGTTTCGCTGGTTGCCTACAAGGGTTACACGGCGGCGGTTGAGGTTTCACGCATCGGCATTCAAAAGACCGAAGCCTTCGGAAAATTGGTGGAGGTAAAGAACCAAATACTGATGTTGGCGAATCGACTGACTCAGACATTGGGCCTCGGCGATCAGATCGATATTTCGGGGATGTCGGAAGATCATCTCGGTAATCTAGCCAACAGAGTGCTCGGATTTTTGACCGGAACGCTTTCCAGTATTCCGATGCTCTTGCTCTCGGTATTTATTTTTTGCGCAGCTCTTTATTTTTTCTTAGCGGAAGCCGCGGTGATCAAAAGGCTTTTTTACCGCCAGGACTTACTCCAGCCTTATGAGGCGGACCGGCTTATCGAAATTTTTCAGCGCGCCAGTTTCAGCACCGTGGTCACGTCGGTCGTGATCTCGTTCATGCAGGCATTGATCGTCAGTGTCGGGGCGTTGTTTCTTGGCGGCTCGGATTTTTTGGTTGTCTTCGTCATCACTTTCTTTTGCGCCTTTATCCCGGTGATTGGGGCTGGGCCGGTGGCCTTGGTTTTGGCCGCTTACCAATTGTTGATGGGAAATATCGGTGCGGCGATCGGACTGGGTGTGATTGCCTTAGTCGCGGGCACCAGCGACAACGTCGTGCGCCCGTTTATGATCAGCAGCGGCGAAGAAGACTTGCATCCGGTGGTCAGCCTGCTCGCGATTATCGGCGCATTAATTATTTTCGGAATGCCGGGATTGTTTCTTGGTCCCGTGATCGCCAGTGTCGCGGTTAAAATTATCCCCGCGCTTTACGATCCGCCTACTGTAGATGCGAAGGATCTCGCGAAAAAATCGATTTAAGACGCTCACGCGAAAATTTATATTCGCTTCGGCAGAAGTCGCAGGTGACCGTCATAAATTCATCATCCGCCAGGGCCGCCATGATGTCGGTTTCGCCGGTCAGTAATAGCGCGCGCTCGATCCGCTCTTGGCTGCATGTGCAAAACGATTCTAAGTCTTGGCGTTCGACACTTTTAAATTGGCGGTCCGCCAATTTTTGCGACGTGCGCGAAATCATTTCGAAAGGGCGGTCGGCAAAGGCGGCAAGTTCGCGGACTTCATCGAGGCCCAGAAGTTTGATGGCCATCAGCTCATCGGGCTCGGCCCCGCCCAAGGCCTGCACCAAGATCCCCCGCGCGACCAGGGTTTTTGCTTTAGTGAATTCGACGTGTAAACCCACTTTGCTTACCAACTGCTCACTGTCGCGGTAATAATCGTTAATGGCCTCGTCGAAGTGCCCGGTGGAAATCGGCACCATGCCTTTGTACGGGGATTTGCCCTCGCTATTTTTGGTGTGAAGAATGGACAGTACGCCGGTGCCCCATGGGCCGTTGGTGCCCTGCGCCCCGAATGTGTGCATATCGGGATCCTTTTGTTCGATCAAAAAGCCGCGCACTTTGCCTGTTGGCGAAGCGTCGATAATCGCTTGTTTAAACAGCGCCGAGCCTTGCGCGTTCATGTTGATGCTCTCACCGGATTTGTGCGAACTCGCAATGAGGAGTGACGCGACGACCGCTTCGCCGTAGCCGACTTGTGCAAAGCCGCTCAGGCCTTGCTGCAGTGAAAGGTCATGCATGAGGGCGGTGGCCTCGACGGCCACCACGCGAATATTGCCTGGTGAGGCTAACCATTTATTCCAGTAGGATTTCATTTGCCGCCGAGAATCTGTTCACAGTTTTTCAGGTTGAGTTGATAATAGGAAACGCCGGCATTCAATAAGTATTTTTCGGCGACCTCGCGGATGTCGGCAGGCTTAAGCTTTTTGAGTTGGGCAATTTCAACGGCCGAGTAAAGGGGATCTCCCGCTAAACTCACCCCGCCGCCGTAATTCGCGACGATGTCGGCGGCGGAAGTGTGAATTTGCGAACGCTTGTTGAGCACGTCCAGAATGTAATCTTCAATCTTCGCATCCGAGACGGCACCGCTGCGCAATTGTTCAAGAACGTGTTCCCAGCCGGCGATCATCTTGATTGATTGCTCCGGCCCCTCAACCCCGCCGAAGAACATCATCGTCCAGTCGCGGCCGTTCGATAGGCTTGTTCCGGCTTGGTGAACATAACCCAGCTTTTGATCGCTGCGGTTGTGGTCATCGATCGCATTGTGCAGAAGAGAATGTAAGACGGCGAAGGCCATGCTTTCCTTAAGTGAAGTCTTCGCGGGGCCGCGGTAAGCGCGCAAAGAAGCATAGCTGTCCAAACCCTTTTGCGAGGGGAAATATCCGTCCTCGACGATCGGCGCCGGCACATTCCACCAATGACGTGCGGCGAGTTTCACATTTCGCTCCGGCATTAGCGGCGCTTTAAATAATTCCCGCATTGAGCGTTCAACTTGCGAGATATCGAGCCGCGCGAAAGCGCCGGCGGCCACGATGCGCCGGTTGGCGTAGCGGCGCAGATTCTGCCAAGAGGCCAGGATCTCTTCGTTACTTAGGCTTGCGGCGGCTCCTGCGGTCTGCAGTGCGGTGAGATGAAAAGGATCGAGCTTCGCGCGGGCGGTATCGATCACGCTAGACGCCGACATTTGGCGGTTATACTTCGCACGCCACAGGTTGGCGATGACTTCGCGGGCGCGGCGCAACTCGCCTTCGTTCGGGACAAACGAAGCCAGGGCATTCGTGCGCCAAGCGAGGGCGCGAGCGGCGAGTCCGTTTTGCGCATTCACCCCATATTGGATCGTGCCCAAGTTGCGGTCCCGTTGAACTCGGATGGCATAATCTAAAACCAGCGAATTGAGTTCACCGGAGAAATGCTCTTCAAAGGCGGCGTCGACGATGTCACTCGCCACGAGATCGCGAACGTCACGCGGCATGACCTCGAAGCGGGCCGAGATCGCGGCGTCCGGCAGGTCGCGCCGGATATCGACGACGATTTCGTCGCCTTTCGCGCCGAGGATTTTTGATTTCTCGAAAAGCGGTTCGATCTTCGCGGGTGGGGGCCCAAGCGGCACCGGCTTGGGAATCGGCGCAAACTTCATCGCTGAAGATTGCCGGTACGCTTCGATGTAGCGTCCAAGCGCGGCACGGTTGTCGATCAGTTTAAATTTTCTTCCGAAGCCCTGGTCATCGGTCACCATGTCGGCGATCTCGGGGCCGGATGAAAAATAGAGCGCTTGGTCGGGGCGGAAAGCCCGGGCCGCGCGTTGAATATCTTCACCCGTGACGGCGCTAACTTCGTCGAGCAGTTCGTCCATCGTGCTCGAGGTCGTCAGGACCTCCATGTACGAGTCAACGAAGGTGTCGACACTATTGCTGCTTTGAGCGAAGCCGGTCAGTTGCAGTTGCTTCATCTTATTGAGGAAAGATGCGTCCGGTGCTTCATCGTGCAATGAGCGAAGCGTTTGAAAGAACATCTCGTTGATCTCTTGCTCGTGGCCCAGGCCTTTTTCGGTCAGCATAAATTGAAACTGTAAGCGTTGCCGGTTGTTGAGCCGGTAGCTGTAACCGCCTCCACCTGAAATCCATTCTAATTCGTAAAGCAGGTGGTGAATCAGCGTTCCCGGCGCGGCGGAATTGAGGTAGTCGGCCAACAATTCGACCGCCCGCGGATTTTTCGGCACGGCCGAAACGGGGGCTTCCATGAGAATCCCGCTCATCTTTGTGTGCTCGGTTTGCACATAAAGCCGCGCTTCGCTCTCCGGGGCTTGGTGATCGGTGGAGAACAGCGAAGGAATCGCGCTGCCCTTGAGCGGCGTCGAGCTCGCACGGTAAGGCTCAGTGTCCAGCCGGTAATTCGCCGGCGTAAGATACTTGCCCGTCCACTCTTTAACTTTCGCCAAAAAGTTCGGGTCGGAAAAGTTTCCGATCAGAGCGACGCGCGCGTCGCGAGGTCCGTAATTATTGTAGTAAAGCTCCTTCAGATCGTTGATCGAAAGTTTCTCGAGCGATTCTCGTGAGCCGAGCATGGGATGATTGAACGGATGATCGTGAGGCAAGAGTTTTAAAAAAGGCAGCATGCGCAGCGCCTGGCCCTCTTGCGGCATGTATTCTTCCACGACCTCGTTGATAACGACGCCGCGCTCTTTTTCAATAGTGGACCCGGACCACTCAAGCCCCGACAGCATGCCGAGTTCCGCGCGGATCGCCAGTTCAGCCGAATTGGCATTGGCGGTTGCGAAATAAACCGTGCTGTTTGGAGAAGTCGCCGCGTTGGTGCTGACTCCCGCGGGCGTCAGGATATTTTTGAATGTATGATAGCCGGGAAGCTCGCGAGTGCCGACATGAAGCAGATGTTCGAGTAAATGCGCGCGCCCCATGAGGCGCCCTGTTTCGTGCTGTGTTCCGATCGGTACGGCGAAAATAGCGGCGAACGTGTCGCCCGCGCCCACATCGACGAAATCCACTTGAAAGCCGTTTATTTTTTCCGTCGTGACTTTGGGCAGCGCTTGCGCCGAATGGATGCCGTAAAAGCAAAGCAGTAGCGTAATAAAACTATGGATCACAGGGCTTTCCTTTCGGGGGTGAGCCACTCTTCACAGGGCCCCCCGACATAGATGTAATTCTTAAAAGGCGTTTGACCGCGCCAACCGAGCGAGCGGACTTCAAAGTTAAAACCATGGATGCGGCGGTCGAAGTCCATCAGCACCACGTTATGCGTGCTGGTGACCGCCTCGCGGCGTGGATTGCTGGGGCGGAAAAAGTGGAACCCCGGGAAGGTCAGGCTATGCGCCGAACTCGAAGTGATTTCGGCCGTTTGATAACCCATGACTTCGGACTCGATGCTTTGCACTTCAGAGAAATGAATGTCGCCGCTGCCGAAGACGAAACTGGCACGGCGTTTCGTGCCCTCATTGCGCAGGCGCTGGAAGAAGACTTCCATTTGCACCGGCCAATTGTATTCAAACGAATCTTTCTTTAGAGATTTGCCGAAGAATTGGATCCCGTTCAACAGGATATTCGCGCCGGGTTTAACGTGTTTGAACATCCAATCCTCTTGCTCGCGGCCGAACAGGGGATGCATGGGATCAAGATCGCGGAAGCTGCGACCGTCCATCATCACGAAGTTCTTACCGAACAACTCGAATTGTTTTGAAACGCCCGGTCCCTTGGTGAGAAAGCCCGGGATCTCTTCGTTGGCGAAGAAGTTGTCGTAAATCGAACGGATCTGCGCCATCAAAAGGAATTTCGCGTCCACCCCGTTGCCGCCGGAGTCATGGTCGTCCCAGATTGAAATCACGGGCACTAAATTTTGCCAGTAATATAAATTCAATTTATTGCGCGATTTGACGAAATCTTCCCAGACTTCATCGAGATTTTTCGGTCTCTTCGCTGTCAGTAAAGCGCTGCGGTCAAGGTAGACGGAGTCGCCTAGAATCAAAATGACATCCGGGCGATTTTCGAATGAGCCGAGATTGTTCCATAGAAATGGATTATGAAATTGCCGCAGCATACAACTGACCAGCGCGACCCGGCCCACGGGCGCATTGAGATCGATGGTTTTAAACGACCGCTGGTCGACGACTTGCCCCGCTAAATTGAGCGTGCGCAGTTGATAGGGCGTCTGCGGGCTTAATCCTTCGACACGCAGGCGATGCACGACCCAATCGCTGTTGAAGTGTTCAACTTTTTCGGTTTTTACCGGATCGAAAATTTGAGCATGGAGTAAGTCGACAATCTCAAAACGTAAAGTTTCGCTTTTTTTAGCGACGATCGTGAAGTGAGTGACCGTGTCGCTCGTTGCCCCTTGAAGAATGGAGTAGTTGGTTTGCGCCCAAGCTTCCCCGTTAAAAATACAAAGCAATGCGAATAGTCCCGCCATTATACGCACGAATTCCCCTTGGTTCCTTTATGGAACTTGTTTGACACAGGCACCGTGAAAAGGGGAGAGGCGTTGAAATCTTTTCCGCCCTGCCGTAGGTTAGAACAGCCTCATTCGCCGGGAGTAAAAATGAATATGCAAATTCGCAAAAGTGAAGAGCGCGGGCATGCGGAACATGGGTGGCTTGAGTCCTATCATACCTTTTCTTTCGCCAACTATTACGATCAAGGCTTCATGGGTTTTCGCGACTTGCGCGTCATCAACGAAGACTATATCGCCGGCGGAAACGGCTTTCCCACGCATCCACATAACGACATGGAAATCATCACCTACGTGATCGAAGGTGAACTCGCGCACAAAGACACAATGGGAAACAGCACATCGATCAAGCCGCTCGAAGTTCAGAGGATGAGCGCCGGTACCGGTGTTCAGCATTCCGAATTCAATCCGCTGGAAAAAACGTCCTGCCACCTTTTGCAAATTTGGATCACGCCTGAGAAGCGGGGGGTCCCGCCCAGCTACGCGCAAAAATCATTCGCCGAAGAATTGTCGACGCGGGATCTCGTCCTTGTGGTTTCGCGCGAGGGTCGGGACGGATCGTTGACGATGAATCAAGATGTCGATTTGTACGCGGCAGAATGGACGGCCGCGCGCGCGGTCGAGTTCAATTTAGCCCCGAAAAAATACGCATGGCTGCAGTTGATCGAAGGCGAAATGGAGCTTGATGGACGGAAGTTAAAGCCCGGAGACGGCGTGGCCATCGGATCTTCAAGTGAGGGGGCCATGTTGAAATTACGCGCCCCAGGTCCAGCTCATTTCCTCCTATTCGTGCTCGCGTAGGAAATGTCCCGTTTCGAGACTAAAAAGTTGGACGCCCGGGAATTCTTCGTTAGACTGATCCTATGTGTAGATTGATTCTAGGGATCGTGGCTCTTTTGAGCGTGGGCCGTGTTGCCGCACAAGAGCTGAATTTTCCTGTTGAAATGATTCAGGAAACCGAAGCGGCCGACGTCGAAGTTTGCCAGGACTTCATTTGCAATAAATTGCGCGAAGAGATCCTGGTTGAGGCAAGCAAATGCCGCCCGCTTGCCAACTTTAAGCGCAAACGTATGCGCGTTCGCCGCTCGCGCGCGGCCAATTCCTGCAAGATGTTTAAGGAACGCAATTTCGAGCTCAGCAAAGGCAAATGTTCGGCCGCAATCCGCGATGCCTGCATCCGTTCGGGAGTTGACGCGCAATATTTGATTTCCGACGCTTACAATTTGCAGAAAAAAGGCCTGCTTGAAAAAGCCGGCTTCGTGAACATGATTTGGAAGTACAACGAGGCGACTGCGCCTCTGGGCTCCATTTTGATTTACGTCGGCGGCGCGGGTCATCGCTATGGCCATGTCGAGATCCGGGTGAATCCCAGTCTCTATTGCAGCGATCATTGCAACTCGCGTCCCGTGACCGGTGAAAATGCGGTCTTGCAGAAAAAATACAAGCTGGCGGGAGTTTATCTTCCGTTCACTTCCTCCATCCAAATCAGCTCCAAGGTCGAACCCGCCGGCGACGTCAATTAATTAGACCTTAAGCGTCAGGCGCAAATCCTGCATACAATTTGAATGGCAATAGAGAATGGCTATCTTCCCATTTTCTCAATCAATTGGCTTTATCGTGCCCGATGATCGATATTCAAAGGGTACAGAAACGAAAGGACTGTTTAATGAATCCAAAAATCAATATCGGAATTCCGGAGCCGCAAAGAGATGAAATCGCTAAAGGCTTGGGTCGCTTATTGGCCGATACTTTTACGCTTTATCTCAACACGCACAATTTTCATTGGAACGTGACCGGACCGATGTTCAACACCCTGCATTTGATGTTCGAGACTCAGTATAACGAACTGTGGACATCGACCGATGAAATCGCCGAGCGTATGCGCGCCTTGGACGAACATGCTCCGGCGACTTATCATGACTTTCAGAAACTCAGCTCTTTGAAAGAGCCGATCGGCGTGCCGCAAGCCAAAGAGATGATCGCACAGTTGCTTGAGGGGCATGAGGCCGTTGCACGTACGGCGCGCTCCGTTTTTCCCGCAGCCGAAAAAGGCAACGATGAAGCGACGGCGGATTTGCTCACTCAACGAATTCAGTATCATGAGAAAACAGCGTGGATGCTCAGATCTCTGTTGCGGGATTAGCCGAAGATTTCGAGTCGCTCTTGGAGTCGGGAGATTTCGAGGGCGCCGAAGAAACCCTGGCGGCCGCAATCAGCGGTCAGCCTCAATTCGAAGCTTTTTTCCAATATCAGTATGGCCGGCTTTATTCGCGCTGGAATAAGCTCACGTCGGCGACTCATCATCTTTTGCGCGCGGTCGAACTTGCGCAGATGAAGGGCGATCAGTTGTTCGTGATTCAGGTGATGACCGAGTTGAAGTCGGTGAAGAGCCGGCAGATTTCGCAAGCTCCTTAGTCGATCCTCGCTTATCTTAGTACTGCCACTTCGCTTTTAAATTCTTATCCAGCTCTTCCAAAAAATCTTCCGTGTACAAATACTGGCCTTCTTTAACGTCATTGCCGAAGGCAAGCATCGCAAGGTCTTTGGTCATCTTGCCGCTCTCCACGGTCTCGACGCACACTTGCTCCAAGGTTTCGGCGAATTTGATGAGATCCGCATTGCCGTCGGTTTTACCGCGGAAGGCAAGGCCACGGGTCCACGCAAAGATTGAGGCAATGGGATTGGTTGAAGTCTTCTTACCTTGCTGGTGCAGGCGGTAATGGCGCGTGACCGTGCCGTGTGCGGCTTCGGACTCCATGATTTTACCGTCGGGCGTGATCAAGACGGAGGTCATCAGGCCCAGTGAACCAAAGCCTTGCGCCACGGTGTCGGACTGCACATCGCCGTCATAGTTCTTACATGCCCACACAAAGGCGCCGTTCCATTTTAAGGCGGAGGCGACCATGTCGTCGATCAAGCGATGTTCGTAAGTGATCTTGGCGTCGGCGTATTTGCCTTTGTATTCCTTTTCAAAAACTTCTTGGAAGATGTCTTTGAAGCGGCCGTCGTATTTTTTGAGGATCGTATTTTTGGTTGAGAGATAAAGCGGCCACTTTTTCATGAGCGCCATGTTGAAGCAGCTGCGCGCGAAACCATAGATGGATTCGTCGGTGTTGAACATGCCCATGGCCACGCCGTCGCCTTTGTAGTTATGCACTTCGAAGGTTTGGGGGGCGCCCTCTTCGGGGGTAAAGGTCATGGTGAGCTTGCCTTTGCCCTTGGTCACGAAATCGGTCGCGCGGTATTGATCGCCGAAAGCGTGGCGGCCGATGCAGATCGGCTGTGTCCAGGTGGTCACCAGGCGCGGGATGTTTTCGCAAATGATAGGCTCGCGAAAGACGGTGCCATCGAGGATATTGCGGATGGTGCCGTTGGGCGATTTCCACATCTGCTTCAATTTGAATTCTTTAACGCGCTCTTCGTCGGGAGTGATGGTCGCGCACTTTACGCCGACGCCGTACTTTTTGATGGCTTCGGCGCTTTCGATGGTCACTTTGTCGTCGGTTTTGTCACGGTTCTCGATGCCGAGATCGTAATACTTCAGATCGATTTCCAAGTAAGGAAGGATCAATTTCTTTTTGATGAAATCCCAAATGATACGGGTCATCTCATCGCCGTCGAGTTCGACGACTGGGTTTTTGACGACAATCTTTTTCATAGAAATACTCCTGATGCGGGATCTTAAAATTGTCGATTCAAGGCTGGCTTGCGGTCAATCACTTCTTCAATTGATCGCGGATCTCACGCAGCAGCAGTATATCTTCCGGAGTGGATGCGGCAGGTGCGGGTTTGCGGCTGAGCTTATTCATTCCCTTGATCACCACGAACATGGCCCAGGCCACGATAATGAAATTGACCACATTTTGGACAAAGAGGCCGTAGCCGATCACGACGGCGGGCTGCGCGCCCACGGCGTCCTTCATGATGAAGGAAAGCTGCGAAAAGTCGACACCGCCAAGAAGCAGGCCGATGGGTGGCATCAAGATATTGTCCACTAAGGAGGATACGATCTTGCCGAACGCGGCGCCGATGATTACACCGACCGCCAAATCGACAACATTGCCTTTCATCGCGAAACTTTTAAATTCTTCAAGCACGCCCATAATCAGTCTCCTTTAGAGCAGATTGTAATTCACATTAATGACAATCATATGGATTTGTTGCGCACGTTCGATCAACTGGGGTTGCAACTTCACTTTGTAGTCGTAACCGAATGAAGCCCAGCTGGTGAATTTGGAAGTGAGTTTGATGTAGCCGTCAACGTTGGTCAGGTTCCAGGCGCTGCGGTTATCGCCGCTTTTTTGATTGGTCACGAAAGGAGTCAAACTTTCCACCCCGGCCTCATAGCCGGATTTTTCATCGATTTTACCTTTGACCGCGACCGCGGCCTCAAGACCGAGTTGGTTGACATCGCCGAGTTCGTTGACCGTCACAGTCGTGGCATCGGAGCTCTTTACCGCGAATTGCCCGTCGGCATCGATTTGCAGTGCTGCCGCCCCGAGGCGGGTTTCAACTTTGATGTCTTCTTCGTGCACAGGTTTCCAGAAGACACCCACCGACTCTTTGGTGTTCAGCGGTCTAAAACCGTCGGTTAAGCGATAGCTGGTGCCGGTCACCGAAGGTAGGGCCGTGCCGTTCGCGCGCGTGACATTGTAGGTTTTGGTGGAGCTTTGCACGTCTTCACCTTTGAACATCGGGGCCGAGGCCTCGCCGCGGGCGTAGGGGCCGAGATTGCGGTTGCCATGCCAGAAGTGAGTGTACTGAGTGCTGATTTTAAGTTCATCGCCCGACTTGATAAAGCGGTTCACGCTGGGGGTGCGGGTGGTCGCGGCCATCAATGAACCGTCGGTGCGCCATTCGCTGTGTTCCAAGTTGCGGAAAAACGAACTTTTCAAATTCAATCCGTAAGTTTCCGAAGTGCCGTCCGTTTGACCGACCACATCTTTGCTTGATGAGAACGACAAATTTGCGCCGAGATTGGCTTTGTTCGTCCAACCCATAACCACCGGCTCTTCCGCTGCCCAAGCCAAACTAGAGAAAATAATGAGAGGAATAAGTGCGCGTTTCATTGAAAAAGCCTCCTTCGCAAGTAGAGCAATTAGAAGCTCTTATCGGTTGTGTCAACCGCGCGGTGTTTTTGACGCGCGAGTGGACAAGCGGCGGTCTTTTCTATTAAAACTATTTGAATGTCTTTCGTGATCAAAACAACTCAGCTTTCGAGAGTGTACAAAACTTACCGCCGTGAATCCGGAGGATGGAATGCGATTAAAGCTTTCTTCCGCCGGCAGAGCGAACTCAAAGTGGCACTGAAGCCTACAAATTTAACAATTGAAGCGGGCCAAATCGTCGGTTTGGTGGGAGCCAACGGGGCAGGAAAGACCACGCTGCTAAAAATTCTTTCGGGCCTGATTTATCCCAGCGAAGGCGAAGTGTCGGTGCTGGGATTTAAACCTTTTGAACGCAAGTCGGCTTTTCTCAGGCAGATTTCCATTCTGCTGGGACAAAAGGCGCAACTGTGGTGGGATTTGCCGGCGGCCGAAAGCTTTCACTTGCTCACCAATATTTATGGTTTAGATCTCGCGCAAACAAAAAAAGATTGGTTGGCTTTGGCCGACCGTCTGGGCTGCACCGACCAGCTTTACGTGCAGTTGCGAAGGCTGTCTTTAGGCGAGCGTATGAAGATGGAAATCATCGGTAGCTTGCTGCACCGGCCGCGCGTTTTATTTTTAGATGAGCCGACGATCGGCCTCGATGTACTGGCGCAAAATACGATTCGCAATTTTTTGATCGAGTATGTCCAAGAGCACAAGCCGACGATTATTTTGACCAGCCACTATATGGACGACATTTCGCGTCTCGCCGACCGGCTGCTTTTGATCAGTCAAGGCGAGATCGTTTACGACGGACGGGTGGAAGACTTTATGGGCCACGCCGAGCGCAATTTGAATTTGGATTTGAAGAGCGAGGATACGGATTTTGAAGACGTCATTCATAAATTTTTTGAGAAGGAATCTCGCGGCCGCAAGGCTCGCCGTCCTCTCCCAACTTGAATATCGCGTCAACTTCGCCATCGACTGTCTGGTTCAGCCGATAATAAGTTCGGCGATCGAAGTGACGTTGTGGATGGCGATCATCGCGGGCATGGGGTTGCAAACCCTCGGCGGATTTGCGCCCGAGTATTATTTGTCTTACGCCTTGTGGGCCACGTTCGTGGGTCGCGCCACCGCCAATTGGATGTATGAATTCCAAATGGTCGATGAGATCGAAACAGGAAAAGTGAATGCGATCTTGGTGCGGCCGATTTCGTTTTACGAATTTTATTTATCGCAATTTATCGGTTATAAATTTTTGATCGTTACGGTCTCGTTCTTTATTCCGGTGACGGTGTGCTTGATGTTAGAGGCGCCTTTTGTGCCGGGGCGCTTGCCGGCCGCCCTGGCCTTGATTCTGCTTTATCTCGTGTTCACTCACACGCTTTCATTTTGCGTGGCTTGTTTGGCTTTTCACTTGAACCGGGTGCAAGCGCTTACGGGAATGAAAAATTTGGCGATCTGGATTTTGGGCGGCGAATTGATTCCGCTCGATCTTTATCCGGAACCGTTCAAAAGTTTTTTGATCGGCTCGCCGTTTGCCGCGGGGATTTACCTTCCGGTGGGCTATATCACCGGCCGCTTCGGCCCGGAACTTATGAGGCAAGGATTTATCGGCGCGCTAAGCGGACTGGCGGTCGCAGGCTGTGTCGCGGCGTTACTGTGGCGCCAAGGCGTGCGCGCCTATACGGGGACCGGCGCATGACACGCTATTTTAAATTATGGCTGCAATTTTTAAAAATGAGCTGGATGGCGGATCTTGAGTACCGCGCCAATATCGTGCTGCGCGTGCTGGCCGAATTCTTTTGGTACACGATGCAGCTTTCGGTCTTCGAGGTCTTGTACACCCATGCCAACACGATTTCAGGTTGGGACGTTCACGATATGCGGGTTTTTATGGGCAGTCTGTTCGTGGGCGACGTGCTCTATATGATTTTGTTGCATGAAAATATGGATTATGTCGGAACCATGGTGCGTAAGGGGGACTTGGATCTCTACATCGTCAAACCGGTCAATTCGCAGTTTATGATCAGCTTTCGCAAAGTGTCGGTGAGTTATTTTGCGAACTTGATTTTAGTGGCGGGTTATCTGGCATGGGCGGTGACCAAACTCTCGCATCCTGTCAGCGCGATTCAAGTCGCGACGTTCGTCGTGTTTATTCTGATCGGCGTATGCATCTGTTATGCGCTTCGCTTTATGTTTGCAACGCTCGCGGTTGTGCTGCAAGACGCAGGCAATATTCAATTTGTCTGGCATCAATTCTATCGTTTGGCGACCAGGCCGGATCCGATTTATCCAAGTTTTTTACGTTTCATAGTGATCACCATTTTTCCCGTCGCTTTTTTTGCCAGCGTTCCGTCGCGCATTTTGGTGGAGGGTTTGCAGTGGCCCTATCTGGTGGCGTCGCCGATCTTGGCGGTGGTGTTGATCTATTTGTCGCATGTTTTTTGGGAGCGCGCGCTTCGCAACTATGCCTCGGCGAGTTCGTAGCCTCAAAAAGCATCCCGCGATGAGGCATGAGTCGTGGAATTTTGCCCCTCTGTTTTCCTCCAAAGGCATGGATTGTTCACAGTGAGCGGCATGCTCAATGCTATCTATTGGCTCGGCATTGGACGGACATCACGAAAACGAAAAGGAGTTCATTCATGAGAAGGAATATTCAACGCGACGCATACGCTGTGGTTTTGGGCGCCATGACGGCGGCCTTCATCGGCGGTTGTGCCTCGGTCAAGCAGGTCAAATATCCAAGCACGGCGAATACGGCCAAAGAAATTTCCCAGCTCGAAGGCGATCTTGATCGAGCGGTGGTCAAGCAAGTGGACGTGGTCGCGCCGAAAGAAATCACACGCAGTCAAAAGCATCTCGCGGAAGCCAAACGGGAATTGGCGAAAAGCGATCTCGATGACTTTTGGGATGAGCTGGGAACCGCGCGCGGTTATTTGAACCGGGCGAATGAATTGTCGGCTACGCGTGCACCCAAAGTGAAGGAAGTATTAAGAGCCCGCCAAGCGGCGATCGATTCCGGCGCGCGCCGGTTTAATGAAACTCGTCGCGAGCTTTCGGCCCTTGACGATAGCTTTCGTAAGAACGCGGCCTCGCTCGATTTTAAACGCATCGACGAAGACATTTGGCGGCGCGCGATCATCGATTACAGCGCCCTTCGCATCAACACCATCCGCGAAGCTCATGTCGGTGAGGCGCAAGAGCTGATCAAAGCGGCGAAAAAGAAAAACGCCCGCTTCTATGCGCCGAAAGCATTGGATCTGGCCGAGAGTGCGCTTTCAAAGGCGGAGCGCGCCATCGCCGATAGTCCCGATAACGAAGAGAATTTCGCACCCGCTGCACGGCGCGCCAATGAAATGGCCCGCCATTTAATCGCGGTGAACGCGACCGCGCGCCGAGCCGCGGGCCAAACGAATGAAGAGGTCGCGGGCGAGATCGTCGGCCGCAATAAAATGATCAGCAGCCTGCGCTCGGAAGCCGAGGGCGCCGATCTGGAAGCGCGCATAGCCAACCGTGAATTGGCGACCAAAGAGTCCGCGCTGCGCGGATTGGTGAAAGCCAACAAAGGCCTTCGCTCCGAACAAAAGTGGAACGAAGCGATGGATGAAGTTCGGCAAGAATTCAAAGAGGACGAGGCTGAAGTTTACCGCCAAGGAGACAAACTTCTGATCCGTCTCAAAAAAATCAATTTCCCGTCGGGCAGTGCACAAGTTCCTGCGCGATCTAAAGACCTGTTGGGAAAAGTCACGAACGTGATTGAAGAGCTCAATGCGAAGAATGTCGAGGTCCAGGGCCACACCGATTCGACGGGGTCGCCGCAGGTAAACAAAAAACTTTCTAAGGAACGCGCGCAAGCCGTGGCGGAATATTTAGAAGACAAAGTGGACGATGTAAAAGTGAAGTCCGTTGGTTACGGCTTTGAGCATCCCATCACACACAATAAAAGTGCCCAGGCTCGTGCGACCAATCGGCGGGTGGACGTGGTGATTACGCCCGCTAGCTCAGCTCGAAATTAAAACTGATGCTTAAACGTCGCGGGTTCCCCCGATGCGGGGGGACCTCATGGCGCATCCAGCTCTCGAACAAAACGAATTGCCCCGCATGGGGAGCGATCTGCAAATAATTTTTTTCACTCGGCGGCGCTGAATCTTTGCGCGGCGGTGAGGCCATCAACAATCCCATGCGCGGATCCTCAAGCTTTAACGGGCTCGATCCTTTAGGGATGTTCACGTAATAAACGCCGCTCAATACACACATGGGATGCGTGTGCATAGTGTGATGGGTGCCGTTGCCCATCGAGTTCGCCCAGCAAGTTGTCATCAACAGCTCGCGCCGGCCTAAATCCCACTTCAATTGTTTCACGAATTTTTTGACGTGCGGCCACAATAATCGTTCGAGCTCACCGAAGTTGGGTGAGGTCTTATGCAGCAGGCATTGTGAGGAGTAGCTTGAATAACCGTTGCCGTAATTTTCCCGGCTCCACTTGCGTCCGGCGTCGTCCATCTTTTCCAGCGCGGCGATTTCCTTCACGAAATCTTTATTGAGGCGTGAGGCCTTGGAGCCAAGCTTGGCCTGATAAATATAACTGGGAAAAACCGTCTGAATATTTTTAGCCATTTGTCCTCATAAAAAAATCGGCGATGGTTCGCTGGTCATCGGCGGTTTCCAGACCCGGCCGGTTGATCTTCAAGGCCGAATCTTTGGTTGCAGAATCCATCTGCCACAAGTCGGCGACCGTGGTCCATAGATTATCCAGTGTGGGGTTCTCATTTACTCTCAGGGACGAAGTCAACACGACGGCCTTAAGATATTTGAACAGATGGACCGGGTGGGAGTTCATGTCGCTCATCAAATAATCCATGTCCTTTACGAACAGGGGATCGGCCTGCCACGGTTCAAAAGCGGGAAGCGCTTGCCGCAATAAATTGAAGAAGCGCACTTGTCCGCGGTGACTGGCCGGCTCGCCGAAGAACTTGTTTGCGTGCTCGAGGTCATGCATGACGAACTCAAAGGCGCCGTTAAAGCGGCCGATTCGCCTTTCCTGATCTTTCTCATCGAGCAGTAAGGTGACGAAGCGTTTGCCCTCACATTGTCGCTCAAGCATTTCACGCGGCGTGGGAATGTCGTGGCGAAGATCAAGCGCGAAGCTTTGATCGATGAAGCCCAGCAACCCGGCTTGAGAATCCAGGCGCACGCTTTTCAGAGAGAACTTATGAAGTAGGTCCACAAGATTGTCGACGGGCTTTAAACGTTGACGCGTTTTTTGATCGAGCGGCAGGTCCCATTGTTCAAGTTGGGCGAGGACTTGGCCTTCGCCGCCTTCGCGTGCAAGACCCGCGCGGCTTGCACCTAACCATTGCGACCCGTTCCGGCGGCCCAAATTTTCGAGGACATACTGAGTGAGTAACATTCGTGTTCTTTATACTTCCTTCTAAACGCCCCGAGTCAATCGATTATTAACTGCCACAAGGGGAGGTTATGAAGGGAATAACGGATGATTTAAACCACTGAATTCAATCAGTAAAGGACGCAGCACCCAGGTGGTTCTGTTTTGGAACCAGAATTGCTTTAGTCTATATCGGGGAGTGAGGGGATGAGTGGCCGGGTCCGAAAGGAACCGGCTGTTTTTTTTCGAAGTCGAAGGGAAAATTGCTAAATAAAAAGCTGAGACGTGAGCACTCCAAGGCAATACCTGCCGGCCACTCCAGCGGAGAGCCATAAGCCTTATCGCCCACGATCGGTGCTCCGACAAACGACAACTGGGCTCTGATTTGATGAGTTCGCCCGGTGAGCAAACGAATTTCAGATAAATAATAAGCTCCGGATTTCTTACAGCTCAAAATTTCAAGCAGACAATTCACGAGACCTGGCCGCTCAAAAACTTCGAGTGATTTAGGAATCCGGCTGTCCATATCCATAAAATGCTCAAGGCGTCCGGGTGTCAGAGGCTTATCCGTCAAACAGCGGTAAAACTTCTCGACCTTACGTTTGGAAAAAAGTTTGTTGATTTGCGCTTGCGCGTTTTTGGATTTCGCCATCAGCAGTAAACCTTGGGTCGCAACATCCAAACGATGAGTGACATAGATGGGAATGCCCAGCTCATTTTCGAGCATCACTTTCGCGTTTTCGAGGTAATTGTCCAAGGTTGGATGTGTGGGCAATCCGGCCGGTTTATCTAAAACAAGAAAATCTTCATTCTGAAAAATCAGGCGGTCGCTTAAAGTCAGGGGGTGCGCGACATAAGTTTTTCGCCGCGTGTGCAGCCGAATCAATTGCTGCGGCTTTAATGTTTGATCGGCGCGTGTGCGCAGTCCGTCCACATACACGCTGCCGAAACGGAGCCACTCATCGATCAGCGGGCCGCAGACCTTTAACGGCAGCGGGCTAAGGTCGCTATGCAGAAGAAATTCTTTTAAAGTCGATTCCTGAGCGACGCGCAGATGGCAGATGCCGGTCTCCACGCGGATTTGTTTCATTTGGTGATGCGGTAGCTGATGCTTTGGCCGCGTGTTTCTTCGACGTTCACTTCAAGCGCCGTCCAATAGGGAAGGTGCGCGAATTCTTTTTTGAAGCGTTCGCCGCTCCAACGTGCAAGCTCTTCCGAGGTGATATTCACCAGCGGTAAGGCCAAGGTGTCCTCAAGTGGAAAGACGTAGCGCTTGTTCGCGAATTGAACTTCGACGCTTGATTTCTCGTTGTGCAATTCCAAATAGGGGGATTTGGTGGGCAGCAAAATCCGCTCATCCAGTTCGTCGCAAAGTTTGCGCACTAACGGCTTTACGTCGTTGAAATCGAAAGCGAAGCCGAGCTTGCTGTCGGTGCCGTTCACCTCGATGCTGATTTTCATTTGATAGTTGTGACCGTGCAAGCGCTCGGCGGTATCGGCGCTGAGAATGGTGAAGTGCGAGCAGGAGAACTTAAACGGCTCTTTAGCCAAATGAACGGTGTACATCAGTATTTCCCCGGGGTGGCCAGCATGAGGAATTCGGAGCGCGTGCGGGCGTCCTCACGAAAAGCGCCGCGCAGATCGCTGGTCACGGTCTCTGAGGCCGCGTCTTCGACGCCGCGCTGTTTTACGCAGTAATGTTTGGCATGAATGCTCACTGCGACGTCTTCGGTATCGAGGACATGCGTGAGGCAGTCGGCGATCTGCTTGGTCAGGCGTTCTTGAACTTGTGGACGTCTTGAGAAGAATTTAGCGATGCGGTTGATTTTAGAAAGCCCGATCACTTTGTCTTTGGGAATGTAAGAAATGGTGGCGCGTCCGTCGATGGTGACGAAGTGATGTTCGCAGACCGATATGATCGAAATGTCTTTGACGGTGACCATCTCATTGTAAGCGAGTTTGTTCTCGATACTTGTGAGCTTGGGAAAGTTGCTCGGGTTTAGACCTGAGAAAACTTCACGCACATACATTTTGGCCACCCGCTGAGGCGTTTGCTCTAAGCTGTCGTCATTTAGATCAAGGCCCAAGGTGAGCATGATTTCGCGAAAGTGACCGGCGATTTTTTTGATCTTCTCGTCTTCGCTGAATCCGTTTTCCACCATAGGTGTCGGGCGTACATGCGAGAGAATTTCGAGGACGACGGGATCAATGCACTTTTTCGACATGGCGACCCTCGCGAATCGAAGAGATCAAGGACACGATAATGATAGCCGCCCCGATCAATCCGGTGAAAACTTCCGGGACGTGAAGAAACAAGTCGAGCAACATCAAAAAGGCCAAGGCGCCGATCGCATAAAAGGCTCCGTGTTCAAGATAGGCGAACTTGCTAAGGGTGTTTTTTTCGACCAGCATGATGGTCATGCTCCGCACGAACATCGCCCCCACGCCCAACCCGCAGGCGATGATGAACAAATTGTTAGTCAGAGCAAAAGCGCCGATGACACCGTCGAAGCTGAACGAAGCATCAAGAATTTCGAGATAGAGAAACATAGCCGCGCTGGCTTTTTCTAAATTGTGCTTACCCGATTCAGGCAGCTGCAAAAAGGCGCTTATACCGTCGACCAAGACATAAGTGACCATGCCAAAAATTCCCGCAGTCAGAAAAGTCACTTGTTCCGCGGACGATTCCAAATAGCGGCTCAAAACATAAAACAGCAGCATGCATACGGCGAGTTCTATGGCTTGTATCTTACCCATTTTCGCGAGCGGAACTTCAATCCAAGCCAGCCAATGCTCTTTCTTGTCTTGATCGAAAAAATACTTTAGCGCGACCATAAGTAAGAAGCTTCCGCCGAAGCCGGCCAGCGCATGGTGCGAAGAAACCATGATCTCGGCGTACTCGTTGGGCTTGGTCGCGGCCAAGACCAAAGCCGCCCATGGATTGATATTCGCAATGAGGCTGACGATCGCGAGCGGAAAGACAATGCGCATGCCGAATACGGCGATTGCAATACCCCATGTGATAAACCGGTGCCGCCAAAGGGGCGTCATTGTGCGCAGAACGGATGCGTTCACGACGGCGTTATCGAAGGACAGTGAGACTTCAAGGATGCTGAGCACGAAAGTTAGAAACATGGCTTCGAAGCCGCCCTTAATCGTGCCGGAATAAATATATCCCACCATGAAGCCGAGGAGCAATCCGATGACCGAGACAATGTAAGACCCTAGGAAGTACTTGAGATGATTTTTCACGAAATCACCTTAAAACAAGGATCGTGGGAGGGTCAATCCAGGAGAGTGAGAGTTACTTGCAAGTCTCTTTCGTGAGCTGAGTAATAAAGGCGTAATGCGCGTCGAGTAAAGACGGGCCTTGCGTAAAGTGCCCGCGGAAGGCCAAGCGGCCGTCCTTTCCGAACACCAGGCCGAACGGCACGCCCTGCCAACCTTCAAACATCAATTTTTTAGTTTGGCTTTTCATCTTGGCGAGTTGGGGATAGTCCTTGTCGACATAAACGATCTGTGCCGCGCTGGAAGGAATCCCAAATTTCGGAAATGTGTCGCGGATAAACTCGGTGTAGGTCTCGCGGTTTTCGCGCCTGTTTTTATAGGACATTAAGTAAATTTGCACGTCGGCGGTTTTCCATTCGCCGCTTTTAAATTTCGCGCCGATCGTGGCCAGGTCTTCTTTGCAGTACGGGCACCATGTCGCGAAGACGCGCATGACCACGATTTTATTTTTTACCGGCGTGAAGCCGAAGACCTCGGTGTCCTTGAGTTTGATCGGCGTTGGGCCGCATTTCTCGGCCATGATTCCGGCGGGCTTGGTCGACGCGCAGGCGGTGAGAACGGTGGATAATAAAATTAAACTAAATAATCTCATGACAGATCTCCGCTCCGCGCTTTAGGACCAGTATTTCAGCACCAGGAACACCGAGCTGAAAATCCGCTTCCACAAAGGTAGGTGGGCCCAGTCGCTGCTGTCAAAGGCTTGCGAGTTCGATTGATCGCGTAAATAGCTATCGATAATTCTTTTTCTATTTTCATTTCCCGTAATGACGACGTCCATTTCAAGATCGTGTAAAAAGCTGCGGTGATTGAGGTTGGTGGAGCCGATACAGAGCCAATCGTCGGCGATAAAGACCTTTTGGTGCGAAAAGCGCGGCTGGTAGATGAAGACTTTGACCCCCGACTTCATCAAAGACTTGATCAGCGAAAGGCTCATCCATTTCATGATCCAGACGTCGTTTTTGTCGGGAATGATCAGGCGCACATCGAGACCGTCTTTGGCGGCTTTGCGGAGTAAGCGAAAGACGCGTCCGACCGGAAGAAAATAGGGGGTCGCCAACCAGATCCGCTGCTTGGCATTGCGCATGCGCGAGAGGTGCTCCAAGCGAGTATGGCGCTGGTGAATGTAAGAATCGTTCAGCAACAAAAGGTTCGGACTGCGCGCCGGCCAGTTAATCGCGCGCCAGCCGCGAAACGCGCGGATAAAGGCCCGGCGGGCGTACTTCAGCTCACTGCCGCGCACGCAAACGCCGATGTCCTTCCAGGCTTGATCGCCGAACACCTCATGCAAGTGCACATCGCTGATATTGAAGCTTCCCATCCATAATTCGATGTTATCGATTAAACAGAATTTGCGGTGATTGCCGCGATTCATCGACTTCCACCGCCACGACAAGCGGAGAAAGAAATTGTCGGGGTCGCCGGGAAATTTTTTGAGCAGCCACGGGATCACGCGGAAAAAGCGCACACGAGCGCCAGCCCGGCGCAGCTCGCGATAATAATCGTGATAAAAATTGGGTGAGCCGTAGCCGTCGACGATGAGGCGGATTTTCACTCCGCGCTGAGCGGCGCGCACAAGATGCGCGACCATGCGATCGCCGAGGATGCCCTTTTCAAAGATGTAAGTTTCAATTTCGAGAGTGGACGTAGCGCGGTCGACGGCCGTCAATAAGTTGCCGAAATATTCATCGCCGGAGACATAAAGAGTTTCAGATTCCCAAGCATGCGGACGCTGCATAGAGCGACAGAATATCCTTCTTTAGGCCCAAAAAGCAAAAGGCCGTGGAGTTAACCACGGCCTCTCTATAAGCCGTCTCTTCAGACGGCTTTCAGCTGCGGATAGAGTTCCATAAACTGCTGGTAGCCGTTCAGAATGTCTTTCAACCGGTGTCCCTCTTCTTCCAAGGTCTTGCGGTCGAAGAAAATGCAATAAAGCTTCTCTTCGCCGGCCGGATTTTTGATGGCTTTACATACGGCCATCATCGGAATCGGAAAGGCCGGAGGTTGCGTTCTGAAGGTGACGATGAACGGTTTGCTCACCTGTTCGGCAACGTGATGTTTGATCATGTCATCAAATTGCGCGGCACTCTCTTGCACCATAAGTTGCTGTACCGGTTTGCCCTGTAGATCTTGGGCTTGCCGGTAGCCAAGCGTCTTGAACAACTTCTCGTTGATATTTTCAATCTGTTTGGATTGAACATTCACTTGCACGAAGCCGGCAACGCCGCCTTCGACGAAGTGATGAAACAACGCTTGCCAGTTGTCATGCGCATTGGTGTCCTTGTAGCCCGAAAGCAAATCAATACATGCATCCAAGTTAAAGGGCCGGCTGACCTTGTCTAAATTGTAGAACTTGACCAGCTTCATCAGGGTGTCGAGGCGCAGGTTGATCTTGCCGCCCTCGATATTTTGGTAATGCCGATAGTCGATGCGCATGTTTTGCGCAGCCGTGACTTGCGACAGGCCCATTTGCTTGCGCGTCGTCTTGAGCGCTTTTCCGAACTCTTTAAGGAATTGTTCCATTTCCATAATTTCGAGCCTCCTGTTTAAAGTTTCGTGAACTCTGTTGTACGGCAAAATCTTAGGAATTTCAATGGCTTCAGTTATTAATGATCTTTCATTTCAGAATTAGCTAAACAAAACGGCGGCTTAATCCCACGTGTTGGAAATTTAACGTAGGGCGGCTATAGCGCCATGCGCCCAAATAATAGGCTATTTTTTAACGTAGATGATTTCAGATTCTTAAAACCGACGCTCTTTCAATGCGGTCCCAAACGGCTTCCCATTCCGGAGTGGAGTTTTCTTTCGTGCGGGTAATCACGATCAGTCCGCCTTGAACATCGGAAAATTCACGGAAATCCTCATACAGCCGTCGCGCCGCAACCTGTGCGGAATTTTTGAGCCGCAGTTGATGGGGATGGGTGAAGGTGCGCTCAAGTTTCTTTTCAACTTCGACTTTGATTTCATCGCTCCAGGCTTTGTCCTCAAGGATGATCACCGGGCAGTTGGGCTGATAATGCGAATCAAGATGCCCCGGTGAAGCGTTTGATTGAGTGCGGATGACATCGAACTGCAAGTTCTTTTCGGCTAAGAGCGTGCGGATTTCATGGCGTGAAATCCCGCCCGGTCTTAAGACATGGAGTTGATTCGGATGAGCGTGATCAAAACAAAGAACGGTGCTTTCGACCCCGATCTCGCTGGGGCCGCCGTCGACCACCGGGATTTTGCCGGCGAATTCTTTTTCGACATGCGCGGCTTGAGTGGGGCTGGTGCGGCCGAACAAATTGGCGGAAGGAGCGGCGAGCGGGATCTGCAAAGCTTTTAGAATTTGCTGCGCGACCGGATGATTTGGGCAACGCAAGCCCACCGTATCGAGCCCCGCAGTGATCAACGCGGAAACGGATTCGGCCTTCTTCGCCACCAGGGTCAGCGGTCCAGGCCAAAAAGCTTCGGCCAGCACGTCGAATACCGGCGGCCAGTCGATGACTAAGCGCTTCGCCTGGTTGAGGTCGGTCACATGCACGATAAGGGGATCGAAGAACGGGCGCTTTTTGACTTCAAAGATTTGTTTGAGCGCGCTCTCATCATCGATTCGCGCCGCAAGTCCGTAAACGGTTTCCGTCGGGATCGCGACAATATTTCCAGCTTGCAACTTAGCAATGCCCTCGGCCACAGATACAATCATGTTTTAGTACTTGCCGCGCGGAAGGCGATTTGTCAAAGCACCTTAGAAGGGGCGGTCGCGGGTTTGACGGCGGAATTCTTCAAAGTAAGGTTCGAACCAGGCGTAGCTATGAAGTTTGCTCGCGCTGAGCGGCTGATCGGAACTTAAGAAGGCATGTACGGCTTCGACTTCACTTAATTTCAACTGAGTGAATCCCTCGTGGCTCTGAGCGGGCAGATAGCGCGCGAAACGGTGGGTTTCCGAGAAATAAGTTTGCGAGAGAATTTTTGCCTTGGTCTCGAAAATTTTGTGCGGGATGCGGTGAACTTTTTCGGCAAAGCAGTTGTAGGCCGAACTCCACACGATCGTTTTGGGTTCGCGATTGTAGAAAGCTCGGTAGGTGGCCAGACATACGTCTTGGTGGTGAGGATGGCCGTACTCGCCTAAAGCTCCGTGCGTAAACACTTCCGCTGCATTTTCGGACTTAAGTCGGTCAACAAGGGCGGCGACGTCCAAACGCGTGTTAAAGCGGTCGGGGAAATCCCACATCTCGAATGATTTCGCTTTTAACTGTTCGCAGGCCGAGAAAAAGTCTTTCTTCCTGGTCTCATGTCCACCATCGGCATTGCCGTCGGTCACGCAAATGATTCTCCACGGCCGTCTACGGTAAACTTGGACTACCCCGCCGAAGAAGATCGTTTCATCATCTGGATGTGCTACTACGAGAAGATTATACTTTTTCAAACGCGAGCCCTGCCTCTGATAAGATTCTAAATATGAGAGTGCAAATTAGCAAAGACGAGCATGACTGGATCGACCAAGCCTGGACTTGGTTACACTCCGAGATTAGCGAGGGACAACGTGTTTTCGTGCCGGCCGGCAATACGCCGCTGGCTCTTTACCGCCGTTGCGTGGCGGAGCCCACGAAGCTTCTCAAGTCGCTCAAGATGATGCAGCTTGATGAGATCATCAGCGGCCCCCTTAAAGGAAACTTCCGCCAGTTTTTGGAAAAAGAAATGACTCCCTATCTTCCGCAAATGGAATGGATCAAGGACGGCGACGGCGTTGCCGATATCGCGATCTTAGGAGTCGGCATCAACGGACATGTCGCTTTTCATGAACCCTTTTTGCCGCGCAATTTTTCGAGCGGCTGCGTGGTGTTGAGTCCTGAAATCCAAAATTATTTAGAGCTTAAAGAGCCGACATGGGGCCTAACCTACGGAGTCGGCACGTTCTTGCGCGCGAAAAAAATTTTGGTGCTCGCGCGCGGTGAAAAGAAAAAACTGATTCTTCAGAAGGCCATCCGCGACCGCAATCTGCCGATCAGCTGGATTCTGGAACATCCGAATGTCACTTTGCTGACGGATTTCGCTCTTTAAAAACTATCGCAGCGTGGGCGCGCCTTGGCTGGTGCTCATTTGCGGGATTCCCGGGGCGCCAGGGTCCAAACGGCAGAAATTGTGCGCGGGATTAAGTCCATTTATATTGGTGCAACCTCCGGGGCGGCCGGTATTGCCGAAATAATTAAAAACGAGTGCGCCCTTGCCTAAAGATTTTTGTACCGCGCGGAATGCGCCGTAGCCGACACCGGAACAACCCCAACTGCTGGCCGTGCCGGGAGCTTGCGCGGGATGGATGACGACGCCGCGGCCCTTTGCGCCCTGCCCCTCAAGACCTACGAGGCCTAAGCTGTTGCCCGGACCGTAAGAAGCGCCATTGTGTTCAGCCGTTAGAAAAAATCCGGGTGGGGTCAAATGCGAGCCATCGTCATTACAAGGTTGCGGTCGCACGGGACCGGCGCCATTGCCGTAAGTCACGGCGGTTTTTCCTAAACAGTTTCCATGTATGTCAAAAATGTACATATAGGGCATTCGAATCGTACTATAGTCGTTCACTGCGATTTTTTGATTGTCGCCGCGATTGGCCAGTGAACACTTCTGACGGAAATTTTTTGCCGTTTCGAAGGCTTCATGCGCGCTGGCCGGGGGATCACCGCAAGCCTCCATTATGCCGGGGCCGATTTGTTGGTTCATGCTTTCAAATTTTGCATTTGGGTCGATCGAAGAGCCATTCGGCCCGTTGCCGGGGCCAATGCCGACTCCAGATCCAGCTCCGCCGCCCATCATCTGATTGATCAGATTCAACATGTCTTGATTTTTTTTGGCTTCTTGCTTCTTCGCCTCTTGCGCGGCCGCAGTGTTTGCGGGCGTGGCGAAGACAAGTGGCGTGCCGGCTGTTCCCGAAGCGGGAGCTGGAGGTGCAACTGGAGCGGCGACCGCTTCTTGTGTTTTCATTGTGGGAGGAGTGATCGTTTGCGATTTCATCTGCACTTCGGCCATCACTGAAGTGGCCGTGAAAATCAGCAAAAATGTGCATGTACCAAAATGAGACACCGGCACCGTACCCTTGGGAGTTACCTTTAGGATAGTGCAAGCTCGGGGCCTGCGGCCAGCAAATGCAGACCAAAGGCGTGGTTAAATTCTTCGCAGGTGTCTCATTTTGCGTTAAACTTAGTGAGTGGGAGTAAATATGAATCTACGCGTGCTCGCCTTTTTGCTTTCGTTAGTGACCCTCATTTCGGGAGCTCTGTCGGCGGAAGAAATGCCGAAGCGGAATATCAAAAAGGGTTATCAGATCACGGTCAGCTCTTACGATAAAAAGACCGATACATTTTTGTTGGCCATTGTCGGGGAATCTGCGGTCGGTCCGAATTACGCGCGCTCCGAAGATTTGCGCAAAGCGATCGCTTATGAAGGTTCGAAACAGGATTTCAATAACCAGCGCCCGCAAATGACGGGTTCGGTCTATACCCTCAATAAAGACCTGCCTCTTTTGGAGCTGAGTGATTTGGCTGTAATGACGAAAAGAAGCTTGAAGAAAAAATAGCGGCGGAGTTCTTATGCGTTGGATTTTAACTGTTACAATTATGCTTCTCAGCGTCCCGGCGCTTGCCGCCGTTGAGCCCTGGCCATTGATGAACGGCCCCAATGGGGCTCCGCCGTCGCCCAGCCCGGCTGAATTGGCGGCGCAAGCTCAAGCGCAGGCCCAAGCCCAGGCGGCGGCACTCGCGGAAGCGCAACTTTATCAACAACAAATCCAACAACAACAGCAGCAGCGACAAGGGTCCGAACTTGCGAATTCGCTGGGCGGCGGCATGAGTCCGATGAGCGCAAGCACACCAAATGGAAACGGTTTAGACATCGGGGGCAGCGCGCCTGACGGCCCTAACGGTATGCCGAATAATTTTATTAATGCCTGCACAAACGAGCCGGGGAAATTTCAATTTAAATTTGGTGAAGTGAAGTGCAGTAATCCGGACAGTTGTTCAAAGAAGCCGGCGGGATGCGACGGACGACTTCAGATGAGTGAACAATTGGCGACCTTCATGGCCAATAATCTCAACCGTTGCGTGAAAGAAGCCGCGGGCATCGGGGGTGTCATTCAGTCGGGCAAGATATTTCATGCCGGAACCAAAGGCGACAGTCGGCATGCCGTCACGGGTTCGCTTCACAACGTGGGTTTAGCCATTGACGTGAAGGCCATCGAAGTTAACGGACGCACCTATGTCTACGACAAAAATACCGACCCGGAATCGAAGCGATTTTTCGATAAATTCCGCAATTGCTGGGGGGATGCCGTAAGCAAAGAGCGTGCGGGTTGCCTCGCACCGCGCTCGAGTGGGATGCCACAAGGGACGATCGCTTGTGAAGATCCTCATCACCATCATCACATGCATTTGTCCTTGCCGGTTTGCACGGCGGAAGCCCGCGCCAAAGGCCTTTACATCGCCGGGCTGGAAATTTTATTTCCTACGGCGCATGCAGAAGCCCAAGCTACAGAGGAAACGCCTTATGAAAAATCCGCGCCGCCGAGTAAATTCACGCGAAAATCCGTCAAAGTAAAAGGCGGAGATTTAAAACTCACCGTCGAAGACGGACAGGGAGAGCCGCTGGGTGCCGATCACATCATCACGTTGGAAATTGAGTGCGCAAAGAAGAAAGTGCCGCCTCCGGCGCCGATTGTGGTCAATGCTTGTGATTACACGGACATGAAATACGACGCAAAAACCAACCAAGTGACGCTGTTATTCCGTACCTCAGATATTGTGGACGGCCTTATCAGCTGCCGGCTGCCGCAGAAAAAACAATGGAAACTGCCTTGTGAATAAAAAAAGCCCCGGTTCCCCGAGGCTTTCCATTCTCAAATCTCTATTTTCAAATTTCTAAGCCGTTACTTAGTAGCGATTTCCGCCGCCGCCTCCGCGACCGCCTCCACCACCACCGAAGCCGCGGCCTCCGCCGCCTCCACCACGACCACCACCGCCTTCACGCGGAGCTTGGGGACGAGCTTCAGAGACAGTCATGTTCCGGCCACCCATGGGCTGACCGTTGAACTTTTCGATCGCGGCATTGGCTTCTTCATCAGAAGACATTTCCACGAAACCGAAACCTTTGCTTCGACCCGTGTCACGGTCAGTGATCACGCGCGCGCTTTCCACTGTTCCGCATTCGGAAAACTGGCTTTGCAAAGCTGCATCGTCGGTCGTGTAGGGCAGGTTGCCTACATATAACTTTTTACCCATTAGATACTCTCCTATTACCGTTTATGGCGGGGACAAATACTCTGGTGTAAGAGTACCGCGCCGCCGAAAACCGTCAAGCGGAATCCTTATGGGCAGAGGCTGTGAGGAGGATGAGCTAGTCTTCGGTGCGGCGAATAATACTGCGTTGGTTGACCTTAAGGATCTTCTTTCGCATACGAATGTTTTTAGGAGTAACCTCAATCCATTCGTCCTGTTCCAGCCATTCAATACAGCGTTCCAAAGTCATTTCACGGGCACCTTTAAGCGCCACGTAATGATCACTTCCGGAGGCTCGTACGTTGGTCAATTTCTTTTCACGCACCGGGTTGACGTTCAGGTCGTTCTCTTTATTGAACTCGCCGATCAGCATACCTTCGTAAACCTCGTCGCCCACATTAATGAACATCTGGCCACGGTCATCCAGATTCATCAGCGCGTATTCCGTAGCATGGCCATCGCGATCGGAGATCAAGCCGCCACTCAAACGGTGCAGCATTTCGCCTTTCCAATCCGTGTAACCGATCATGACCGAGCTGAATAACCCTTCGCCTTTGGTGGCGGTCAGATATTTCGTTCTCATTCCGAGTAAACCACGGGTCGGGATCTCGAACTCAAGGCGCACACGATTTTGCGTTCCGCCGGGTCCGCTTTGTGTTCCAACCACTTCGTAAGACATCAAGAGGCCTTTGCGTTCTTGAAACATCCGCGTCACGTCGCTGGCGAATTCTTCCGGCAAATCGAGAGTGGCTTTTTCAAGTGGCTCACGCTTTTGACCGTCTTCTTTGATGATCAAAACTTCGGGGCGTCCGACCATGAACTCAGAACCTTCACGGCGCATTTGCTCGATGATGATCGCAAACTGCAATTCACCGCGACCAAGGAGGCGGAATTGATCCGGCAAGCCGGTGTCTTCGAATTTAACCGCGACGTTGTGCTTGGCTTCGCGAATCAAACGTTCGCGCAGTTTACGGGATTGAAGGGCATCGCCGTCACGGCCCGAAAAGGGCGAAGTGTTGACGGAAAAAATCATTCCTAAAGTCGGCTTATTCACTTCAATGCGCGGCATGCGCGAGGTTTTTTCGCTGCCGCCGATGGTGTCGCCGATGTCGGACTTTTCGCAGCCGGCGATGACGCCGACATCGCCCATCTCAAGTTTCTTCACTTCGACTTGTTGTAAACCTGAGTAACGGAACAATTTGGTGACGGTAAAGCTTTCCGAGACTTCTTTGCCTTCTTCGTTCACACCGAAGCGCCAAGCCTTTTGACCGACTTCAAGGGAGCCCGACATGATACGGCCGATCGCCAAGCGGCCGACGAAATCGGAATAGCCGATGTTTGCGACCAAAAGCTGGAAGCTGGGTTCCAAACCGGCTGTAGGAGGCGCGATGGTTTCGACGACAAGATCGAAAAGAGGAGCCAGGCTGCCTTTTTTCTCACCCGAAATGAGGGCGGGAACATCGTCGGGATTCGTCGTGCACCAGCCGGCTTTCGCGCAAGCATAAACGATGGGGAATTCGGCTTGCTCTTCAGTGGCGCCGAGATCGATAAATAAATCAAAGGCCTGATTCACAACTTCTTTGGTGCGGATACCGTCGCGGCACTCGGGACGATCGACTTTATTCACGCACAAGATCACGCGTTGGCCGCGCGATAGAGCCTTTTGTAAAACGAAACGGGTTTGCGGCAGCGGGCCTTCCGCAGCATCCACAAGAAGGACCGCGCCATCGACCATGCCTAAAATACGCTCAACTTCACCGCCGAAATCGCTGTGCCCGGGGGTATCGACGATATTGATTCGCGTGTCTTTGTACTGAACCGCGGCGTTCTTCGCCTGAATGGTGATTCCACGTTCGCGCTCCAGGTCCATCGAGTCCATGACCCGATCTTCAAGGGTTGCGCGTTCCGAGAACGTGCCGCTTTGGCGGAGTAAATGATCTACAAGGGTAGTTTTGCCGTGATCGACGTGGGCAATGATGCAAATGTTTCGAATTTCCATGAGGAACAGAGACTATGCGAGCTGTGCGTCCAAGGCAAACTTAAAAATCAGCCTCGCGTAAACATGGCAAACTAAGTGTGGGTCGGCTAGAATGGCACCGTGATCTTCGGAAACGAGTCCATCTCCACCTATACTCGCACCAACATGTCCATTTGGATGATCCTGGCGTTTCAGGCGGGCCTTTTAAATGTCGGCGGCGCCATGGCCTGCCACAATTTTGTGAGTCATGTGACGGGCTTTGCCACATTGTTCGGCATCGGCCTGGGTGAACGAAACTATGTGCATGCGGCGGGCTTTCTATTGGTTCCCGCCTGCTTTCTTATCGGTGCGATGATGAGCGGGATGCTGATCGACCTGCGCATGAAGCTGGGTAAAAAGCCGAAGTACTACATCGTGTTTGGTTTGTTGTTTTTACTGACTCTGATCGTGGAGATTGCCGGCTTTAATAAGTTGTGGGGCACGTTTGGCGAGTCTTCACGCGGTCCGGGGGAATTTGCCCTGGTTGGACTTTTGTGCCTCATTTGCGGAGTTCAAAACGCGATGGTCTCGTTGGTTTCGAGATCGGTCGTGCGCACGACTCATTTGACCGGCATAACGACGGACTTAGGCATCGGGCTGGTGCGTGTGTTGAACAGAAAAGCCTTGAAAGGGCGAATCGCGGGCGAAAGCAAAGCCAATTTCATGCGCATTGGAATCATCATCTCGTTTGTCCTGGGGTCCGCCGCCGGCTATCAAATTTTTCACGCCTTAGAGTTCCGCGGCTTTATGTTCCCCACCATGATTTCCGGCGCCCTCTTTTTCGCCAGCATCTATTTCCAAATCATCAAAAGAAGATCCTAATACTCTCACTTAATTAAGTATTTTAAGACCTCCGCGACGGCACGAAGCCGTACCCACTCGCGGCGAGGGCACGATGCCCGAGTCTTAAAATACTTAATTTAAGTGAGAGTATTAGGAAACATGGCCGTCGATCCATCTCGCGATCACCTGATCGCACCAGCGGACTTCATCGTAGGTCGTGCCGAAACCAAGAAAGCCGACATGGCCGCCTTTGTCGGTGAGAATCACGTCGACGTTGTTCGAGTGCGAAACCTGAATCAAAGATTGCGCATCGACCACGGGGTCATCGGCCGCGGAAATGATCAGCGATGGAATTTTTATTTCCGGAATAAAATGCATGGAGCTGCACTTGTCGTAATAGTCTTTTGCGCTTTTGAAGCCGGCGCGGTGAGTGGCGAAAAGCTCTTCCATGCCGATCAATGAAGGTTCTTTAGGAAAATCAATAGGGCCGATCTCCGGGTAAAGCTTCAGCATCAGCTTGATGTCGTTCATGATGTGCTTGCAGAAAACGCGGTCGAAAAGCCTATTCTCCGGCTGCATCAGCTTGAGCGAAGAAGCTTCAAGATCGACGGGCGGCGAGACCGCGACCACGCTGTCCAGATTTCCGCTGGGGTTGGATCCGTCTTCACCGGCCATTTTTAAAGTGACGTTGCCGCCAAGCGAGAAGCCGATCTGGGTGACCGGCGAATTAGGGAATTTGCGTTTGATCCATTCAAGAATGAAACGCGTGTCCTCACTGACGCCCGCGTGGTAAGGCCGGCGGGCCATTCCGCGCCCGGGGCCGCAGAAGCGCAAATTCAAACGCAAAACCAAATAGCCTTTTTTGTGCAGGCGGCGGCACATGCGCTGCATGTAAGTCGATTGGTAAGAGCCGGCGAGGCCGTGCACCAAGAGCATGATGCGGCTTCCGCTTTGCCATTCTTTCGGACGATTTTCCGCGAGCACCAGGATGTCGCCGTCGGGAAGCATCACATGGTGGAAGCGATCGGGAAATGACGGTTTTAAAATCGGCCAATAGCTGCCGTAGATCGTCTGCCAGAACCCAGAGCGTGCGAACGGAAACGGATAAAACTTATTCAGTTTGAGTTTTTTAAGGACCCGTTCGACACGGTCTTCGATACCCATGACTTACAAACCTATTTCGCAAAGAAATTTGATCAGAACCAATTCTGTCCATTGCAGGTATAAAGGTAAAGTCCGGAATTCGCCAAAAAATTTACGCTGTGCTCAACAAAATCCAAATACTACACGGGCCTTTTGATGAACGATTTCTCTACGTCCGCAGGTTCGAACCTTCCCGAAGGGCCAGAGCGCACATGGCTGCCCGCGGCTTCGGAGTCGTGGGTAAAAAACAACAGCCAATGTTCGGGGACGGCACGGGTGTAGAGTGCAGCCTTTTCGTCGATCAGTTGTTCGGGGAAGCGGTCGTAGCCCATGGTGATCGGAAGATGCACCCACGGGCGGCCGGGGATTAAATCTCCGCAGAAGAATACCTTGTCCTTCTCGCCTTTGAACAGCGTGTGCATTTGGCCGGGGGTGTGCCCTCCCGTGATGACGAACTCGAATGCACCTTGCAGGTCTTTTGGCAGCGGATCTTTGGGATAAATAATCAAACGGCCGGAGTCTTTCAATTTGCCGGTAAGTTCAGGAATGAAGGACGCCTTATCGCGCGAATGGGGATGCAAAGCTCTTTCCCAAGCCTCCTGGCCCACGATGAATTTAGCCTTTGGAAAAACCAGTTCGCGATTTCCATTCTGTATTTCTTGATAAGTGGGGAGCAAACCTCCGGCATGATCAAAGTGCAGATGCGAGAGAATGACATAATCGATGCTTTCGGGTGAGTGGCCTGCGGCTTTTAAATTTTCAAGCAATAAATGGCGATCCGGTGTTTGCACTCCGAAACGTTCAGCCAGTTTGGGCTCGAAAAACGCGCCGATACCGGTTTCACACAAAACTTTTAGACCGTTGAATTCGATCAAAAGGCAGCGGCAGGCGAGCGGAATGCGGCCGATGGCGTCGGGCTTGATCCACTTTTCCCACACCGGGCGGGGAGCATTGCCGAACATGGCGCCGCCGTCGAGAAGTTGGCGGTTGCCTTCGATGGAAGTGATGGTTGATTTCATTTACGGATCTCCACAAGAATGCGGCCGTGAATTTTTCGCTGCAATAAATCGTCGAAAGCTTGCGGCAGTTCTTTCAGTTGCACGGTGCGGGTGAGGATATTTTCGAGGCTTTTCGGTTTCCAAGCGGAGGACATTAATTTCCACAGCTCAAGCCTGAGCGGCATCGGCGTATTGTTTGAACTTGTGCCGAGTAAACTTACGCCTCTTAAGATAAAGGGCATAACCGTGGTGTGAAGTTCCCCGCTTTCAGCCATGCCGATGCCCGCGACATTTCCCCATAGGTCGACATGGGCCAACACCTGCGCCAGCATTTTACCGCCGACATTGTCGACCGCGCCGGCAAAACGAGCTTTTTCCAGAGGGCGGTGGCCAAGATTCAGCACTTCCGGCGAAAGGACTTCATGCGCTCCGAGCGCCATTAGGTATTTGACCGCTTCATGTTTCCCACTGACCGCGGTCACTTGATAACCTTTTTGCGCGAACATCTGCGTGGCGAAACTTCCAACGCCGCCGCTGGCACCGGTGATGAGGATCGGGCCTTTATCCGGATGCTGGCCGTTTTGCTCCATACGATAAAGAGCCAAGGCGGCGGTGAAACCGGCGGTGCCCAAAATCATCGCTTCGCGCATGGTGAGGCCTGCGGGTAACGGCACAACGCTATCCGCGTGGACACGTAAAACTTCAGAGTAGCCGCCGTCAAAACTCTCGCCGATCCCGCAGCCGGTGACGATCACTTCTTGACCGGCCTGGAAGCGCGCATCTTTGCTCTCAAGCACGACACCGGAGGCATCGATGCCGCCGTTGAGCGGGAAAGTCTTCAGGATTTTTCCTTTGCCGGTGGCCGCGAGCGCGTCTTTGTAATTCACACTGGAATAATGAACTTCAATGATGACTTCGCCGGGTGAGAGCTCACTCACATGCATCTGTTCCAATTTCGCGTAAGGCCGGCTGTTATCGTTGTGAATGCGCAATGACCAAAATGGTTTCACGTCGGTAACTCCGTTTGCAAATGGATTAATAGTTCACTGCAGGCGTCTTCCAGTAAATCGAGAACGTGTTCAAATCCGTCCTCTTCTTTGTAATAGGGATCGGGCACTTCCGAGATTTGATGAATCTTGCAAAAAGAAACCAACGGGCGAATTTTATGCTGGAATTCGCGTTTGGTGTCGAGTGCGCGCACGTGGCGGAGATTGGCGTCATCCATCGTCAGAATGTAATCGAAAGTATGAAAGTCTTCCGGGGTCTTGATCTGCCGGCCGATCAAAGCGCTCAAATCGTATCCGCGTTTTTGCGCGTAACTGATCATGCGTCCGTCCGGCGGTTCGCCCTCGTGCCAGCTGCCGGTGCCGGCGGAATCAACCAAAATGTCGTTTTGTAAATCGGCGTTTTTGACAAGCGTGCGGAAAATGCCCTCAGCCGCGGGCGAGCGGCAGATATTCCCCAGGCAAACGAACAAGACTTTTCTCTTCATCTGAACCGCACTCTCATGGCCGTCAATTTAGGTTTTCATTTTCGTTTCAGCAAGCCTCTTTTTATTGAACCTAGCCCTCATTGAGGGGTACTTTAGCTCTTCCATTTCAACGAGGCGGGTATTGTGGAGTTGGCCGAACTGATCCGATCTAGACGCACGGTTCATAATTATACTGACAAAAAGGTCGATTGGTCGATTGTCGAAGAGGCCTTGGCGTTAAGTCTGTGGGCTCCCAATCACAAATTGTCTTTTCCCTGGGTTTACACCCGTATCGGACCGAAAAGCCGGGAAGAGCTCGCCGATCTTGCGGTGGAGCTTAAGGAAAAGAAGGGTGAGCTGGGCGAGACCAAGCGCAAGGCGATTCATGCGAATATTATTCATCCGGCGCATGTCATCAGCTTGGGGATCCGGCTTGATGATGATGAGCGCCGCCGTCATGAAGATTTCGCGACGCTTGCTTGCAGTGTACAAATCGCATCGCTTTATCTTTGGCAAAAAGGTATCGCCACGAAGTGGAGCACCGGCGGCAATTGGTCGCATAAAAAAACTTATAAAATTTTGGATTTGAATCCGGATAAGGTGCGGCTTGAGGGCGCATTGTTGATCGGCATGGCCGAGTCCATGCCCAAGACTCCCGCGCGCCCCGACATCGAGAAAGTTTTGCGTATCGCCAAATGAAAACGCCGACCGAGTTCACCGTAAAGGTGATTCAATTTATCAAAGCGATCCCTTACGGAAAAGTGGCGACCTACGGACAAATTGCCGCATTGGCCGGAAAGCCCCATGGCGCTCGAGGCGTTTCATGGATTCTTCATTCTTCCGCGCGGATTCATAAGCTTCCCTGGTACCGTGTACTCGGTTCGAGCGGGACGATCTCCATCCCTCGGGCCGATCGGGGCTATCTTCGGCAAAAACGCCTCTTGAAAAGTGAAGGCGTGGTGTTCGAGGGCGAGCGGATTGATTTGAAAAAATATGGTTGGAGCAAAAAGCCGCGAGCGGTGAAGAAAAATCGTCTTACACCGCGGATGTTTTCCTGACGCATCACTTCTTGTCCAGACAAGAAGCTTTGCGTCGGCTCACATCTGATCGAACTCAAAAGTGCGTGGCGCTTCGGGTGCAATTTCAATTTCAAAATAGACGCGGCCGATCTCACGCTCATCGGTGGTTTCGACTTGGACCTTCCACTCGCCGGGCTGGTAATTCGATTTGACGCCGAAGCCGCGGAAGCCCTCATCGCGGCCGCCGATGATTTTTATCGGAATGGAATCCTGAAGCATCCAGCCGTTCACATTGTCCTTCCAATACCAGCGCATCAGCACCGCATCGGAAAAACGGGTGGGCGAGAAAATCCGGAAGGCGACATAAACTTTGTCGTTTCTTTGCGCCAAGAAGAACTGATCGCCGTTGTTCCAGAATTTCCACCACGGTTTTTCATGGGTCAGCTTGTAAGTGCCGTCACTCTTCTCGACATTGTGATAAACGCCGATGAACGGAATGGAGAGCGGCACCGGTGGAATCAAGCGGAACAAATAAAGCGTCAAGAAGGCCAAGAGAACGAAGCCCATGGGCAACAGGATTTGCTTCTTGGCTTTTTCAAAAAGTGCCGGTGAAAAAATTTGGATCCACCAGCCCGCGATCACCAAGGGAATACATCCGACCAGCATTGAAAACAGAAAAACGAACAATCCGATAGTGCCGACAAAAACCGGGATGGTGTATGAGAAAAAGGCCAGGAGACAGAGTGCCAGCAGCGCGAACTTAAACGACAGGCCCAGGGATTTAAAGCGCGCCGATTCGTTGGCGATCAACAGGCCGATCATAAATATCATGAACACGAAAGACACCAATAGCGACGAACTTTTAAAGAAAAAGATCGCGTACATGTTCAGCAATGTTCCAAAGAAGAAGTGGATGATGGCCGTGCGGTAATCGTAGTACCAACGTTTGAGCACGAACATTTTGTCAAAAACCAACGGCGGCTTGGCCTCTTCGAAAAACATTTGCATCAAGGCAGCTAAAATAACCAGTAAGTACACGATTTGTTGGCCGATGGTTTCCCAAGAATCGATGCGGCCGACCATCATCATGTCAAAAATGAATCCGCCGATAAAGAAGGCGATGGCGAGGTTGTGTTCGTGCTCTTCGTAATATTTTTTCAGTTGATGAATGCGTCCGGCTGAGGCGCCGTCGATGTTTTGGCTCTGGCTCATAGATTGATTACGCCTAAAAAGCCTTGGTCAGGCAAGCGCCAAGTGGTAAACCAGCTCGCATGCGTGAACAAATTGGCCAATTAAGTTGTTTGATTCGAGAAGGCAATAACCCCGGGCAAAACGTCGTGTTGCTGCACGGCTTTGGTGCGGATGCTTCGGATCTTTTTCCGCTCGCGGATTTTTTGGATCCCGAAGAGGAGTGGACCTTTTATTTTCCCGATGCGCCGCTCGAAGTGCCGATCGGTCCGCACATGATGGGGCGCGGATGGTTTCCGATTTCTCTTCGCGATTTGGAAGCCGGCGTGGATTTCACTAAGGTGCGTCCTCCGGGGCTCGACAAGTCGGCGGAGGCCGTTGCCGATTTGATCTTTCATTTGAATTCCGAAAAATTAATCCTTGGCGGTTTCAGCCAAGGCGCCATGATCGCAACCGAAATCGCTCTCCAGAGTCCCGGGGATTTGAAGGGTTTGATTTTACTTTCGGGCGCGATGCTCGATGAGGAAAATTGGACCAAGAAATCGGCCGGCCTTAAAGGCATGAAGGTTCTGCAGGCGCATGGGCAAGCGGATACGGTTTTGCCCTTTGCGGTCAGTCAGCGTTTAAATGAAATGTTGAAAGCCGGTGGCGCCGAAGTGGATTGGATTCCCTTCGGCGGCGGGCATGAGATACCGCTACCCGTGCTCAACCGCGCTAAACAATTTATCGCTAAAATTTAGGAGTGCACGGCCGACGTCGGCGGCACTTACGGGCATTCGTAAGCAATGCCGGTGACGCTGGTTCCATATGAAGAGTATTCTTTCACCACGACGTAATTTGCACCCTTGTTGGCCGCTTCCTTTTTGAGGTCGGCCAAAGCCTGCGCTTCGGTGCCTTTAACGCTTGAGGTAGTACCGGTGATCTTGCCGATTTCGCGGCAATCTTTGTGGGCGGCTTCGCGGCTGACTTTGACTTCGCCCACATCGGGCAAAACCGAGCGGGATTTACATCCACCCAAAACCACGAGCGCGCCCGCGGCGATAAGCAATTTCACAAGAACCTCCCAAACAAAGATTAAGTTTGACCCGCCACATTCAAACCACGCACCAGTAGTGACGGGCAAATGGTATTGCCGATCGGCAAGAGTGCGTCGCTGCCCACCGCTTCAATAGAAGATAAGAGCTGCAAAATATTGCCCGAGATTAAAAAATCTTTAAGCGGGCGCACCAGCTTGCCGTTTTCATAAAGATGCCCTTCCACGGGAAGCGAAAAATCACCGCTGGTGGCGCGGAAGCCGGCCATGCCCATGACCGCGGTAATCAAAATCACTTTTTGATCGCCGTTCAAAAGTTCACTGATCGCTTTCGTTCCCGGCTTCACCACGATATTGCTGGCGCTGATGTCGAGATCGGTCGAAGGCGAGCGCGCGGCGCTTGCCGTGTGCGGCAGTTTCAATTTTTTGGCCATGATCGAGTTCGTGAGGAACGAAGAGACCAGCCCGTCTTGCACCAGCGTCGTGGCTTTCGAAGGGTAACCTTCGTCGTCGAAGGGCCGGCTGCCGTGCCCAAGCTTGTGAAAGGGATCATCCGTGATTGTTAGGTTGGGAGAGAATATCTTTTGTCCCAGTTTCCCGATGAGCGGCGAAGATTTGTCGTCGATCGCTTTCGCGCTGAAATAGTTGGTGATCAGACCGATGAGGGTTTCGGCGACCCGGTTTTCAAACACTACGGTGTAAATTCCGGTCTCGGGGCGTGTGGCCCCGATGCGTGCGATGGTCTTCTCGGCCGAAACTTTGGCGATCTTTTCCGTGCTCAAATCTTTGAAATCGCGATGGGCTTCGTAATTGTAAGCCATTACGTTATTGTCGCCGTCTTGGGCCATTGCGTAGGCGTAGGCGTAACATAAATTGGCTTTGTAGGTCGCGCGTAAGCCTTTGCTGTTGGCCAGCCACGATTGATGATTGCTGTCGCCGTAGCGCGCATGCGGAACTTTCGTGATGCGGCGGTCGAACTCAAGGGCCGTGCTTTCAAGTTGCGAGGCGGCCTTAATTTTTTGCTCAACAAGGACTTCGTCCAGTGCTGGATTGTAGAGTTCGTTCATTTCGGGCAAAGAGGACGGCGAATGCAATTCGGAAATCCATTCGCGCTGGATCATCTTGGCATTGGCGCGGGATTCCGTTATGAGGCTGTCCAAGCTGTCGCGATCCAAACTTTCGGTGTAGGCGACGCCCTCATGTTTTCCTTCGATAAAACGTATGCCCAGCTGGCGCGTTTCGCTGAAAGAAAATTGATCCATCTTGCGCTGCTGAAAAGAAATCGCAGTTGAGGTCCTTTGCATGCCCATGATTTCCAGATCTAATTTTTCCGTGGCCGCGGTTTCGAGCAAATAGTCGAGCGCTTCCGCCATTTCCATTGCGGGCTTCATACTTTACCTCCGACGGTCAATTTAGAAACCAGCAGCGGCGGTTGGCCGACCGTCACCGGGATCATTCCGCTGACCGAGCCGCAAGTGCCTGGCGCAAGCTTAAGGTCCGTTCCCACTTTCGAAATTCTTTTTAACGTCTCGATACCGGTGCCGATGAGGCTTGCACCTTTGACCTGTTCTTCAATGCGGCCATTGCGAACGATGAACGCTTCATTCACGGCGAAGTTGTAAGAGCCGGTTCCGGGTGAAACCGATCCGCCGCCTAGATTTTTAGCGTAAAGACCGTAATCGATGTCTTTCAACATTTCATCGAAGCTCGACGTTCCGGGCGCGATGAAGGTGTTGCGCATGCGCGAGGTCGGAGCGAAGCGGTAATCTTGCCGGCGCCCGCTGCCGGTAACTTTGTAACCGGTTTTGCGCGCGCCGATTTTATCGACGATGTAGTTTTTTAAAATCCCGTTTTCGATCAAGACCGTGCGCTGGGTGGCCTCGCCTTCATCGTCGATTTCGAGACTGCCGTAATCGCCGAGCAAAGTGCCGTCATCGATGGCGGTCACAACCGAGCTTGCGACGGATTTGCCGAGTTGACCTGCAAACACCGACGCGTTGTTGGCGACGGAAGTGGTCTCAAGCCCGTGGCCACAAGCTTCGTGAAAAATCACGCCGCCGAAAGCGTTGTCGAGCAAGACCGGCATTTCTCCGGCGGGCGCCCACTTGGCGCGTAAGATTTTTAACGATTGGCCGGCGGCCAATTGCGCAAGCTCGCGGAAGTTCACTTTGTGCCAGTCTTCGCTGGTGCCGACAAAGGCCGTGCGTTCGTAGCCGGTTTCTTTTGCGCCGTTTTCTTCGGTGATCACGCGCACGAAAGTGTTCAAGTACGGGCGGCCCTCTTGTTTGTGCAAGCCCTCGGAGTTCATGATCTGCACGTGTTTGAAGCTTTCACTGACTTCGGCGTGGACCTGCGTGACCAGACTGCTGAAGCCGCGTGCGGTTTCATCCATCAAGCGCAGTGAGTCCCATTGCTTGGTGTTCGAGGGATTATGAATGTATTCGATTTGCCCGAAGGTTTGTGCGGCCGTCATTTTTTGCGGCGAGAAACGGTTCGCCGATTTCATCGCTTGCGCCGCCTGTTTCGCCGCGCGCACCAAACCGGTTTCGGAAATATCATTGGTGTAAGTGTAAATCTGCTCTGTGCCGGAAAAAAGCCGGATGCCCGCGCCAAGCGTATGGCCGGAAATGGCTTTCTCGGGGCGCGAACTTAAAAACGAAAACTGTTTCTTGCGCGTGTCTTCAAGGTAAACCTCGGCGAAGTCCGCGCCCTCGCTCAATGCGACCTCGATCACTTTTCGTAAAATGCTATCCGCAACGATCATATTGGTCCTTTCGGGAGAATCCTCAATCTAACATAAAGCCCGAAGGCGCGCCGCACTTCCGGAGGTGCGGCGCGCCTTCAGAACACGAAGTGCCACTGCGTGATGAAGGCGACATCCGGGGCATTATTGACGTAAAGCCATTCGCCGCGATTATCTTTATCGCCTAGTCCCCAGTCCTCAATGAACAAAAGATTCACCTGGCTGCCGATGCCCCAGCGATAACGCGCGCCGATCGATTGCGAGCCGCGCCATGCGGTTAAGGCATTCCAACCGCTGGCGACTCGCTCAACCGTGCGGTCGCGTTCATTGGTGTTGTTGTAGTTATAAGTGAGATGCTCGCGCATAAAGAGGGGAGATTCGGTGCGCGCTTGAAGCATCAAGCCCCAAGTGGGGTTAAGCGCGAGATCTAAACTGAGTTCGTACATTTGCAGCCATTCGCGCCTGGGCCATCCGTTGAAGGTGTCATTGGGGCCGAGCTTGGTGAACGCGGCCGTCGCCCAAACCGCGCTGAAACTGCCTAGAGGAATTCCGGCGTGCAGCAAAGTCGAATAATCGATGCCGCCTGAACTCAAACCGAATTGTCTTTGCTGCACGGGAAATTTAACCTGGCCGGAGACGGCAAATCCGCAATCGCAAACACCGGGCGTAGGGCTTTTCCATTTCAAAAGCCAATACTTCAGTTTCGCTTTGGCGCTGCCGACGCCTTCTGATTTTTGCGCGGCCAAACGGTCGGCACCGTTATCCTGTACGACATACGAATTGTCGAACTCGTCGTGCAAGTGGCGTAAGAAGCGGTCGCTGCGAATCACCTGGTGGAACTGATCGATAAAGTCGTCCAGGAATCCGCCATTGCGATTGGCGTAAGGAATTTCGAGCGCGATCGCCAAATTCTCCGTGACCGGGGCGCCAAGTTCCAAGATCGCGGCGCTTTGTTCAAAGTCGGCTTTATAGGTGTAAACATCGCCGCTGCGCCGGTCGGTCATCGTGAATTCCATGTTCCAGACATTGGCGTGATTGATCTCTATGTTGACCCAAGCTTCGCCCGACCAACCCGGCATTTCGCCGACGGGAAGAAGATGCATCCAACCCACGGGATTGGCATTGTGATAGCTTGAAAATGAGGCGTGACCCACGCTCGAAATTAAGGCGCAGAAAAACACCGCCATCGAATAAAGACGCATGCCTATAGGGTCGCAAATCTCTTAGAGATTGTCGTAGGAAACTTTGACGATCCTGGACAGCGGTTTAGCTTGGCAGGTGAGCGCTTCGCACTTCGCGATATTGTCATCCATCAGGATGCCTGGATCTTCTTGGTAGACTCGACCTTCGGTGACTTTCGCCATGCACGCCATGCATGCACCGTCCATGCAGGAGTAGGGCGGCTGGGCGCCGGCCTCAATCAGTGTTTCTAAGATGTTTTGTCCGGGTTTGGCCGCGACTTCGATGATCTCGCCGTTCAATTCGGCGATGATTTTTTCGGGAGCTTCGGCATCTTGGCCTGGGCCGATGAAAGTCCAGCTGTCATCGAGCTTAGGTCCGGGCTTATGTAAGTCCTGCCCGAAATCTTCGATATGAATCAAGTCCGTATGCACGCCGCTCTCGACCAATCCCAACTTCACGGTGTGCATAAAATCCGTCGGTCCACAGATAAAATACTCTCGCGCCTGCGCGGTCGCGGGCATATCGAGCACTTCGGTAATAAGAGGGCGCGAAATCCTTCCGCTGTGCCCGGTCCATTCGCTCGAAGGTTTGGTCAGCACGTACAGAACATCCAAACGGGCGGGATTCTCTTTTGCCCACTGATCGATTTCTTGCCGGTAAATGATCGAAGGCTCCGTGCGGTTGCAAAACACAAGTGTCACATGATTCAGCGCCGAAGCTGTCAAAACGGTTTTCAAAATCGAGTAGACCGGCGTGATGCCTGAGCCCGCAGCGAAAAGAAAATAGTGCGTTCCATGAGCTTCCAAACTCGGCTTAAAGAAATGTCCGGCGGGCGGGGTGGTCAGGAGCGTGTCGCCCTCTTTTATCCCCTCGCAAAGAAAGGTCGAGCCTCTTCCGCCGTCGACCTTTTTAACGGTCACTTTAAATTCTTTGTCATACAGCGGGGAAGTGGAGAGTGAATAACTGCGGTTCAACTGTTGGCCGTTGATATTCAAAAAGAAAGTCACGAACTGGCCGGCTTGATAATGAAATTGGCTTTTCAATGCGTCGGGAATTTCCAGCACCAGTGAAACGGCTTCCGGCGTTTCTTGAATGCGCTTTATAACCTTTAACGGCTTTCCAAGTTGTTCGGGACTTAACGACATAAATGCATCTCCGCGACGATCCGCGCCGCTCCTTTGAGGACCGGATGACCATCTTTCCATACCACGGTTAGCGTTCCGCCGGGTACACGAACTTCGACCGGTTGATTCTCTTCACCGCGCAAAACCGAATGCGCGCTGGCCACAGCGCCCGTTCCGCAGGAGAGAGTGAAATCTTCGACACCGCGTTCAAAAGTAACGCTTTCGATTTTATCCTGCGAGACCAGTCTGACGAACGTTACGTTGGTGCCGTCTTTGATGAACGAGGGCTGGCGTTTTATTTCGAGCGCGAAATCGCGCAAATGCGAGCGATCGTCAAGATTCGGGACGCGCACCACCGCGTGCGGAACTCCGGCGCGCACGAAATCGTAATTGGTGCCGACGCCTTTCCACATGAGCATTTGGTTCCACTGATTTTCTTTGATCTTGGGCAAGCGCACTTCGATATTTTTAGCGGACTTCACTTTGGCGTGGACCGTGCCGATTTTAGTGGCGAAGGTGAGCGTCGATTTTTTCGCGAACTTTTCATGCGCGTAAAGGCTCACGGCACGCGCGGCATTGCCGCACATTTCTGCATGGCTGCCGTCGGAATTGTAGAAGTCCCACGCGAAATCATGGTCTTTGTCTTGCTCGAGAAAAACCAAGCCGTCGGCGCCGAGGCCCTCTTGCCGGTGGCACCACAGTTTCACCAAGCTCGCGCGCGCTTTTTTGGACCATTCGTTCTGCCAAATTTTACGTTGTTTCTTATCCACAAGATCGATCAGCAAAAAATCATTGCCGGTCGCGGACATCTTGGTGATCGAAAGCTTCGATATTTTCGAGGGCATAAGATGGAGTAAACCTTTCCGCGGCCTTCGCCAAGCCTTTTTGGTCCACGGGTGCGTCTACCGTCTAGACAGTCTAAGTGGGCGAATTACCCGGGCAATCGGTGGGGCTTTGAAGGGCGTCAAATCGCTATTCGCCGGCCCTTCGGCTGCGGCCTTTAGGGGGTTAAATTATTAAGTAAATACGATAGCTTATGCGTCCAATGCAATGGCCTGGGCCTTGAAGTCGCAAGGATGAGGGAGTCTCCATGCGATTGATCTTGGCCATTCTGACGGTTTTTAGCCTTTCGGCCTTTGCGCAAAGCGAGGGTGAGGCGGATCTTTCGTCATTAGGCGGTGCGGAGCAATGGACACGCAATTCCGACACCTTCGTGAAAAATGCCGATCATGACAAGATCAAGACACTCGTGAATGATCTTCTCAGTGAAAATCCGAAAGCGCATTCCGAGGAGAAATCTTTTCTCCAGAACGACTCCACTAAATAGCCGCTGTTTTCAGTAATCTTTTCTCTGTATAAGAGGGCTTACGGTTCGTTAAGATCCGTAACCTTCACTCGGAGAATTTGATGAATAGCGCTCTTAGACTCGTGGTTTTATTTCCTCTTTTTTTGGCCCTGCTGGCCGGTTGCGAGATTAAGAAAACCGCCGACGACATGAAGAAGACCACCCGCCGGGTCGAAGACAGCTCGAAACACTTGGAAAAACGCACCGACGATCTTCACAACGACATGACCTACAAAGAGTCCAACGAAACGATGATGCGCGAGCTCGACAAGTTGTTCGGCGAAACCGCGCAAGAGAATCTCACGCCCATGAATTCGGCTTTCAATTATTTTTTCGGCATCAATAATGAGCCCGATCTTTTCGAAAACGCCGGCACCACGATCCTGGCGATGCATTGGCAATTTTGGAAGGGCGATTACAACGACAATATGGCGGAACTCGACAGCCGTCTGATGTGGGCGGCGGAGGCTTTGTTCCTGCGTTTGTTCAAACATGTTCCGCGTGACGGTAACGTGGATGTTTTACGTCCCGACCGCTCCTTCCGCGGTGTCGGTGCTTTAGGTGCAAAGCTGGATATCGTGAGCGACCGCTTTCACGACATACTCAAATCGAAAGGCATGCCGGATTCGATTTTTTACGACTTGATCGTCACGGCTTTACGCAACCGCAATGAAATCCAGCGCAACGAACAGTTTCCGCGCGCGACGGCCAAGGTTTTACAGTGGGAGCAAGAGGCGGTTTACATGCTGCAATTGCGCCACAATATTTTGCCGTTGATGGTGGTGAGCCGCTTGACCGATTTCCAAGAGCGCGGCGACGCGCGCCGCTTGTGGATGTCGATAACCGGTCAGACGGTGAATTTGAATTCGGCGAATCCCGAACAATTGAAAGAGTGGATTTCGTGGCTTGAGAAAGCGACTCAAACTCGCGCCGATCTGCGCAGCATGGGCATAGCTCCCCAATATAACGTCATGTTGAATAAAATTATCGCCGGTGTGGACTTCGGTCAGGCCGCGATTTTGAACCGTGCGACGGCCGCTTCGCAGACGCCGCGTGCCCAACTGGAGCTTCGCTTCGCCAAGGCCTTTACCCGCGCGGTGACGGAAGCGGCGCCGGCTAAAGCGACCGCGCCGACGCTGAACGGCTACTAACCTAAAGTGTGATCGTCGAAACATTTTGAAAAATCGAACCCCGGGGCCAGTTGCTCCGGTGTTTTTAGCATTTCGTTCACCGGCAAAGCCTTGATTATTTCGGCCTTGATATTCATTACGCCCGAAACCTTCTCCAGCCGCCCGTAAATATGCAAAAGCGGGTGGTGAATGATGATCAGGCGGAATTGCTCGTAAATTTTCGGCAGCAAAACGATATTAAAAGTGCCGCTTTCATCCTCAAGCGTCAGGAAAGCAAAACCTTTAGCGGTTGGCGGACGCTGTTGCAAGCTGAGCAAGCCGGCCACGCGCACGTACTGACCGTTTTTTAAATTCTCCATATGTTCGGCTTTAGTGAAGCCGGCAGAATTTTTTGCGCGTTCGATATTTGACCAACGCTCCAGCGCCGGCCGCAATATGCCGAGTGGATGATGAACCAACGAATAACCTTGCGTGCGGTACTCGCGTTGCAGCGTGTGCCAGTCATCTTCTGCCGGGACATGGTTATGGTCTTCGCCCGCGGAAATTTTGCCGAAGAATAAACTCATCGGGCTCAAATTCAGCGCCTGAATCTTCCATAGGGCGTCGCGCGGGTTTAAACCCAAGCTGTTCAGCGCGCCCGCCGCGGCTAAGCAAATCAAAGTGTTCTTGTTCACTTCATTGCGCCGGACTAAATCGGTAAGGTCTTTGAAGGGCCCTTCCTCCCGGCGGTTTTTGATCACCGCTTCGATATTTTTCTCTCGCAAACCTTGGATCGCGCGAAAGCCGACGCGGATATCGGGGCCTTCCAAGGTGTAATCGTATTCGGAAGTTTGAATGTCGACGGACTTGAATTTTACACCGTGTCTTTGCGCATCCATGATCAGCGCGCGGGGAGAGTAAAACCCCATCGGCTGGGCGTTGAGCAGCGAGGTCACGAAAACTTCCGGGTGATGCCGTTTTAAAAAACAGCTGGCATAGGTGATGATGGCGAAGCTGGCCGAATGGCTTTCGGGAAATCCGTAAGAGGCGAAGCCCACGATGGTCTGGTAGATCTGCTCGGCATATTCGATCTTGATGCCGTGATTGATCATCCCGTTGATGAGCCGCGCGCGCAGGCCTTCCATCAGGTCATGCTTCTTCCAACTCGAAGACATGATCCGGCGCAATTCATCGGATTCGCCGGGCGTAAAGCCGCCGACGGTGGACGCGATCTGCATGATCTGCTCTTGAAAAATCGGCACGCCGCAGGTTTTCTCCAGAATCGGTTTAAGGTCTGGATGCGGGTAACTGACTTTCTCTAAACCGTCGCGTCGGCGGATAAAGGGATGGATCATGCCCCCTTGAATGGGGCCGGGCCTGACAATCGCGACCTCGATGACCAGATCGTAAAAGCATTTTGGTTTCAGCCGCGGAAGGAGCGACATCTGCGCGCGCGATTCCACCTGGAAGGTGCCGACGGTGTCGGCTTTGGAGATCATATCGTAAGTGGGTTTATCGTCTTCCGGTATATTGTAGATGTTCAGGTCGATGCTCTTGTGCGCTTTTAACATTTCGAAGCATTTGTTGAGCGCGGTCAGCATGCCGAGGCTGAGCACGTCGATCTTCAGCATTTTCAAAACGGTGAGGTCGTCTTTATTCCACTGAATGACGTAGCGTTTATCCATCGTGGCCTTTTCAACAGGCACACATTCGGTGATGGGCCGTTTGGCGATCAGGAATCCGCCGGTGTGAATGCCGAGGTGGCGCGGGAAGCCTAAGATCGAGCGTGTCAGATTCATCAGCAGATCGAAGGTGTGCGGATCGATATTCCATTCTTGCAATTTTTCCGGCGCATCGATCAAGCGTTGCATTCCCTCGCGCCCCATGAATTTCACCATCATGTCGACGGTCTTTAAGGGGATGTCCAAAACCTTGGCGACTTCGCGCATGGCCATGCGTGAGCGGTAGCAAATCACGGTGCACACCATGGCCGCGTGCTGTGAGCCGTACTTTTCGTAAATGTACTGGATCACTTCTTCGCGCCGCTCGCTTTCGAAATCGATGTCGATGTCGGGCGGCTCGCCGCGCTCTTTGGAGATAAATCGTTCGAACAGCAATTCCACGACGGTGGGATTCACTGCGGTCAAGCCCAAGCAATAACAAACGATCGAGTTGGCGGCGGAACCGCGGCCTTGATATAAAATTCCGTGGCTTTCCGCGAACTGGCAAACGTCCCATAAGGTGAGGAAGTAATCTTCGTAACGAAGTTCATTGATCAGCGCGAGTTCGTGCTCAACCATGGCCCGCACTTTCGCGGTGATGCCTTCGGGGAAGCGCACCTTTAAGCCTTTCTCGGTGAGCTCGCGCAAATAGTCAGGCGCCTCAATGCCTTGGGGTCTAGCGGCTTCAGGGTATTCGTACTGCAGTTCTTTCAGTGAAAACTGAATGCGCGCGGCGATCTTATTGGTCTTTTGCAAAAGATCGGGGCGGTCGGTCCAAAGTTTTTTCAGCTCCGCCAGGGGTTTAAGATGGCGCTCGCCATTGGGAAGAAGCCGCGTCTTTGCAGCCTTTAAGGTCGCCTTGTGCATGATACAGGTGATTACATCATGCAGGATTTTTCGTTTAGCTTCGCTCATGAACGGGCGTTGAGTGGCGAAGAGTTCAAAGCCGTGCTGCGCCTCAAGCTGCATGGCTTGATTGTAGAGTTGCAGCGAATCCCAGGTGTAGTCCTTCCATAAGGGAAGATAGAGCCGGTCGCCGTAAATCTCGCGCAGCTTCAATAGTTTCTCTTCGTTCCACGGAGGCAGCGCAAAGGCGAGCAGATCGTCGCTGTGTTTTTCTAAGATCTCAAAATTTAAATTCGAGAAATACTTTTCGCTCTCGCGTTTACTCGCGGTGATGATCCGGCAAAGATTGGTGTAGCCGTCTTTATGAATCGGCAAGAGCGCGATGGAGCTGCCGTCCTCGAGTTGCATCTCAGCACCGCAGAAATATTTGAAATCGCGATTGGTGTCTTCGCTTTGAGCGAGAAAGTTCGACGGATACTCAATCGCCTGGAATCCGCGCACCACTCCGTAAAGGCCGTTCAGGTCGCAAAGCGCCATTCCGCGGTAGCCGAGTTTTTGCGCGTAGAGCGCCATCTCTTCGGGATGGGAGGCGCCTTGCAAGAACGAGAAATTCGAGCGCGCGAGGAGTTCGACGTAATTCACATCCGGCGTGGTCGGATGCGGATTTTGATCCCTAAGTTGTGCTGGATGTTTATTCTTAAGATGATTCGACGGAGGCGTCTTCGGCTTGTGGGGTGGTGATTTCCTCTCTGGCTTCTCGCCTTTAGCGAGCAAAGAAGTGTAAAACTTCGTTTGTGAGCGTGGATGGTTCACGGTCCACTCTCCGTCAGTAACGCAGCACTTCTTGTCTGGACAAGAAGTGCTGCGTTATCGCGCGCGCCTACAGGAACAGTGTCAGCGCATGCATCAACACCAGCACCACGGTGATTTGAACCATAAAAACAGAATCGTTCTTGTTTCTGCGGTTGAAATTTCTCAATCAAAATATCCTTGTAAGTAATATTGTTGTTGGATGCGGTCATAAAACAGCCACACGAATTCTCCCTTGGCCGAGAGGGCAAAATAGTAATCACGGCCACGCGAACTTTCCCACCAACTATCCTCCAATCGTTCAATAGGTTGATGACTTAAGAACTGAAAACGGTCGACTTCAAACGGACTCAAGGACTTAGGCTTCTTCAACAGACGCGAAGGCCTTGGCGCATGCGAGAGATTCCCACTGTAGGCCGGGCGTATTTGAAAGCTCTGGCCTTGGACGGAGATGGCATCTTCGATTGGTTCATAATCTTCAAACTCGGCCGTCACGTCCCAAGATTCTTCCGGCATGATTTCGTCTTTAGGTTTCAAAAAACCGGTACTGATCGAAGCTTGATTCAAAACGCTGACCAAAGCCGATAATTTTTCCGCGTCACTCACGCGCGGCTCGAAGAAAGAAAGCTGTTGCAGTTTTTCAGGGCACGGAACCACTTCGATCTCGATTTGCTTGATCGGATTCTCAAGGCTCACTTCGCTCAATTTGTTCTCAAGCAACTTCATGAACAATTCCAAGTTGCGATTCGGCGAGGCCGGCTGCAGCTCGATCATGTGCACGCGGTCCGAGTACTCGCAGAACAAATGGATCACGACCTTCTTTGCGAATTCGCCGCGCCCTTGCATGCGGGCCATAAGGCCGCGCAAACTTTTCTCCAGGCAATGCAGCAAGAATGGCAAAAGAGAAACAGGAAAGTCCAAATGAATGTAATCTTGCAAGCCTTCGGTCGGAAGTAGTGGCGAGATCACTTGCTTGTCCAAACCGTGCAGCCGCTTCCAAATCAAAGTTCCGGTTTCTTTCCAGCGTTCGCGGAAAGAGTCGGGTTGAAACTTACGGATCTCGCCTAAACGGTTGATCCCGAGCATATGGAAGAAATCGACGATGTGCTCGATCTCCGAATTGGAGCGCCAAGCGATCAAGCCTTCCAATTGATGAAGCCGCGACAAGGGCGCGACTTCTAAATCTTGCAGCTCTCGCAATGGTTGGCTGACTGTGCCCGGTTTCTCCACGCTCAGCGCCTGCGCACCCCACGGCGAATCGCTGACCGCGCCCACCGTGTCAGCGTAAAACTCGCGCGACACATGCAAGGCTTCATCAAGAAGCTTTTGCTCGCCGCCGAACATTTTGGCCGAGGTGGTGATATCCATGAACACCAACCCGGGGGCGCGGTAATGCACCCTCGGACTGAAGATCAGAAAGTTTTCAGCCACAGAGGGCGCGACGTCCCGCTGCAAGTTGAGGCAGAGTGTCCGCATAAAGATCTTTCCTTTCTAGGATGTGTGGGGTGGGGCGATGAAGGGCCCGATCAACCAGCACATGATCGCGGCCGAAATGCATAATTAAAGAATAAATCGAACTGCGCTGCACATGGGCCGAACGCGTGAAGAACACCAACGCGGTCTGGTGGCGCATCGCGAGCTTTTTTAGTTTCAACAGCTGATGTTCGCGCAAATTCATTTTGCCTAAATCGCATCCGATCATTTCGAACAAACATAAGGACATTAATTCTTGAAGGGCCCACAAAGTTTGCTTCGCGTTCGCGGGTTGAGAGACACAAAGCACTTTTGAAAGATCGATCTCATGGTGGCGAAGAGCCCACGGCGTGAGCGAAGTTTCGCCGTCATTGATCCAGGCGACCCATTGCCCGCGCTTGGTGACCTCGGCCGCCGCACGCATCCACAAAGTGGTGGCGCCGCCAGCGTCACTGACCATCAAAGTGAGTGCGCTTTTGGGAAAGCCTTGCCACAACAAAAAGCGGTCAAGCGTGGACCAGCCGGTACTTAATCCCGGTAATGGGGCAACGCGCTCACACGTCACAAGCTGAGATCCGAGTTCACTCACGAGTTCTGCGCGCGTCATGAACCCTTTTTGTTTGTAAGTGGTCGTCGCATCAGACACAAAAATCCGCCTTAAGAGGCAAAATGCCTCAGTAAATTCACTAAAAAATTGTAGTGAATCAGCCTGTCTTAAAATTTCTGACTTAAAATCGCCGGATTAAGCCAACGACTATGCCCTGTATGTCGACCTTGTAGGGCGCAAACCACATCGACTCCATAGTTGAGTTGGCGGGGCGAAGTTCGACAGCCTTCTCATTTGGCCCGGGAAAATGTGCATCACTCTGTGGATTAGTGTGGACATCAATTTTTCTTTTAGCATGTAAATAAAATCTTTTTACCGTAGCTTGATTGTTGATCATCGCGACGACCGTTTCACCATTGTTGGCGTAAGATTGCTTCTGCACGAAGATCACATCTCCATCCAAAATTCCGTCTTCCACCATGGATTGCCCCTGTACGATTAAAGCAAAAGTTTTCGAAGGGTTACGGATCAAACTGGCGGGCACATTGACGTGCTCGTCATGGGTAAAAGACTCGATGGGTAAACCTGCTGCGACACGCCCGAGTAAAGGTAAAGAAAGAGACTCCACCTGCGGAGGAGACGAACTCATCAGAGGAGTCTCTTTCTTAAAAGTTTGGGTATTGGGAATTTGGTTGGTGGACAATGCCGCCGAATCGATGATTCGATCCGTCAGCAAATTTGAAATCGATTTGGAAGGATGAAGAATCTGAAGGGCACGCTTCTGATTGCCCCCGGGTATATAAATATAGTTCTTCTCCTGAAGCTGCTTAAGGTAGCGTTGCACCGAATTCAGCGAAGCGAAGCCGAAATGTTCACGGATCTCCTGATAAGAGGGAACCACACCTTGGTCTAGCATCACTTGCTCAACGTACTCGAGCACCTTGAGTTCTTTGAGAGTGAGGGGGAGGGGCTTTTTTCGAGGTGCCATGGTTGAAGATCCTTCTTAAGTTACACTGCCTGAAGACATGTGTAGATTAGGTGTAAGTAATGTGTAAGTCAATGGGGTCATAAAGAACTCGACTAACGGCGAAATGTTTTGCGTTAAGTGCCAGAAATCAGTTAGTTATGTGCCTCAGTCTCAAACTCAAGTGAGGAAGCAATGAAAGAAAGATGCCCATGGGTTACCGATGCCGCCGACAACATGATTCAATATCATGACAAGGAATGGGGGCGCCCCAGTCACGATGACAGACATCAATTTGAAATGCTCACCTTAGAGGCCGCGCAAGCGGGGTTGAGTTGGTCGACCGTGCTGAATAAGAGGGAAAACTATCGCCGCTTGTTCGCCGGATTCGACCCTAAAAAGGTCGCGCGCTTCAACAAAGCCAAAGTGAATGCACTCTTAAAAGACGCCGGCATCATTCGTAATCGCTTGAAGGTTGAAGCCGCGGTCAATAATGCACAAAGATTTTTGGAAGTGCAGAAAGAGTTCGGCTCCTTCAGCAAATACATTTGGGGCTTCGTCGGCAACAAGCCGATAAAAAACAAAATCCGCTCGCGCAAGGATTACAAAGCCACCAGCCCCGAAAGCGACGCCCTTTCGAAAGATCTAAAGGCGCGCGGCTTCAAGTTTGTCGGCAGCACGATTATCTACGCGCACATGCAGGCCACGGGCTTGGTGAACGATCATTCCGTAAATTGTTTTCGCTGTAAGAGTAAGACTTGATGTCAAAGTCGCGATTCGCTACAACCATGTCTTCTCAGGGGGGATTTATGCGTATCGTGGCTTTATGGCTTTCGTTATTTTCCGTCGCGGCCTTTGCACAAGGCACTCAAGGAATCGTCAATTGGAAACCCACCGAAGGTATTACGGAGGCGGAAGCCATTACGCTGGTGCGTAACGCGATGGCGGAAGAGCTGATGTCCAGCCAAGACAATCAGAGCTGCGGTATCGAAGAAGTCTGGGGACTTGAGCGCGAGAAAGATCTGATCGCCGATTTCCCCGAAAAGCGCGGTTCAATATTTTCAGTTGTCGGTTACGTACAAGGCCCGCATGCGGAGATGGGCTGCTCAGGCTACAGCGACTACGATTGCCGAGTGGTGTTCAGCAAGCCGCCGAGCAAGAATCAGTGGGGCGTGGAGTACACCGAGTGCGATGTCGCCGGCGGCGAGCGCCACTAGGTGGTGCCGGAGTTACCTTCGGCGCCGAAGGTGACTAGCGCCGCAAAATCTTATCCATCCATGAATCAGGCAGCGCGCCCGCCAAGTTGATCGCAACGCCGATGCCGCGGCCAACAGGATAGCGTGAGCGCGGATTTTTAGCGGTTAATGCCTCATCGATGGCTGCCGTCACTAAAGCGACGGGTGCGGCTTGGCCGATCACTTGCTCAATCCGCTTTTTGAATTTCTCCATCATCGGTCCGTAAGCTTCCATGATGGGCTCAGGGAAGGCGTTCGGCTTCAACATGTTCTCGTCCCGCGCTTTTTCCCAGATCGGTGTGGCGATCGCGCCGGGTTCGACAAGAATCACTTTCACGCCATGAGGGCGCAGCTCGCGGCGAAGCGAATCGGAAATCGCTTCAAGTGCGAATTTCGAGGCGGAGTAGGGACCCATAAATGGATTGGCGATTTTCCCGGCGATCGAGGAAATATTCACGATACGGCCGCGACTCTCGCGCAGCGACGGCAAACACTCTTGCATCAGGCGGATCTGGCCGAACACGTTGGTGTCGAACTGGCGGCGCCAATCTTCAAGCTTCACTCCTTCGACCGGCCCGCCGACCGCGATGCCGGCATTGTTGACGAGCGCATGCAACATTCCGGATTTTTTCTTGATCACACCTACGCAAGCGACAATGGATTTTTCGTCGCACACATCCAGAAAAACCGGCTGCAATCCGTTGACGTTTAATTTTGTAATGCTATCGAAGGATTTTTGTGAGCGAACCCCGGCATAAACCGTATGCCCTTTGCGCGCCATGTGAACGCTGCTTGCGCGTCCGATTCCTGTGGACGCACCTGAGATCAAAATTTCCATAATCACCTACTTATAACAGAAGGTTCTTACGAAACTTCCTCACACTCAATGCAAATGTTCGGGCGGGACCTTGGCGTCTTGTCCATGGGCTTTCGGTAGTGAATTCACAATGGCGTTGAGTTGGCGCAGAGTTTCGTCTTTGGCGGCGATCGCAGCTTCGAACAGATTTGCATCTGTCGCCTGAATTTTCATGCCGACCGATTCGGGCGCCACGACAAAGGTCACCCGGAAGCGATTCTTTTTGTTCTTTCGCGCTTGTTTAGAGGCAACCTCTTCAACCATGACCGTGAGGGTTCCCAAATCTTTCATCAGCAATTCGAGATCCTGCGCCTCTTGATAAAGAAAAGCCCGCTCTTCTTGATTCGGATTGTAGATACCCATAACCCACCTCGTTTGCTGAAATATGAGCTCTGCAAGAAGCATGTCAAGGGAGCTATAATTTAGAGTTATTCCAGGTAATTGGGAAAGCGTGGAGGTGAAAGCCCTTTGACTCCCGCCAAGCCAAAACGCAGCGGCCAATGAACTGCGTCGTGCAGATTGCCGATGCCGACTCGTGGGCCCTCGAGAATGACACCGTCCTTTAGAGCCCCGTCTTCTTCGATCCATAATTCGTCGCTCGAAGTCATGTCCAGCGCATTTTGGGCGCGCATCAGTTTCAGCGCGATACACAATTTCCCCGGTCCATTAGCTAATGTGGTCGATTCACTTCCGGGCTTTTCGCGCAACATCTCGTCAACGCCTTCAACCGGCTCAACGGCACGCACGAGCACGGCTTCAGGGACACCTTTTTGCGCCACCACGACATTGAAGCAAAAATAGACGCCATAGATAAAATAAATGTAGCTTAAGCCCGGCTCACCGAACATCGGCTCGGTGCGCGCGGTCCTGCGCCCGTTGAAGCTGTGGGCGGCGGGATCGATGGCGCCGAGATAGGCTTCGGTTTCAAGAATGCGTCCGCTGAAGCGGCGGCCGTCAGGAAGCCGGTGCACCAGGCGCTGCCCGAGTAAGTCGCGCGCCACATCAATCGGGTCGCGGGCATAAAAGGATTTTAAGAGGCGTTTTCCCTGACTTTTCCCCATCCACACATAGCTAGCGCGGCTTGACTGGTTTCTCAAGGGATGAGAGCTAAATTTAATGGGGAACAGCAGCACAAAGATACAACTGGAGCCTTCTTGGAGGGCCCGGCTTGAGCCGGAATTTTCAAAGCCTTATATGACGGAGCTGCGCGCATTTTTAAAACGCGAGCTGGCGGCGAAAAAATTAATTTATCCGCGCGGGCCGGAGTATTTCGCGGCTCTTGAGCACACGCCCTTCGATAAAGTCAAAGTCGTGATCTTGGGCCAAGATCCTTATCATGGGCCGGGGCAGGCACACGGCTTATGTTTTTCAGTTAAGCCCGGAGTGGATGTTCCGCCGAGCCTGGTGAACATTTATAAAGAATTGAAAAGCGATCTCGGTATCGAGCGTGCCAAGCACGGTTTCTTGGAGGCTTGGGCCGATCAAGGTGTTTTGCTTTTGAATGCCACATTAAGTGTTGAGGCGGGCAAAGCCGGGAGCCATCAGAACAAAGGGTGGGAGCAATTCACGGACGCGATCATCGACGTGCTCAATCGCGAGCGCAGCGGTTTGGTTTTTGTGTTGTGGGGAAGTTATGCGCAAAAAAAAGGTGCTTTCATCGACACCAAAAAGCATTTGGTGTTGAAGGGTCCGCACCCGTCGCCGCTTTCGGCGCACCGAGGTTTTTTTGGCAGCAAACCGTTTTCTCAAATCAATGCTTACCTTGAGTCGATCGGCAAGGAGCCCATCGACTGGCGTCTGCCCGAAATGGTGCGCGCGGATACCGTTCTTCCTCCGGCTAAAGAAACAGAAAATCACAAAGGATTGTAAGATGCGTTCATTGATTGTGTTACTGTTAAGTGTTTTTGCTTCCGTGGCCTCGGCCGAAAAGACTTTCGTTTATTGTTCGGAAGCGAGCCCCTCCACTTTCAATCCGCAAATGGGCGAAGACGGGCCGACCTTCAATGCGTCCTCACAAATGCTTTACAATCGTCTCGTGGAATTTGAGGAAGGCGGAACAAAAGTCGTTCCCGCGCTGGCCGAGAAGTGGGAAATCTCGAAAGACGGCAAGACTTACACCTTTCATTTGCGCAAGAACGCGGTCTTTCATACGACTGAAAATTTTAAACCGACCCGCGCCATGAACGCCGACGACGTTATTTTTTCATTCGAGCGCGCACTGAAGAAAGACCATCCTTTCCACAATGTCAGCGGCGGCAGATACACTTACTTCTCCGGCATGGAAATGGACAAGATGATCAAGCAGATCGTGAAGGTCGACGATCACACGGTGAAATTCATATTGAATGCGCCCGAGGCTCCGTTCTTAGCGGATATGGCCATGAGCTTTGCGGTCGTGCTTTCAAAAGAGTACGCCGACCAGTTGGCGAAAAATAAAACTATGGAGAAAATCGACACCGAGCCCGTAGGCACAGGTCCGTTCGTGCTCAAGCGCTATGTGAAAGACAATTCGATCCGCTATGAAGCACACCCCAAGTATTGGCAAGGCAAAGCGAAGCTCGACAAAGTCGTTTTCGCGATCACTCCCGACGCCAATGTGCGCTTTCAAAAATTGAAAGCCGGCGAGTGCAACCTGATCGCCGAGCCGTCGCCGCAAGATCTAAAAGGTATTTCGTCGCAGCCCAATCTGAAGTTGATGAGCCAACCCGGCGCCAACATCGGTTATCTGGCGATGAACGTCGAAAAGCCGCCATTCGATAAATTGGAAGTGCGCCAGGCGATCGCGCACGCCTTGAACCGCGAAAATTATTTGAGCGTGGTTTATCAAGGAACGGCGACACTCGCGCGCAATCCGATCCCGCCGACGGTGTGGGGCGCGGACGACAGGACGAAACCTTATGAGTACAATATCGAAAAAGCGAAAGAACTTTTGAAGAAAGCCGGCTTAGCGGGTGGCTTCGAAACCGAATTGTGGACTCTGCCGGTCTCACGGCCTTACAATCCGAACGGTAAAAAAATGGGTGAGTTGATGCAGTCGGATCTGGCCAAGATCGGCATCAAAGTGAAGTTAGTCACTTACGACTGGCCGACCTACCTGAAGAAGACCCGCGACGGCGAGCACACCTTGGTCCAACTTGGGTGGACCACCGACAACGGCGATCCCGATAATTTTATGGGAGTCTTGCTCAGTTGTGGGGCGGTCAAGGCCGGCTCAAACATGGCGCGCTGGTGCGATAAAAAATACGACGCGATCGTGGTGAAGGCGAAAACCGTAAGCGACATCAAGGCGCGCACTTCGCAATATTTTAAGGCGCAGGAATATTTCGCCAAGCAGGTGCCCTGGGTGCTCCTGGCGCACGCGACGGTTTTTCGCGGTGTCTCGAAAAATGTCGAGAACTACAAACTCAGTCCGATCGGTGTCGAAGACTTTTATCCCATCGACTTGAAGTAGATGGTTCAAGTTTTATTTAAACGCATTTTACAGTCGCTGCCCACGCTCTTCGGCGTGAGCCTCGTGGCTTTTCTTCTGATCCGGCTGGTGCCGGGCGATCCGGTTTTGTTGATGTTGGGCGAGCGCGGCGGCTCACCCGAGGCGGTGGCGGAGCTTCGCCAGTCGCTCGGCCTTGATAAGCCTTTATGGATTCAATATTTTCATTTCGTTGGCGGCGCTTTAAGCGGCAATTTAGGCGAGTCCATCATTTCCAAGCGCTCCGTGTGGAGTGAATTCAATGATCGCTTCCCGGCGACTGTCGAGCTGAGCTTGGTGGCTTTACTGTGGTCGGTGCTGATCGGAATCCCGGTCGGTGTGATCGCGGCGATCAAGCGCCGGCGCTGGATCGATCATATTTTGATGTCGAGCAGTTTGATCGGATATTCGATGCCGATTTTTTGGTGGGGCTTGGTGCTGATCATGTTTTTTTCGGTGCGCCTTGGATGGACGCCGGTGTCGGGAAGAATTTCGGTCGCGTATGATATCGAGCCTTGGAGCGGATTTTATTTGCTGGATGTGTGGGTGCGCGGGATGGGATGGCGCGGATTTTATGAGGCCGCGCGCCACATGATTCTTCCTGCGATCGTGCTTGGCACTATTCCCGTCGCGGCGATCGCGCGCATGACTCGGTCTTCTTTGCTTGAAGTTTTGAAAGAAGATTACGTGCGCACGGCGCGCGCCAAAGGGCTGTCGTTTTACCAAGTGATCTTCGTGCATGCGCTGAAGAACGCTTTGCTGCCCGTGGTGACGGTCATCGGTTTGATGCTTGGCACTTTACTGACCGGCGCAGTTTTGACGGAGACATTATTTTCGTGGCCCGGGGTTGGACGCTGGTTGGTGGCGTCGGTTCAAGCGCGCGATTATCCCGTTTTGCAGGGCGGGATTTTACTTTTGTCGGTGATGATCGTGGCGGTCAACATCGGCGTGGATGTACTTTATATTTATTTGAACCCCCGTTTAAGGGGGCGCATGTGAACTCGAAAGTTTGGCATAAGCTGCTCGACAACAAAGCCGCGCTCGTCTGCCTGATTTTTTTGTGCATTTGGGTCTTGCTCGCCCTGCTGGCGCCCTTTTTGCCCTTGCACCGGCCGGAATATATTTTCGATGGACTGCAGATGAAACCGCCGCTCTGGGCGGCTGGCGGCGATCCGCGATTTTTGCTCGGCACTGACGATCTTGGCCGCGATTTGCTGAGCCGTTTAATTTTTGGCTCGCGCATTTCGCTCGGCTTCGGCTTTTTATGCGTCTTCGTTTCGGTCGTGGTGGGCGGAACCCTTGGTGTGACGGCGGGATACTTCGGCGGGCGCTGGGATAATTTTGTTTTGCGTATCGTCGACATTTTGATGGCGCTTCCAAGCTTACTGCTTGCGATCGTGGTGGTGGCGGTGCTTGGGCCATCTTTATGGAACGCGCTTTGGGCCGTGACCGTCGTCGCCTTGCCGGGCTTTGTGCGGATCAGCCGCGCGGCCGTGCTGGCGGAAAAAGAAAAAGAATATGTGCAGGCCAGCCGTGCCTTCGGAGCCGGCCGCATTCGCCAAATGCTGGTGGTGATTTTACCCAATTGTCTGGCGCCGATGATCGTGCAAGCCAGTTTAGGATTCAGCGACGGCATTTTGAATATGGCTGCATTGGGCTTCTTGGGCCTTGGTGCGCAGCCGCCCACGCCCGAGTGGGGAGTCATGCTGGCCGATTCGAAAGCGTACATCGAAAGCGCCCCGTGGCTCGTCACCTGGCCGGGGCTCTGCATACTCTCCATAGTTCTGACATTTAATCTCCTCGGCGACGGACTGCGAGACGCCTTCGATCCGAAGATCTAATCCGGCGATGCGCCACGTGTGGTTTATGCGGCCACATGATTTTGTGATTTGGTTGCTCATGAGCACGAAGCACTGATTGGCGTCCGGCTTTCGATAGTGTATGTTGACGCGCTGGGAAGCAAAAAAGGCTCCAAGGTAAAAATGGAATCGACGTTTAACTGGAACGCAAAAACGAAAGTGGAGTTTCTCAAGAAACTGCCCAGCCGCGACAGGCTCAGTGAATCGCTGGGCTTTAAGCCGGAAAAATTCCTCGTCATTTATGACAAACGTTTAACGCGTAATGAAGGCGCCAAGAAATGGCTTGGGGACTTCACGCTGGCTTATCCGGTCACGGGCGGCGAGGGCTTGAAAGATCTTTTTACCTTTTCCGCGCACGTCAAAAAAATCATGAAAGTGGTGACGCCGTTCTCGACGCGTGGATTGTGCGTGGTCGGTGTGGGTGGCGGCTCGGTCGGCGACTTTGTCGGTTTTCTAGCGAGTGTGCTTAAGCGCGGAGTGCCGCTGATTCATATTCCGTCCACGTTACTGGCGGGACTGGATTCGGCGCACGGTGGGAAGACGGCTTTGAACGTCGGCGATGTGAAGAATCAAATCGGCTCATTTTATCCGGCTCACAGCATCTTGCTTGTGCGCAGTCTGTTTGAAGGCTTGCCGCCGTTGCAATTGCAAAGCGCGGGCGGGGAGCTGGCGAAAATGGCGCTTCTTGAGGGCGGTAAATTCTTTGAGCGCTTCCAAACCGAGTTCAAACCTGAGTTGGATTCCATCTGGGAATTTTTGCCGGAAGCGATTGAGGCCAAATATAAGTTCGTCGAAAAGGATCCATTCGAGCGTACGGGCGAGCGGCAATTGTTGAATTTAGGCCATAGCCTCGGCCATGCTTTAGAAAGCTATTACGGCCTCGCGCACGGCCTGGCCGTAGGCCAAGGACTGGTTTTCGCGCTGATGTGGAGCGAGCACCAAGGCTACATGCGCGGCGCCAGAGCTGAAAATCTGATCGGGCTTCTCACTGAGAAGTTGAAGTTGAGCCGTCCGCGGGAATTCGCCAAACAAAATCGCGCGATGTCGCGCAGTAAGCTTGAGCGCTACATTAACGAAGATAAAAAATTGACCGATGCCCGGCATATGAATTTCATTTTTCTTGAGGACGCCGGTCAGCCTTTCCGTAAGGCCGTTACTCTTGAATCCTTCCTTACCGAAACGCAACGGCAAGGCTGGACGTCGGTGTGACGCCGCTCGCCTTCGTCGGCAAACTCAGTTCCTCAAAATCGATGCTGAATCGCGCTCTGCTTGCACAGAGCTACGCTCCACAATTGAAAATTGCCGGGGACTCGGACTGCGAAGATGTCGTCCTGATGGAAGCGGCTTTGCAGGCGTTCGAAAAAAACGAGATCATCCAGGCCGGTTCAGCCGGAACGGTTTTAAGATTTATGGCCTTGCGGGCTTCGCGCCAGCCCGGCCGCTTTGTGATCCAGGGTGAGAAGCGATTGTTTCAAAGGCCGCAGCAGGAGCTGATTAAAATTCTAAAGCAACTCGGGGTCTCGGCGGAACTGCAAGAGAGCGCGATTGTGATCGAAGGGCAGGGCTGGAAGCTACAGGGCGACACGCTGCTGGTGCCTGCGGAAAAGAGCAGCCAGTTTGCAACCGGCGTATTATTGAATGCGTGGGATTTGCCGTTCGATCTGTTTGTTTCGCGCGGCTCGAAGAAAGTTTCTGAAGGCTATTGGCGCATGAGCACCGACATGGCGCAAAAGCTCGGCATGCATATCGATTTTTGGGACGGGGATTTCCGTGTGCCGCGCGGCCAGAAGATCACCAATGATCAAATCGCGATGGAAATCGACATGAGCTCGGCTTTCGCGATCGCGGCGGTGGCGGCGATTTCGGGCCGCGCGACCATTTTGGATTTTCCGGAAAAGAGCCTGCAGCCCGATTCCGCATTCGTTCCGATCTTAAAGCGGATGGGTGTCGCACTTAAAAGCGAAGGGCGCGTTTTGAAAATCGAAAAGGCCGAGCGCTTAAATGGAGTGGCGGTGAATCTGAGTTCGACTCCGGATCTCTTTCCGGTGCTCGCGGCTTTGTGCGCGCTGGCGCATGGCGAGAGCGATCTTTACGGCGCGCCCCACTTGATTCACAAAGAATCGAACCGCTTGCAGAAAATGGTGGAGTGGCTGGGCGCCGTGGGTCGCGAGGTTTTGGTCAAAGAGGACGGGGTCGTCATTCGCGGCGAGAGTCCGGCAAAACCCGGCGGGCTTTTGCGCTTCGATTGTGAACAAGATCACCGGCTGGCCTTTGCTGCGGCTGTTTTTAGAGCGGCGGGTTTTCCCGTCGAAATTCAAAACCCGCAAGTGGTGCAAAAGAGTTTCCCTGAATTCTGGAATATCCTGGGATGGACAAGATGATCACACTGTTGATCGGCCATCGCGGGACCGGGAAGACTCAATATCTTCGCTTACTCTCACATCAGAGGTGTTTTGATTTGGATGCCGAGATGGAACGGCGGCAAGAGAAAACGATCGCTGAGTTGTTCGCGCAGGGTGAGGAACACTTCCGTCGGATGGAGAGACAAACGCTCGACACGCTGATCGCGGAGAATAAGGGAAATCTGATTGTGGCGCTCGGCGCGGGGTTCGAAGGGCCTCTTCCCGCACAAGCAAAAGTCATTTGGATCCGCCGTGAGAGCGATGCCGCCGGAAGAATTTTTCTGAACCGCCCGCGCTTGAATCCTGAGATGTCGGCCTTTGCCGAATACATGGCTCGTTACGATGTTCGGCAAAAGCGTTTTCGTGAGTGGGCGCACGAGCAATTGACGTTGCCCGAAGGATACCTGTCGGGCCTTGAGGATTTCGTTAACATAGATGCGACTTTTGAAATGCCTTTCGACTTGACGCTGCGGCCAGAAGATTTCCACGATTGGCCGGTATTTTGGGCGAAGCGCCGCCAGTGGAATATTCGCCGCTTTGAATTGCGCGACGACTTGCTCTCCAGCGATCAAATGCGCGTGGCTCTGGATACGATTCCACATGAAAAAATAATTTACGCGCACCGCGAGTCATCGGCCCCGCTTGGGTTTTCGCTAAACATCGATTGGCCGCTCGAATTAGGCCGGCCGGCAAAGCGCGCGTATATTTTATCGCTGCATCATCGTGAAGCCGACCTGCATTTGAGCCTGAAGAAATTCGAGGAATGTGCGCAAGACGGCGAGATTTTGAAACTTGCGGCCGAGATCCATAGTTTTGCCGAATTAAAAGCGGGTCATGACTGGTGGCTAAAGGATCCGCAACGGCGCGCGTTTTTACCGCGTTCAAAAAATGGCAAGTGGCGCTGGTACAGATCGTTGTTCGGTGCCCGTATGCCGGTGCATTTTTTCCGCGAAGGCGAGGGGAGTTCGCTTGATCAACCTTTGCTGTGGCAACTTCGTTTACAACCTCCGCTTATAAAGAATTTTGCCGCCGTATTGGGCTCTCCGGTGGAGCACAGCTTATCGCCGCTGGAGCAGCGGGACTTTTTTGCGAAACGCGAAATGCCGTTTGTTGCGATTCCTATTGTCGAGCATGAGTTCGCGCAGGCCTGGCCGGTTCTTAAACAACTGGGATTAACTCATGCCGCGGTAACGGCGCCGCTCAAAAACGCGGCGTTTGATATTTGCTCAAGCTTTACGCCGGAGGCGCAGCAATTGAAGTCGGCGAACACATTGTGGATCAGCGGCGATTCCGTATTAGGTCACAACACCGACGTATTGGCCTTAGAGAAAATAAAATTGGAGCAGCCTCCATTCGCAAATATTTGGCTATGGGGCGGCGGGGGCACCGTCTCTTCGGTCAAATCGGTGTGGCCCAATGCGATTCATATTAAGGCCCGCGAGGGCAGTTCGCGCGTTGATTCTCCCGATCTTTTGATTTGGGCGGTCGGCCGTTTTCGTGAATTTAAAATGCCGCATAAGGAGATTCGGCCCCGCTTGGTCTTAGATTTGAATTATTCCGACGATTCCCCAGGCTTGGAGTATGCCGCTTCCCAAAACTTGCCCTACCAATCGGGCTTAAGAATGTTTAAGCTACAGGCCGAATTTCAGCGTGGTTTTTGGAAGGGAAAAGAATGAGAGGCAATCAGTTCGGCCGCATATTCTGTCTCAGCACGTTCGGTGAAAGCCATGGCCCGGCGATGGGCGCCTTGATTGACGGTTGTCCAGCCGGTGTCGTTTGGCAGCAGGATCTGATGAACCGTTTTTTAGAAAGACGCCGTCCGGGTGCTTCGAAACTCACTTCATCCCGAGGCGAGCCCGACAAAGTCGAAATTCTTTCCGGCCTTTATGAGAGCAAGACTCTGGGGACGCCGATCGCCGCGGTCATTCAAAATCAAGACGCCCGGTCGCAAGATTACACAAAAGAAGTGATCAAGACCCGCCAAGGACATGCCACCGATTTGTGGGATCAGAAGTTCGGCCATTCGGATCCGCGCGGAAGCGGCAGGGCTTCGGGCCGTGAAACCGTCAGTCGCGTAATTGGCGGTGCGGTGGCCCGCATGTTCGTCACACAAATGTATCCTGAAGTGAGCATCATTGCCTTTGTCTCGCGCATCGGCGTTATGGCGATGAACGAAGCCGAATGCTTGGATGCCGCAGAAGCCTTGGAGAGCGATCCGTGGCACGTTGATGAATTTTCACTGCGTTGCCCTTCATTGGAAAAAAATGAAGATATGGAAGTGATGCTTTCGCGCGCAAAGGAAACCGGCGAAAGTTACGGTGGCCTTGCCTATTTAAGAATTGCCGGACTTCCGCGCGGCCTGGGGCAACCGGTATTTCAAAAATTGAAATCTGAATTGGCCGCTGCATTCATGAGCATCGGTGCCACTTCGGGCGTGGAACTAGGGCAAGGCTTCAACGCGAGTGAACTTTCGGGGAAAGAATTTCACCATCTAAACCAAGATTATGGGGGTATTCGTGGTGGAATATCGACCGGCGATCCCATCACTCTGAAAGTGGCGTTTAAGCCCACTTCTTCGCGCCAAGATGTTGCATTAAAGGGCCGTCATGATCCATGCATCGTCCCGCGCGCGATTCCGGTGCTCGAAGCGATGGCTTGGCTGGTGCTGGCCGACCAAATTCTTCTGGCAAGGCTCGACCGGGTGTGATATTTCGGTTCCCAATATGAAAAGCAATCGCATCAATGGTCTTCAGTGGAAATCCCTTCGTGAAAAAGCCGGCCTCACACAGCGTGATGTTTCGGACTCACTCGGCTACTCAACCCCCCAATTTATTTCGAATGTCGAGCGCGGCCGTTGCCGTTTTCCCGTTCAAAAATTGCCGCGTATTAAAAAGCTCTACAAGCTTTCGAATGATCAAGTCTTGGACCTGTTTCTTTCTGAAGAGCGCTTAGGACTTTTGCGCGTTTTCAAAAAGAGCGGCTCCGCCCGGGCTTAAATGTCGGATACCCCAAGGACCTGTTTTCCTTACTTGCACGGATTCGATACGGCCGAGCAAGACCGGCTTTATCGTCAAGCCGAGTTTATGGAACAAATGGTCTATCGGGATGTCGACTTTTCTGATCGCAATCACATTCTAGAAGTGGGCTGTGGAGTAGGGGCGCAAACCGCGATCCTGCTTCGGCGTTTTCCGCGACTGAAAATCACATGTGTCGATGCCAGCGACGATCAGCTTAAGCGTTGCCGCCAGCATTTGGATTCTTTGCCGTACGCTAAGGGTCGCTTCGAAGTGATGAAGATGGACGCCAAAGCTTTGGACTTTAAGGGGAAGGATTTCGACGGCGCTTTTTTGTGCTGGATCCTCGAACATATTCCTCAACCTAAACAAGTTTTGAGCGAAGTGCGCAGGGTTTTGAAGCCTGGAGCGCGGGTTTATGTCACCGAAGTGATGAATCACGCATTCTTTTTGGATCCTTACTCGCCGAATGTGTGGAAATACTGGATGGCCTTTAACGATTATCAACTCGACACCGGCGGCGATCCTTTTGTCGGCGCGAAGCTCGGGAACTTTTTAACGTCGTTAGGCTATAAACGAGTCAGCACGAAGATTCGCGCCACTCATTTGGATAACCGCCGCCCGGAGAAACGCTTGCAGATGATCGAAGAGCGTAAAGATCTCTTAATCTCTGCGGCGGATCAGCTGATCAAAGCCAAGTACACGACGGATGAAATCGTGAAAGCGGCAACTCAAGAGCTGGAAACAGTCCAACGTAATCCCGACGCCGTCATCATGGATGCCTTCATGCAGGCCTCCGCAGAAGTCGAATAGGTTATGCGGCTGTATCGGAAAGCCACCTTCGGCGCCGAAGGTGCTCTGTGGCACCCTCTCAAACATTAATTCGTGGCTATGGATTTTCCCATTAACAAACAAGGATTGTCTTCGCCCCACAAAGATTTTAATTCTTCGAGCGGTAAGAAGCCTGTCGCCAAATAGAACTTGCGAGTTTGGTCATATTCTTTGTTTGGACGGCTGGAGGATACGGTTTTGACCGTCATAAATTTAATATCTTTTTCACGGGCGTAAGCTTCCGCCTGCGCAATCAGCCGACGCCCAGTCCCCCTGCGATGAAATTCGGGAAGGACTCCCATCACAAAAATTTCTAGATTGTTCTCGGTATGATGCTTCAACGAGACAAATCCCACCGGCCGATTCCCAGAATAGGCGGCAATCATCGGTAGCCAAGCCGCCTCACGCACATAATCTTGAATGGATTCTTCAATTCCAAACCAAAGCGGCAGTGCTCGCAAAACCACATCGCAAATTTCCGCTTGGCCTTCCGAAACAGATCGAAGCTCGATACTTATCACAGGCGATATACCTTCGGCGCCGAAGGTGCGATCTGGCACCAATCGGGGCTCACTTCACTTTGCC
>CAZVOP010000006.1:0-75735 GCA_964628445.1 uncultured Pseudobdellovibrionaceae bacterium | reverse complement strand
ATATCAGCTCACCTCACTTGGACTTGGCCAATCGACTTGCGTCGGTATCGGCGGTGATCCGGTGAATGGGACTAATTTTATCGATGTTTTGGAGCTTTATAATAAGGACACCGACACCGACGCCGTGATCATGATCGGCGAAATCGGCGGCAGTGCCGAAGAAGAAGCGGCCGAGTATATCAAGCGTGAATTTAAGAAGCCGATCACTTGCTTTATTGCAGGAAGCACGGCGCCAAAAGGAAAACGCATGGGCCATGCCGGTGCGATCATCAGCGGCGGCAAAGGCACGGCGGAAGCCAAATTCGAGGCTTTGCAGTCGGCTGGCTGTAAGATCGCACGCAGTCCTGCGGACTTGGGATCGACTTTGAAGGCGAGTCTTTAAAAGGCTCTTTAAAGAGTCCGCGTGTTGCGATGGTCTCGCGTGCCTCGATAGGACTTGCTCCTAGCTTGCCTTTGACGGCCCGCATGGGTATGTTCCGGGCCATTAGGAAACAAGGAGTATTCAGATGGCTGTCGAGACGACTTTTAGCATCATCAAGCCCAACGCCGTAAAAAAGAACGCGATTGGCTCGATCATTCAAATATTTGAGAAAAATGGCCTTAAAATCGCCGCGATGAAACTCACCAAACTTGAAAAAGCGAAGTGTGAAGAGTTTTATGCCGAACACAAAGAGCGTCCGTTCTTTGGTGAATTGGTGAGCTTTATGACTTCGGGGCCCGTCGTTTTGATGGCGCTTAAAGGTGAGAATGCGGTTCTTCGCAATCGTGAAATTATGGGTGCGACCGATCCTAAAAAAGCAGCTCCCGGAACTTTGCGCGCTTTGTTCGGCGACAACGTCGGCGAAAACGCGGTTCACGGCAGTGACAGCGCGGACAGCGCCGCTCGTGAATTGAAGATTTTCTTTGAAACCAACGAATTCGCGAATTCCTAAGAATTCTCCGGAAATTATCGAGTTGTCGATCGACTCGCTCTCTTACAATGGAGGGCGGGGCGTCGGCCGTTATGAAGGTGTCGTCGTTTTTGTTCCGTTGACGGCCCCGCAAGATTTGATTCGTGCTCGCGTGGTGGAAAAAAAGCCGCGCTTCTGGCAAGCGGAACTCGTTGAAATTTTAAAACCTTCTCCCGCGCGCCGGGTGGCTCCTTGTCCCGTTTTCGAGCGATGTGGCGGCTGCAGTTGGCAACATGTCAATTACTCCACTCAAGTCGAGCAAAAGCAGAAAATACTCAGCGACAGCTTGCGGGGCCTTAAGAAATTTGGCGAATTCGAAATGATTCCGTTTTTAGGAGCGCCGAATGAATTCAATTACCGAAATCGCATTCAAGTTCACGCCCAGGGCGGTCAGTTTGGTTTCTTCGCAAAACGCACCCGGGAGCTAGTGACATTCGAACAGTGCCTGATTTCAGAAACAAGAATCAACGAGCAATTGAAAAACTTAAAGCCCGCTGAAGACGGCAGGATTGAAATCGCCCTAACCGAAGGCGGCGAGGCCCGGATTATGGAAGGCGAACGCGATCCCGAGGCCGCATTATTTTCGCAAGTGAACACCGCGCAGAATGAGGCCTTAAAGAAGCGGATGCTTGCGATGATTTCGGTTCGACCGGAATGGATTATGGATCTTTACAGTGGTTCAGGAAATCTAACTTATCCGCTGGCGGATACCTATATGGACGTGCCGCTACTTGCCGCCGAGTTAAGCAAGGTTTCGGTGGAGCGCGGAATCCGGCGGAGCAAGAGCTATTCGAAAATGCGTTGGATCGCCGGCGACGTGGGCGATGTGCTGCGTAAGGAGCGGCCGCAAAAAGGAGTCGGCCTCGTTGTTCTTGATCCCCCTCGTACGGGAGTGTCGCAACAGGTGGTGGATGAACTTTTGCGTCTTGGTCCTCAACAAATACTATATGTCAGTTGCAATCCGGCCACTTTCGCCAGAGACGGCGAGAGGCTGGTGAGATCGGGGCGTTTTCGCCTAACGAAAATCCAGGGTGTCGATATGTTCCCGCAAACGGAACACGTTGAGCTGATCGCCTCCTTATGCGCTGCAACTTAAAACATTGATTCACCATCTCAGTCTGTTAGCTTTGAGGGATGAAGTTTTTTCTCCTATCGTTCGCTATCTTGAGTCTTTTTGGTTGCGCGACCAATAGCCGCGAAAATAAGGAGCGGGCTGCTCTTCATATGGACATCGGCACCGGCTTTTTAGCGCAGGGCCAATATCCGCAGGCCATGAGTGAGCTTTTGAATGCCGAACAACTTGATCCATCAAATCCACGTATTCTGAATAACTTGGGCATTGCCTTTTATGTTCGCGGGCGCCTGAAGCAAGCCGAAGGCAAGTTTCGCCGCGCGATAAAAGTAGAACCGAAATTTTCCGACGCAAAAAACAATCTGGCCCGCGTTCTTTTGGATCAGCGGCGCTTCAATGAAGCGATCCGTCTGTTGCAGGAAGTGGAGGGCGATTTGACTTACACCAATCCCGAAAAGACTCTCTCGACCCTGGGGATGGCGTATTTTGAAATGGGCCAGTTTGCAAAAGCCGAAAGTTATTTATCGCGCTCGTTGGAAATGCGGCGGGAAAACTGCACGACCGCGAATTATTATGGCCGGACACTTTATGAGGTGAAGAAAGTAAAGCAGGCGGCGCGAGTTCTTGATCAGGCCATCGATTACTGTCGTCCGACAAAGTTCGAAGAGCCGATTTATTTTTCTGCAATGAGTTATTTCTCTCTCGGAGAAAAGGCAAAAACACGAGCGCGTTTGGACGAATTACTTAAGGAATATCCGCAAAGTAAATATGTCGCCAAGGCCAAAGGAATGTTAGAGTTGCTGGAACAATGAAGAACACGGGTGCACTCCTAAAAGCCAAGCGTGAAAGTTCCAGTCTGTCGTTGAGTGAGGTGGCATTAGCCACCAAAATCAATCCGAAGATTCTGACGGCTATTGAAAACGGGGATGAAAAAAATCTTCCGGCGAAGACTTTCCTCAAGGGCTTCGTGAAGTCCTATGCGTTATTTCTGAAGATGGATGTCGATGAGGTCATGCGCACGTTCCAAGATGAAATGGGCGGACCTAAACCTCAGTTAAATAACGTGGCCGAAAATGCAAAGAACGAGGCCAGCGCACCGTCGCGTCGCCGTGTCGGTGATGAGAATTCGAGCGGCATGCGCACCGTCGCGGTCGTCGTTATCGTTTTGTTGATCGGGCTGATTATCGGCGTGCGCGAATTGATCGAGAAATATCAGCGCGAGCGAGTCGTGGAAAGCTCCGTGACGTTGAAGGTCACTCCGGTTGAGCAGCCGGTGAAGCCGGAAGAGAAAGTTAGCGACGAAGTAAAAAATCCCAACGCCGCCACACCGAAGGATCCGGTTGAAACCAAATCCGCCGAAGCCAAGCCGGAAGAGCCCGAGTCTGAACCCACGGCCGCTGTAGAGCCACCCAAGCATGAGGCCAAGGCCGAAGCTAAAACGGCGGAAGTAAAACCGATCGTGATTCCAGTTTCCGTTTTCCCTAATTCGGTTGAGCTGCGTCCGGTGAGCAGCAAGCCGGCGGAAGTGAAGCCCGAGGAAAATAAGACCGTCGAGGTAAAGGCCGCGGAGCCGGTAAAGCCCGAGCCCGCACAAGTCGCACAAGCCGCACAACCCGCGGAGCCCGCGAAAACGGCGGATACCGCTGCGACCAATGTTGGACCGGCTTCCGCATTGAAGGCCGCAAAGAACGAAATTATTTTAGAAGCGCTTGATAAGGTCGAAGTAAAATTCGAAGTGAAGGGTGAAACCAAAAAGGTTTCGCTGGCGCCGACTCAGGTTCACACGATTCGTGCCGATCAATCCCTCACGCTTGATTTGAGCGATGGCGGAGCCGTAAATATTATTCTTAACGGACGCGAGCGCGGCGTGCCTGGCGATCTAGGCAAGCCCAAGACCATCAAGATTCCGTGAATCAGATAAAGAAACTTTTTTGGATTTCCCTGGCCGTCAAACTTGCGCTGGCGGGGTTTCTGCCGCTGACCAGCGACGAAGCCTACTATTGGGTTTGGTCCCGGCATCTGCAACTGAGTTATTACGATCATCCACCGATGGTGGCCTGGCTTTTTTGGCTGGGGGATTACGTGCGAATCCTTCCTGGGAGCGTGCGCTGGCCCGGCGTTTTATTGAGCCACGGGACGCTGGCGATATGGTTGTGGCTGCTTAAACCTTTTTTGGATGACCGGCAACGGCTTCAATTTTTGTGGCTGATGTTGCTTTCGCCGTTGGTCGGCGGAAGCGCCCTCCTTGTAACGCCGGACTTACCGCTAATGTTCTTTTATGCGCTTTCGGTCGCCTTATACTTCAAGTGGGTCGAGGCCCCAGGGTGGAAGATTTCGTTGCTATTCGGACTGGCGATGGGCTTGGGGCTGTCGAGCAAATACATGATGATTTTACTGCCGATGAGCTTATTGCCCTTGATTTTGATCTCAGCGGACGTCCGACGTCTGACTTGGAAGTATTGGCCGCTTTTGGTTTTGGGCGCGGTGGTGGGTTCTTCGCCGGTATGGTTGTGGAATTTGATGAATGACTTCGCGTCCATCAGATTTCAGACGGCGCACGGCCTAGGCAAAAAAGTCTGGAAGCCGAATTGGACTATTGAATATGCCGCCGCGCAAATCGGTTTAATTTTTCCGGTGGTTTTGTATTGGGCGACGCGCACACGCCGCATGCCTTGGGTTTTTCATTTCATGGCGTGGATTCCCCTGGGCTTTTTCTTCTTTACGACATTTCGCGGATATGTCGAGGCCAATTGGCCGATCGTCGCTTACCCGGCGATACTTGCACTTGCGGCATCGCAGGTCCCGATGGCGAAGCGCGGTTTGCAAATCACCGAATGGATTTGGGGCGTTTTGATTTCGGTTCTCGCGGTGATCGTTATCTTACAACCGTCATGGGCTAAAGAATTAAAATTCCGCGAGTTTTATCAATTTGATCGGTTGGTCGAATCTTCTCAACCGTTTGCGCCGCTCTTCGCGCGCTCTTATCAAATGGCCGCAAAACTTCATTTCGAGCAGGGGCGCCCGGTCTTTAAGTTGCGTGGGATGAACCGCAAAGATTTTTACGATTATCTGCGCGAGAGCGAACCGCAGCCCGGCATCTACTATTTGGCGGTGGAAAAGGGCGACGTATTGCCGATTCAATATTCTTCGAGTGGACATAAGATCGTGGAAGTGATTCCTGTGGACGACCACTTTGAGCTATGGAAGATTGAGGCGCCATGAAAAGTTTTTTTATTCTTACCGGCGCGATTTTCTTTTATTTGATCTACGGGTTGTACATTGCGAATTACGATGTGCGTGTCTTTCGCGAGGATCTAGTGGCGGAGCCGCCGCGCGGCTATTTTGATTATCGCGGCGTCACCAATGTGCACACCAATATGAGTTCCGGGTCCGGCGATATTACTCGAGTGATCGAAGCCGCGCAAACGACGGGCCTCGACTTCCTATCGATTACCGATCTGAATGTATTTGATAAGCCAAGTTCATTCGCCGGCTATCACAGCAACTTGCTGGTGATGATGGACGGCGAATACAGCTACTTGAACACGCGGCTACTGAACATCGGCGCGAGCACAAGTCGGCACTTACAAGGCGTGGGGCGTTCGCAAGTCTTGTTCGCCGATCTTTTGTCGCAAACAAAAAAGGACAACGACGTCGGACTTTTGATTTTGGCCCATCCTTTAAAGCCCAAATATGGTTGGAGCGGCGCATATCCTCCCGGTCTCGACGGCATTGAAGTCATCAATTTAAAAAGCGTTTGGCAAGAGTCGTGGACAAAAAACAAATTTTCTTTTTTGCTGAGCTTAATTGTTTATCCCTTTCATGAGCAGTTGGCTTTATTGCGGTTATTCGAAGCGCCGGACGACGAACTTAAGCTTTGGGATGAATTGAATCAAACCCGCCCGGCGATCGGGATCGCCGGAGCCGATGCCGATGCCAAGCTGATTATCGGCGGCGCAAACTCATTTTTGAAATTTCCAACGTACGAAACGCTTTTCTCTTTGGTGCGAAATCACGTACTGCTGCGCTCGGAACTGACGGGAAATGCGGCGACTGATTTCGAAAAGCTGTCAGGCGCGTTACGCCAGGGGCAGCTCTATATGTCGCTCGACATATTGGGGAATCCGAAAGGCTTCAATGCGATTTTAAAAAATAAGCGCGGCCAGGTGACCATGATGGGCGGCAAGACTGAATTCGAAGAAGGGATGACGTTGGAGGTGGCCTTGCCGCAAAAGCCGGACGTGCCTTTTGATACCGTGATTTATAAAAACGGCGAGCGTATGATGACTTCGAACTCGCAAGTAACGAATTACTTTTTGAATGGGCCCGGCGTGTACCGAGTGATGGTTCGTGTGATCCCCACTATGCCTATTCCCGACGGAAAAAAGTGGATTCCGTGGATTTACACGAACCCATTTTACGTGAGGGCGTCGTCCTCTAAAATATCAGGAATGCGTAAAATCAATCCATCTAAAGGCGGCAGCTGACATGAAAGCCGCTCTTCAGGCTTAAAGTTTCGCATATCCGCGATGTCTTGTTCGAGCTCGTTTCTTTCGGGAAGTGCTTTGAGGTCGCTTTCAACGATCACCCGGCAGGTGGTGCAGCTGCCCATTGCCCCGCAGGAATGTGGAATTTCGATGCCGTTACCGAGGGCGACCTCAAGAACCGACCCCTGACCCTTGATTTCACAGGGTTTTTTTAAGGGTTGAAAATAGATAAATTTGCTCGTCATCTCTTGATGGGAGCTTAGAGGGATGACTATGATGATGTCATGAGATTTGTCGCATTCGATTTAGAGACCACCGGTTTTTTGCCCGGTGTTGATAGGGTTGTGGAGCTGGGCGCTGTGCGCATGGTTAACGGTGAAGTCGACGCTGTATTTTCGACGTTAGTGGACCCTCAGATGTCCATTCCCGCCGGCGCATCCGCGGTGAACGGAATTTCCGATGAGATGGTTCGTGGTAAACCAAAAATCGAAGAGCTGCTCGAGAGTTTGGTCGAATTTTGCGGCGACGACATCATGGTCGCGCATAACGCGGCTTTTGATTTTCAGTTTCTCGTTTCCGATTTTAAAAAACATGAGATGCGTACGCCCAAGGGTTTGGTCCTTTGCTCCTATTTGATGGCGAAGAAAGTCTATCCGGGCCTGGCGAACTACAAACTTGGTACATTGGTGCAGCATTTGAATATCGATGCGGCCGGTTTTCACCGTGCCGAAGCCGATGCGACTTATTGTGGTAAGTTATTTTTAAAGATGATCGAGCGCATGACCGGCTCGCATCTGAACCCACCGCCGGTACAGAATTTGGTGGCATTGACCGGTAAGGCGGAAGTTCGTTTTCCCGTGATCGATCCGCAGCCGAAGCAGCTTAACCTTCTCGATCTTTTGTAGTCGCCTCAGGGAATTCCCGTACAATTTTGCGCCCACATGGTATCGCCGAAAGGCACGTGATGGTTGATCATCTTGGAATCGCCTTGCGGCTGCTTGGGGCTGTAGATGATCACTTCGAGGTCGTTTTCGGCGCTTTGCTTCGAGACCCAGTAATGCGCGAATTCGCCGGGCGCGATAGCGTCGCCGGTTGCGGTTTCTTTATGAGTTTTGCCTTGATGGGTGACGCTGACTGAGGAGGCGGGTGTCCCATCGTCATATATAGCGACCTCGAGAGTCGCGAAGTCGACGCCGGCGAATTGATAGGTGCAGGTGATAAGCGAGTCCGCGAACGTTGATGTGGAGATGAGGGCAAGCGTGGAAAATAGAATCAAATTTCGCATACGGATAGCGTAAGCGACGCGAAGCTTCTTGTCTGGGCAAGAAGCCTCGCGTTAGCCTGAAGGTGTGAAAAGAAAAACCGTTCTTCTGATTTTAGCCTTCATCACCATGTTTTTTATGGCGTTTTCTATACGCTTTTTTCTTGTCGAAAACAGCAAAAGGGCTCCGCGAGTCGATGACAAAGCACAAGTCGCGGCGACGACTTCGTTGATTGAAATGATCGGCGAGAGTTTGACGACCTTGAAAAAGGAATGTGGGGCCTATCCAGATTCTCTGGAAGAATTGGTCGGAGAGGGTCTGTGCTCGAAGGCTTGTCCTCAGGTGGATTGCTTAAAACCTGAGGATCTTAAGGATGCATGGGGCCGCCCGTTTGATTACTTTCGTGATAGTGAGCGTTTGATCATCCGTTCCCTAGGGAAAGACGGCCGCGCCGGCGGTGACGAAGATTTTACGTTGATGCTGCCGTTGAAGGACGAATAAATCGGTAAATACTTATAATTTATCCACGCGCCTTATGCGCGACGGGAAACCGGCGGCCGCGTCCGAAAGCGTGATCACTCACTTTTAACACCGGCGGCGATTGCCAGCGTTTGAATTCGCTGTTCATCATCATATTCAAAATCTTTTTTTCGAGATCTCCGCTTGGCGGGTGAAAGCCGACGACCAATTTAGAAATAATGCGATCAAGTTCCTCATACGGGGGCAGGCTATCCTGATCGGTCTGATTTTCGCGCAGTTCCGCAGAGGGCAACCGTTCAATAATACCGCGAGGGATAACCTCGCTTTCAAGACTGTAGTATTTCGACAGAGCGAACACTTCCGTTTTTAGCAAATCGCCGATCGGCATAAGCCCGCCGATCATATCGCCGTACAAAGTGGAGTAGCCGACCGCTAATTCGCTTTTGTTCGAAGTCCCAAGCAACATGCTGCCTTCGCGGTTGGAAAAAGCCATAAGGACAATCCCACGCATCCGGGCTTGTAGATTCTCATTCACCAGGCCAAAATCCTTATGTCCGAATTCTCTCTCAAAATCCTTGAGCGCCTGCTGGTACATTGCGGTGATTGGCACTTCATGCAATCCGATTCCCAAATTTTTTGCGAGCTCTTTGGACCATTTCGTCGACTCGGGCGACGTGAACGGGCCGGGCAGCATAATTCCAGTCACGTTCATCGGGCCGACGGCATCCGCGGCCAATGCCGCGACAAGAGCGGAGTCAATGCCTCCGCTTAAGCCAAAGTGGACTTTCTTGAATCCGGTTTTCTTGACGAAGTCGCGGACGCCCAAAACAAGCGCGCAGCGAATGATTTCTTGCAGATCGGTTGGTAAATCGCGAATCCCGCCGCCAGAGGATTTGGTCAACACGTCGACGACGTTCAGGTCCTCCGTGAAACGCAAGCACTGCGCGATCACTTTGCCCTTTTGATCCAAAGCGAATGAGCCGCCGTCAAAAATCAATTCATCCTGCGCGCCCACCATATTCACGTAAACCAGCGGACATTTGAAATGCTTCACGCAATTGCGTGTAACGACGCCGCGGTTTTTCCATTTGCTGTGCGTAAACGGCGAAGCGCTGAGATTCAGAATCAGATCCAGACCTGATGATTTCACGTCTTCGAGAGGATTCCGTCCATAGGTCGAGAAGAACGGATTGTCTTTGCGCTTCCAGCCCCAAATGTCTTCGCAGATGGTGACGAGGATTTTTTTGCCTTTGAATTTTAAAATATTATCGGCCACTCGGCCGGGTTCGATATGACGGCTTTCATCAAACACATCATAAGTCGGTAAAAGTTGTTTAGCGAAAATTTTCGGCTTCTTGCCTTTTTCTAAAAACACGGCCGCGTTCCAGAAGCCTTTTCCTTTGCCGGAAGTGTTGCGCATAAATGCGCCGACCAAAACCGCCATGCCTTTCGGCGTGAGCTTGTGGATTTCCTTAAGATGTCTTTCTTGCTCCGCGACCAAAGAGGGGCGCTCTAAGAGGTCGACAGGATGATAACCGAACAAAGCCGCTTCGGGAAAAACGACGAGGTCACATCGGCGTTCAAATGAGCGCCGGACGTAATCTAAAATTTTCGCCTTGTTGCCTTCAAAATCGCCGATGACGGCGTTAATTTGAGCGAGCGCGATGCGCATCCCAAATCCATTCGTTAGTGGTTATTCGCGAGCGGTTTCCTGCCCGAATAACCATCTTCATAACTGTGCCAGTAAAGAATGTCGATCTCCGGATGCTTCCAGCAGTAATATCCTTCACCACTATTGAAATCCACGACCCATAGGCCACGTGGATCGGCCCCAAGCTTACGAATTTTATCATTCCAAGTTTGAATAAGATCGTTCACCTGCTTTTCGAGTGCGCAGATGGTTTCCGTTTGATTCAGTTGTAATGTCTCTAACCTTGCGATCAACAGCTCAACTTTGGCGCTAAACTCATGCGTAATTCTGCGTACAACAGGCAGAATACTGCGCGCCTCGTCCAAGCTAAATACCCCGCGGCGGTTAATCGTGATTAAACCACGATCTTCCATTGCTCCCCCTAAACTACCCCAGTAACCGCTTCCTCCCTTGACACATATAAAGGTATCCCCCGGCCAAACAGGACTGTCTAGATATGTGGAGTCGTTAAAAAATTTTCTTGTGTCGTGTGTGAATACAAATGGCGATGCGCAGCATCGGAAAGCGCACCGAAATTAGTCCATCGACTTTCCGATTTGCAGAGTTTGTCCCCCGAGGAACACCACAAGCGCGACGATGATTCCCGCAATAATCAAATAGCGCAGAAAGTTTGGAATGTTCAGACCTGTGTCTTCTTGTGCGGCGATGTCACGTTTCTTGTCCGTTTTCTTAACGCGGATGCGTGGTGCTTTACCGCCTTCTTCGCTCGGTTTGCGGAACGAACTCATTGCCTTGCGCTTTTCCGGCTTGTCGCGTTCGTCGTCGAAGGCAAAACGGTTATCCAAATTTTTCTTCACCCGCACATCGAGTTTTTTTCTGGTGTTTGAGTAACCGCCGCCATAATCGCCGGCCTCCGTACTGCCGGTAAAAGTTGCGCCGGCACCCTTGCCGCGCGAGCCTTTTGCGGCGATTCCACGCGAAGTCGAGCCGCGGCCGAATGCGCGGCCTCCTCCGTATGAACCGCCGCCACCGCCAACGGTGGATGAGCCCGCGACTTTCTCGCTCGCCGCGCCTCCGGTTCCGGTGCTGCCTTTTTCCGCGCCGGAATTTGTGCCGGGTTTTAACGGGCGGCCTTCAGCCAAGGTGAAAGGCTTGAACAATTGATTGCAAACACCGCTGTCGCCGCCGGTGCCCGAGATGCTCGGCAATTCGCCGGCCTCAAGTAAACAAGCTAAGTATGTCCCAAAATAATTTGTCGCCCAACCTTTAAAAGCGGAGTTGAGTTGATACATGCCGCCAAGGATCAGCGAGACGCCGATGATCAATGTCAGAATGTATTCGACGATACCCTGGCCGCGCTGGTTGCACAGAAGCCCGGCTGCCGTTTGCTCGTCTCGAATTGAGAATTCCACATCTACTTATCGGCAATTCCAAAGATTTTTTTGAAGATAGGCAAGCCCGGCTCTTCGTCGTGTTTCAGTTTGAGACGTTCTCAAGTGCGATTGTTTATCTCGGTGCCGAATTTTGTTACTCTTTGAGTATCTGCCCGTAACCTCTCCAATTTCCAAACAACAGACCTTATGTCGGTCGTGCAACACGCCGATATTAGATATCAGGGGGAATTATCATGAAGAACATGACATCCATGCTTAAGAATTTGTGGAAAGACGAATCCGGCCAAGGCGCGACCGAGTACATCTTGTTGCTCGTTGTGGTTGTGGCTCTGGCGCTATTGTTCCGCGGTAAAATCACGGAAACATTGACGGCAAAACTTGAGGAACTCGGTGGAGCTATCGGCGGCTTTACGGTTCAGTAACCCGCGCGCGGGGAAGTGGGGGCTAAATGACAGTCGAGCTAGTGCTCTTATTGGGCATTTACGCTTTTTTAGTCTTAGGAGCTTTTCTTGGGGATCTTGGTCCTATCGAGACCTTCAAGAAATCAGCTCCCCGCTTAGCTGCTCGAGTTGAGAGAAACATTTCCACTGGAGATGGATTTCGCACCTCGAAAGACGGCCTCGGTGTGACGTGGACGAAGCCGGACGGTCCATCGGGGGGAAACTGATGGTTATGTTGGGCGTTGCCACATTTACGTTGGTTGCCGGTATGGTGGATGACTTGCGTTCGCGCAAAGTTCACAACGTCCTCGTATTGTCCTTGCTTCCGGCCGTGGTGCTCGCAAATTTCTATTTTTTGGGAATCGAAGGATTCATGACCGGCATCGGCACGTTGCTGTTGGCTTTGATTTTAACGATTCCTTTATTTGCCTTTAGAGTTTTAGGCGGCGGCGACGTGAAGCTGTTTGCGGTGTTCGCGCTTGCGGTGAATCCGCTCACCATGTTCTGGACCTTAATTTACTCTTTCATCTGGGGCGCATTGTTCGGTGTTACGCGCGCGGCATTGTCCAATCAACTGCTTGCGGTCGTAAAAAATACGACCAAGGTTGGACAAAGGCAGAAGATCGAAGCGCAACACCTGCACAAGATCCCCTATACCTTCGCCTTGCTTCTGGGTTGGCTGACACAACTCACTTACATGCGGGTGACGGGTGGATTATGAAGCCGGCGCGCAAACTTCCGAGTCTTCGTTCACAGGCCGGTCAAGGGATCACCGAAGCGATTTTGATTATAGTTATGCTGGTGGGATTCACTTTCGCCGTGGCCAATTACTTCAAAGACCAAGACGTTTTAAAACAAATTATTACGGGCCCATGGCAAACCCTTTCGGGCATGTTGCAAAACGGAGTTTGGGCGACGCCGCAGGCGGGGGCGATCATGCATCCCAACGGTCACGGCCGGCATATCGTTATTACCGGGGAGGAGGCGCAGTGATCAGAAACGAGCGCGGTATTCTCACGGTGGATTTTGTTTTCTCGATGGTGTTGATTTTGGGATTGGCGTCGTTGATGTTCGTTTTGACTTTCACACTCTCACTGGCCTCGGTCACTCAATACATCACCTTTGCGGCGGCCCGGAATTATGGAGTCGCGCATATCACGAAGGAAGAACAAGAAAAGCGCGGCGCCGCTAAGTATAAAGAGTTGATCGGTCATCCGGTGTTTAAGCCTCTCTATAGCAACGGCTGGTTTAAAGTCGATGCCGAGCCCACTATCGGCGATCACACGAAAATTATCGACGGATACGCGACGGCCGCCCAAGACACAAATAATTTTTGGGGCGTCGGTACGTCGTTCACCGCGGCGGTTCTTGCTTTCAAGATCCCTTTCTTCGGTACGACCGTTCCCGACGGCGACGAAGATGGCAGCGGTTTCAAGACGTATATGGGGTCCTATTTGGGGCGCGAACCCACAACGGAAGAATGTTTGGCGTTCACGGCCGCCCGCTGGACGGCGATTCGCAATCTTTCAGTGACGGGCGGTTCTTCGTACAGCACGGGAACCAGCACGAACGGATATTTTCCTATGTCAGATGACGGATGTTGAGATGAAGAAATTGAGAGCATCGCAAATTTTGCGTAACGAAAAGGGTCTGGCGATGCTGGAAACCGTTCCGTTGCTCGTGATTTTTGTCGTGCTCACCAGTTTCGGCATGGGCTTTTTTGGAATCGTACATACTGCCGTATTGCACTCGATCGGCGCGCGAACTTATGCGTTCGAAACTTTCCGCCAGCGCGCGAACCTTTACTACTTCCGCGAAAACGGCTCCGGTCTTACGCGCCCGATTAGCTATTCGAAAAAGGGCTGGCGTTTCCATGCCATTAACCATGAGAGCGACTTGCGTGAGAAGTTCATTGCCACGACCAGGCCCATCGCCCTTGGACGGTCGGTCGCCTCAAGCGACACCAGTGGTGAGACGCATAACCAACAGATTTTTGAAATATTACCGCGCAACGAACGAATCAACGTGAACCCCGCATGGGTGATGGTTGGTTACGGGATTTGCCTGAATGCGAATTGTGGGAACTAAAGAGGTGGCATCGTGAACCAGAATGAAACCAGGACGTTGTGGATATCGGTGGGAAGCGCGCTGTTCGCGGTCTTCCTTCTTTATAGTTACACGCAAGACAAGAGTGCGGAGCTACAGAAGAAATTCGGCGCGAAACAAAACGTTGTCGTAGCGATTCGCGACATTAATGAGATGGAAACAGTCGACGAAACGATGTTGAAAGTCGAAGAAAAGCCGATGGACTTCGTCGAGCCCGGCGCATTCAGCGATCCCGAGCCCGCGGTCGGAATGATCGCGCTTGCACCCATCAAAATGGGTGAACAGGTCTTGCAAAGTAAAGTGATTCGGCCCGGTCCCGTAACCGGATTGTCGCTTCAGGTTTCACCCAGTAAACGTGCCTTGGCCGTGCCGGTTAACGAAACCAATGCGGTCGCAAAGCTTTTAAATCCAGGCGATCGCATCGATATTATCGCCGCGCTGGATGTCGGAAAGGGCGTGGCCCAACACCGCGAAGTCAAAACGCTTATGCAAGACGTAGTGGTGCTTTCCACGGGGGTCCGTATTTCCAACGAATTGCCCGCGACTCTTGAAAAGCAAGGCAAAGACGCCTGGCAGGTGATCCCGTTGCGCGGGGATATGAACTTCGCGACCATCACGATCGAAGCTTCGCCCGAAGAATCGCAAGATTTGATTTATCTGCTTTCGACCTCGCCGGGCTCGATCTTCCTAACTCTGCGCCATCCTTCGGATCACACCAAGAAGCGCTTCCCCGAATCGACGATCGAATCCTTATTAGGAAAAGTATCCCAGGAAATGCTGAATTTGCAGCAGCGGGCTCCCGCGAGTCCGCCTCCGCCTCCGGCGCCGCCGCCGAAGCCGAAGAAAAAAGGTCCGTTCATCGATTTATAGGATAGGTGAGTATGAAAACGGTATGTAAAATCTCGGTCCTCACTCTTGTGCTGGCTTCATGGTTCGCGCTGCCCATCGCGCATGGGCAGGAAGTCGAAGGGGACAGAACGAAGAGCTACCTGAATCTCTCGATCGGTATCTATCATGATGAACCGCTGGAAGAACTTCCGGCCAAGATCGACTTGGACGGAACCTTCCGCAAGCTCACCCGTATTCAATGGAATCCGGAATCCAAGACCTTACGTTTTAATCCGCGTGCGGTGGGCGTGGGAACCTTGATCATCAAAAACCCGTCGACCGGGAAAGTTTTGGCGGAATACACGATCGACGTGAAGAAGACCGACTTGCAAAAGGTCGCGCGCGAGATCCAAGCTTTGCTTCAGGGGATCGAAGGCATCTCGATCAAAATGCTGAACAACAAGATCGTGGTCGACGGCCAGATTCTTTTGCCGTCGGATATGAAGCGTATCCACTCGGTCGTTAAGCAGTACGGCGGACAAGCGACTTCTTTGGTCGTCTTGAGCCCGATCGCGCAAAACAAGATCGCGCAGTTCATCGAGCGCAAAGTCGGTAACCCCGAAATCCGGGTGAATGCCGTCAACGGCAAGTTCATTCTCGAGGGTTTCGCCAACACGCGTGAAGAAAAAGACAAAGCCGAGATCGTCGCCAAGATGTACGTGCCCGATGTGGTCGTTGACGAAGCTGTGGCCGACAAAAAGGTTTTGGAGAGAAAAGTTGACGTGGTCATCAACTTGATCGCCGTGCGCCCGCCGCCCGAAGGCGAGCCCAGCAAGATCGTGCAGATGGTGGTCCACTACGTTGAATTGCAGAAAGATTACAGTAAGTCCTTCCGTTTTCAGTGGATGCCGGACATCGGCGACAGCTCGGGGATTGAATTCTCAAGCGGCGGTCGCAATCCGGGAGGCATTGCGACGACGATTACCGGTACGATCTCAAACCTGTTGCCGAAATTGAACTGGGCGAAGCAGCATGGCTTCGCGCGCGTTTTGCAAAGTTCAAGCGTGACCGTGGAAGACGGCAAACAGGGCGTGATCAACTCATTGACCCGTCTGCCATACCAAGTTGTTAACGGACAGGGACAGCCTTCGACGAACTTCGAGGAAACGGGTATCCGCACCAACGTTACGCCGCAAATTATGGGCGCTCGTTCCGACTCCGTTAAGTTGGCGCTGAATTTCGCGGTAAAATCTTTGCTCAGCTACTCGGACCAAGGTCCATTGACGGCTTCACGCGAAATCCAGACGGTATTGCACATACGCAGCGGGCAAAGTGCCGCAGTCGGCGGTTTGATCACCAACGATAGCGGTACGAACTTCAATAAGCTGCCCGCGGGCGCCAGCAAAAACCCGTTGATTTCACTTTATGCCTCTAAAGATTTCCGCCGCAATCAAAGCCAGTTCGTGGTCTTTGTCACGCCGATCATTAAAAGCTCGGCCAGCGCGGGAAGCGACAAAATCAAACGCAAGTTTCGTCTAGACCAGAACTAGACCTGGGGGGAAGGGGCGCCGTACCTCCAGGAGTGCCGTGCTTCTTCCGATAAGATTTCGGGGGGTTAGCTCCATTGTCCATTCATGAAAGTTCACATTTAATCGTGGTGATCGGCGGCAAAGGCGGCGTGGGTAAATCCGTATTTGCCGCGAATCTTGCGCATGCCTTTATCAAGGAAATGAAAGCCAAAACGCTGTTGATCGATTGCGATCCGAAAAGCTGCGGGGATCAAAACTTCATCACCGGAATTCGTCCTCACAAGACCGTCATGGATCTAGCGAGCTATGCCGGTGCGATCACGCCGCAGTCGGTGAGCGCGCTGGTCACAGCCCATCCCTCGGGATTGAATTTTATCGGCGCGGTCCAAGGCCCCGATCAGGTCTTCAATGTACAGGTCGATTTATTGCGCAAACAGATCGGCGCCATGAGCCAGCATTACAAATACATTATCGTCGATGTCGGCAGTGAACTCGAAGCGGTGCAAACCGGATTGATTGAGGACGCGACGGCGATCCTTGTCGTAACGACCCCGGAAGTTTTGGTGGTCAATCAAACACGGCGCTTGATGAACGATTTGTTGTCGATGTCGGTGCCTGGCGAATTCATTCAGATCTGCTTGAATAAAGTGAATCGCAGCGGCCTTGATGCCAACGCCATCGCGCAAAGCTTGCGTCGGCCGGTGCTGGCCTCGATCCCGCAGGATGACGCCGCGGCGACGAACGCGCTTCAGCGCTCGATTCCTTTCGTTATCGGTGCACCCACCAGCCCCATGTCATCGGCCTATCACGATTTGGTGCGTAAGCTGACCGGCGGTGTCTTACAAAAATTAAAAACGGCGTCACGCCCTAAGATCACCAACCTCGCCAAGGAAAGTGTCGGCGGCGGGACATCGGAAAAAGCAGGCGGCTCCGGCCTGCCCAGCATGATGGATCCGAAGAACGCGAAGCGCGGTTCACGTAAGCAGTTGAGCCCGCTTACGCTTTTAAAAATGCAGGTTCATAGCGGCCTAATCAAAGAGATGGACTTGAAGGCCGATGTGATGAAGACCGACGGCGATCCAGTGAAGGCGCGAGAGTTGAAAAACAAAACTCAGCGCACGATCTCGGATTTGACCGACCGTTTGTCGCCGGGCATGTCGCGCGAAGACCGCTCACGCGTGATCAAAGAAACTTTGGATGAAGCCTTGGGCCTTGGGCCGCTGGAGGAATTGCTGGCGGATCCGACCGTGACGGAGATCATGGTCAACGGTTGCGATATGATCTACGTGGAGAAAAGCGGCAAGTTGACGCTTTCGCAAACGACGTTCACCTCGAACTTACAATTGCGTAACGTGATCGAGCGGATTGTGGCGCCCCTTGGTCGCCGTATCGATGAAAGAACGCCTTACGTCGATGCGCGCTTGCCCGATGGATCTCGCGTGAACGCGATCATCGAGCCGCTGTCGATTGACGGACCCGCACTGACGATCCGTAAGTTCCCGCAAGAGCGCATCACCGACAAAGATTACGTCGAGCGCTTTGGATCGATGACCCGCCCGATGATGGACTTTCTAAAAATTTGCGTCGAGCAAGGTTTGAATATCATTATCTCGGGCGGTACCGGCTCCGGTAAAACGACTTTACTGAATGTGATGTCGAGTTTCATTCCCGCCAACGAGCGCATTGTGACCGTGGAAGACGCGGCCGAATTGCAGATGAAACAAGAGCATGTGGTGCGACTGGAGACCCGGCCCGCGAATTTAGAAGGAACCGGTGAGGTCAGCATTCGCGATCTGATTCGAAACTCTTTGCGTATGCGCCCCGACCGCATCGTGGTGGGGGAGTGCCGTGACGGCGCCGCCCTCGATATGTTGGCGGCGATGAACACGGGTCACGACGGCTCGATGACCACGGTCCACGCGAACACGCCGCGCGAAGCGATCAGCCGTTTGGAAACTTTATGCTTGATGGCCGGTATGGAGCTTCCGGCAAAAGCCATCCGCGAGCAGATCGCGGGAGCGGTGCAACTGATCATTCAGATTTCACGCCTTTCCGACGGTTCACGTAAGCTTATGTACATCACAGAAGTTTGCGGCATGCAGGGCGATACGGTGACGTTGCAAGAAATTTTTCGCTTTAAAGAAGAAGGTTTCGATAAGAACCGCAAAGTCGTCGGGCAATTCCAAGCGATGGGATTGATTCCCACGTTCATCGAAGAATTTGAGCAAAAGGGCGTCAGTATCCCGCGCAATCTATTTATTTCCAGTGAAGCCGCCGCCACGAAACCCAAGCACTCGTCGAGTGCCGGCGGTCCTAAGCCGCCGTCCATTCCGCGCATCGGCGGGGCGCCGGCCGCACCTCCTAAGAAAACGGGCACCGGAGGGCATACATGAGCTTTTTCATCGGCAACGAGGCGATTTTTATTCCGCTCTTCGGAATCACGGTTTTTATCTTTTCCTATTTCACCTCGGACCGGATTTTGGATTACTTGCACCGCAAAAGCCTGGGTAGTCGCGAGGAAGTTCTTGAGCTGATGGATCGTATGTTCATCACCACGGATCGCCAGAAAGTGACCTATACGATGCTCGCCGGAAGCTTTGGTGTCGGCGCGCTGATGTTTCTGGTGGTTTGGCCGCATTTTATTTTGGGCATTATTTTGGGCGGCGCATTTACGCTGGCTGGCTGGACCGCCCCCAAAATCATCATGACCTATTTGTGGGAAAAGCGCTGCAGCCGGCTGATCAACCAAATGGTCGACGGGATGACAATCATGTCGAACGGCATCAAAGCCGGGCAAAGCTTAACGCAAAGTATGGAGCGTGTGGTGGAGAACATCAACGGCCCGATTTCGCAGGAATTCGGGTTGGTGTTGAATAAAGTGCGACTGGGTATGTCGGTGGAAGAAGCTTTGAATGAATTCGGCGAGCGCATTCCCCGCCAAGACGTGCAGATGTTCGTGACCGCGGTGAATATTTTGAAGGAAACGGGCGGTAATCTGGCCGAAACTTTTCAGACAATCGTGACCACCGTTCGTGAACGCCAGAAAGTCGAAAAGAAAATCGAAGCCTTAACGGCGCAAGGAACGATGCAGGCCGTGATCATTACCTTGGTCCCGCTGCTGCTGCTCGGTATTTTTCTGATCTTGGATCCCAACTATGTGATGCCCCTATTCACCAAGCCTTTGGGTTGGGTCTGCCTGGCCCTAATGCTAACCCTGCAGGTAATAGGTTTATTCGTGATGAAAAAGATTGTTACCATTAAGGTGTAGAGGACAATCAATGAAAAACATCTTTCTTGCTCTCGCCTTTCTATTTACATCGTCCGCTTTTGCCATCGTCGACATGAAAAGCGCCAATTATTCGGAAAGCTGGACGGATCTGACCGTTCCCGGGGTTGGATACGATTTGCGCGTAAACCGCTCGTACAACAGCCGCTCGTTGTTCAATGGGCTCTTCGGATTCGGCTGGTGTTCGGATTACGAGACCCGTGTCGAGGTCACGCCGGAAAGCAATGTGAAACTCACCGAGTGCGGCGGCGGGATGGAAGTCATCTTCTCCGCGAAGAATTTCAATCCGGCGAAGGTCGATCATACGATTAAAATGATCATGACCGAGGTGAAGCGCCGTCGTCCCGATTTAAAAGACGATTACACCGCGAACCTTGAGAAAGAACTGAAAACCAATGATTTTATGCGCGAAGAATTCAGTCGCCGCATGAACATCAAGGGAAAAGTCGAAGACGGCGTGACGTATTTGGCGAACGGCAAAGAGGCCGAGAATGTCACGCTAAAGGCCGGTGTTTACAAGCGCACGCTTAGCGACGGCACATACCAATTGTTTGATGCGGCTACGGGCCACATGACCCACATGTATGACAAAAACCAAAATTACTTAAAGCTGACATGGGAGCGCGACACGCTTCAGAGCGTGGCCGATAATTTGGGCCGTAAGTTGAGCTTTAAGTACAATCCGGCAAATAAAAAAGTTTCCGAGATCATCGGACCGAATAATTTGAACGCGAAGTACGTGATCAAGGGCGAAGACTTGGCCGAAGTCACCGATTCCAAAGGGAAGAAGTTCAAGTATCAGTACGACGACGTCCACAATCTGACACGCGTGGATTTTGACAATACCTACAAAGCTTTGACCTACAATAAGGATAAAGACTGGGTCACGTCGTTCCGCAATCCCAAGGGTTGCATTGAGACTTACGAGTATCAATTAAGCAAAGACGACCCTAAAAATCATTTTTGGTCGAACGTCGTTAAGAAGTGCGGCGAAAAAATCACCAACCAAAGCAAATACGAATTCTTCCACCGCGCACGGCCCGATGGCACGGGCGTGTATCTTTACCGGGTTCGCACGGAGATCAACTCAAGCGTGACAGATATCGTGTACCATGAAACTTTCGGCAAACCGATTTCGGTTTTGCGCGACAATCAAAAGACCGACTATACGTATTTTGATAATGGCTTCGTGAAAACGAAAAGGGAGCCGGGTCGTACCCTGGCTTTTGAATACAAGAATAGCTGCAATAAGGTTTCGCAGCTAACGACCCAGGTTTTTGATGACAACACGATTTCCGACAATAAGCAGACGCGTAAGACCGCCCAGGCGAAGAGCGAAAAGCTTATAAAAACCGTGCGCACGAAATTTGCGTATGAGCCGCAAAAATGCAATCTGATCACCGCCGACACTTCCGAAGGGCAAAGTGTAAAGTTGCAATATGATCCGCAAGGCCGTATCTCGCAGATCGAAGATCAGTCCAAAAAATTGGTGAAAATTAAATATGAAGCGAAGTTCGGCAAACCATGGGTTGTTTCACGCCCGGGCCTCGGCACGATCCAAGTGACTTACAAGTCTGACGGTGAAATCGCGAAAGTGGACAGTAAAGAAGGTCCGAACGTGGCGGTACAGGTCGCGAGCATATTTAACAACCTGCTCGATATCATCGCGCCGGCCACCAGCGAAACGCCGCTTTAAGGAGGAATTATGAATAGACTTATAGTTCTTCAGTTGGCTTTGGCGGGGATGATTTTGGCGGGCTTTAATACTTACGCAGAGACGTCCCCGGGCGAGGGGTCGACCGAAGCCGTGATCAGTGAGACCTGCCCCGACGGACATTGCTGGAGCGCCGTTAATTCAAAATCCGCGGGCATTCGCTCAGCCGCCGAATCTAAAAAGATTGTCGACTGGATCATGGATCCAAATCGTAAAGGACCGCCTCCTGAGAGCACCACCGAGCGATAGGGACGTGTCTCAAAATGAGACAGGCCCCTTACCGCCAACACCCGAATATTTTTTAGACAGCCCTTTGGCCTCAAGTCTCCCCAGAAAGAAATCAGCCTCGGCACGGCCTTAGCAATACAAGCTTATGTCACTAGGTTTCAAATGAGGAGTATCCTATGAAGTTCCAAATGTTTATCGCTGCGGCGGCACTATTAATGGGCGCGCAATTCTCGCATGCTTCTTCGGACGCATCGAAGCCTTTTAACTGTGCGGCTAATCGCAATAAAGAAAGTATTTCTGATAGCTCGCAAGCGAACAGTCAAAAGAGGGTCGATACCATTTTTGCCAAAACGGCTGCCGCGCAACCGTCTTTGGAAGATATAAAAGGTATTAAATAACTCTTTAGTCTTGAGACGGGGAAGAGACGTGTGTCACTTCCTTCTTCGTCTTTTTGCTATTGCGTTTTACGCTGATCGAAACAGTCTGAGTGAAATCGCGGACGAGTTTCGCGGCGCCTTTGGCGACCATATTCAGCGGGGCCACCACGGCCGAGCTTTGCACCCATCCCATCGCATGCGATTCCAAACTGTGATCGCCGACCTGAATTTGCATCACCAGCACGATCGCAATTGTTAAGAAAAATGTTTTAATGAAAAATAAAAAATCCATCATGTTCCTGCCTCCTTGGGTTTTCCGAGTGCCGCGCTCCGCACGGCATTAATTACATCTTCTGCGCGAAAGGGTTTCGTCACGTAATTGCAGCATCCGGCTTCGAGGGCGCGCATGATCATGCTGTTTTGATCCACCGTCGAGCATGCCACGATCTTTATGTCCGGTAGCGCTTTCGTCAGCTCGGAGGCCGCCTCGATGCCGCTTTTACGAGGCATCACGATGTCCATGAGGACAACGTGTGGGCGCAGGCGAGTGACCACCTCGATCGCCTCTTCGCCGTCTGCGGCTTCGCCAACGATCTCTATTTCGGTGCTCATAAAAGTATGCCGAAGAACTTCGCGGATGAACGGGGCGTCATCCACTATGACTAGTCTTATTCCCATAGTCTGTTATTATAGTGTCTTCCAACCTCAGTCCCCAAAGGGTTTCTAAGCGGTCGGGTATGACTTCATTCAAAGAAGCGTTAATAACCAATCTTTCGCAACTCGACGGCTACACCGCTTACTCTGCTATCGTCGGGTTGTTACTGATCTGTGGTCTAGGTGTGCCTCTGCCGGAGGACATTACATTGATCGCGGCGGGAATTCTTGCCTCTTTGGGCTCGATCTCTTTTCCCGGAGCCATCGCCGCCGGTTTTGCCGGCGTTATTTTGGGTGATGCGTTTCTTTATACAGTGGGCCGCATTTATGGGCGCAAGGCGTTTAGCCTGCCGCTGATCCGCGCCGTCATGACTCCGAGAAGAATTGCGTTGGCGGAGCGTAAGATCATTCGCAATTCCCATTTCATTTGTTTTACGGCGCGCTTTTTACCCGGTCTGCGTTCGCCGGTTTTTTTGATGGCGGGAATTATGGGCGTGCGTCCGCTTGTTTTTTACGCGCTCGATGGATTGGCGGCGCTGATCAGCGTGCCGCTTTGGGTGTACGTTGGTTTTTGGCTGGGTGAGAATTTAGACATGGCGATGAAAGTCGCGGAGCGCATTCAATTGTCACTTGGGGCGGTCATTCTTTTGGCTATTGCAATTTACGTTGTCTTTCGCCGCATCCGCAAAGGCCGGCGCGCGCAGCGACTCATGTTTTACATGAATTCAAAATATCAAGATCCCCAGCTGAACCCGAAATAAATAACCGCCGTACTATTTGTCACGCTCACGCCGTCAGGAGTCTCTCCTGTGTGTGGATCGACTTGCGAAGCCGGGCCTTTGAAGAGATTGCGTTCCACGCTGTATTGCGCTTTCCAGAAAACTTGATTGCGCCGATCCAAAGTCCACTGGCCGCCGAGGCCGAAGCCGATGCCGTTGGTTTCAGGTTTTTCGCCCGAGTGCGCGTCGGCGCCGGTGCTGGTTTCGGTGTGCTTCAAACGCGGATGAATATCGACCTGCAAAGTGTTGGCATAGCCGTTGGTGACCGGGATCACGGCTTCAAGAGAAACGCCGAGGCCGCTTGATTTGCGCCCTACCGCGGTCGTTGCAGCCTTACTGATTTTGTTTGCAGAGTCATAATAATCGAGTCCCCAAGTCAGATATGAGGACTTGCGCGACATCCCAAAATGCTTGCGAAAGCGGATGCCGGCTTCCAAAGTTTGAATATCCGTCGGGACCATATTGGTGCCGCCGCTGCGAATGCTTGACGACATATTACTGAAAAAGCGCGATTGCACGCCGAAGAAAGGCGTCAGCCACAAGTTCATTCCCAGTCCCATGGCGGGGCCGTTTGAAGTGTAGCGCCGGTAAGAGTAACCGCTTTGCGAAGAATTATAATAATAGGCGGGCGCCAGAGAGATCTGCACGACATTCGCGCGTGGATCTTGCGGATGGATCTTATTTTTATATTCCTCAATATCGCCCTGAGTGCCGCCCAAAATAAGGTCGCGCACTTGATCCGTCACCGGATACTGCGCCGGAGGAGTTACCGGCGGCGGTGAGGCAGTGGCAGAGGTTGGCGCGGCGATCACGGGTTCGATATTAGGTGTTGCGGGTTTTTCTTCGGGCGGAACGGGCGAAGGCACCGGTTCACTTGCCGCGGGAATGGTGACTTCGGCGGAAGCCGTTGCCTTGGTGGGACGCTTCACAGGCGTTGGAATCATTGTCCCCGGTTTTTCTTCGTCGTCATCTTTACGCGATTCGGGTGCGCGAATTTTATACCGGGTGGAATCGAGATTTTTTTTGCTCGGTGACTTGCCGCTGGGGCGCAGGAGAATAGCCGACGTGGAGTCCAGTTGCGCGAAAGCGGGACCCGCGCTCAAGATCAGCAGTATTAGACTAAGGTATTGAATAGCTCGACTCATACTCAAGTCCTGATCGGCTTTTGTCTTGGTGGACTTTATGCCAATTGACCTGAATGTGGGGCCACATGCAGACTAAAAAAGGGAGAAATATCTGTGCTTTGTCTACTCCTTCGACGATTTCAAATTATCGCGGCCGTAATGCTTGTTGGTGTATCGATGAGCTACAGGACTTTCGCCCAGGACGTCGCCACCTCCTCCGCAAAAGGCATATATCACAGCGACGTCGATGATTTGTTGACCGTCGAAAAGGTTTCGCTGCTTCCGTTCACCGATAACTTGCAGGGCATTTACGCGCGTCCATTGGAAGCGCATTTCACATCGCTCCTGGATAAAATGCATCGCTGGGATTTTGTGGCGGTCAATAACTCCGGTCCGATTTTTTCGCCTGAAGAGCTTGAGGCTTCGCCGGAAAAAGCTTTGCAAGTCAGCCAAGGCGTCGGCGCCGATGCTTTCTTCGTTTCGCGCATTACAAAAGGGCCGAACGGCGTAACGATTCACTTGAGTTTGTTCTTGAATAAAGACGGCAAACTTTTATCGCAAGCCATTCTTAAAGATTACAAGCAGTTCAATATCGCCGATCTTAAAGAACAGATTCAGCGCCTGCTCAACGAGATCGTTTTGCGCCTTCCCTATTCCGGCCGCGTACTTAGCCGCGAAACCAATCGCGTGACCGTAAACTTAGGCCTGAAAGACGGAATTCAAAAAAACCAACTGCTCAGCGTGATCCAAATTATCCAGGCGCATCGCCATCCGAAATTTAATTTTTTAGTGCGTACCGAAAAAGAGATTTTTGGGCGGATCAAAGTTTTGAAAGTCGAAGACACCTTAAGTTTCGGCGTGGTGGTCAGTGAAAAAGAGCGTGGCGCGATCCAAAAAAACGCTAAGATCGGCCCGATCGATTTTGTCACTTATTCCGGCGACAGCTTATCGTTAACGCCGACGGCGGAAGAAGCCCTAACCACTCGTGAAGACGGCGACATCGCGTTCGGTAAAAATGCGAAGGCCTGGCAACCTGAAAGCCCGGCTTCATTCGGCCAAGTGGGCGCGCGCTTAGGCTTGAGCCGCTTCAAAGAAAACACCCAAGCCCTTGCGCCGGCGGGCGGTCTTGAAAGCAGCAACGATTTTGCCCCAAGTGTTTTGTTAGAAGGTGAAATTTGGGTCACGCCCGAATGGACTTTTCACGCACGCTTAAAACAAGGGATTGTCGGCGTATCGAATCCGCGCGGCGGCTCATCCCCGAAAGATCTCAATCAATCGATGAGCTATTACGAAGCCGGCATCGGTTACCGGCTACGGTTCGGTCCCTACAATTGGTCGCCCTTCGCGGAGCCTTATCTTGGCTACATGAACTACAAGCTCTACACCGATAATGCGGCCCCCGAAGCTTTCCTGACTCAGCAATACTCGGGCTTTAAAATGGGCGTAAACGGTTCGGCACCGCTCGGCCCCGGCGGCGAGTATGGAATCGGCGGCGAATTCTCCATGGTTTGGAATCCCCACGTTAAAGAGTCGCCGGTCACCTCGGGCGCCAGCTCAAAAAGTCAGGTGGTACAATTCGGCGTGCTTGGATTTAAAAAGCTCGGTGAGCGCCTCAGATTGCAAGGCAACTTAGACTTCGAAATGTACTCCTCAAACTTCAGCGGAACCGGTAGCCGGGCTGAACCTGCTTCGAGCTCAAGTCACAAATACACGACCCTATCTGGCGGCTTGTACTACATGTTCTAGAAATTAAACGAGATAAGGTACGCCTCAAAGGCCCACTGGGCCTTTGAGCCTATCGGGAACGGCGTACCTTATTGAGACGACTAGTGATCACTAGACGGGTGCACTGAACATCGACAATCCGGCTCGATTTTAAGGGCGTCTTATTTCAATAATTCAATAAAATCAATGGGTTATAAGTTGGTAGGGGGGTTGCTCTATGTAAGGGTATGAACTTACTAAAACGATACAAATATCACTGGCTGGCGGCACTCCTTCTGATCGCGCTTCTGGCTGCCGGCGTGAAAACAAGAATGCCGAAGGTTACGGACAGCCCCAAGGATTTGCCCCGCGTTCAGGGCCAGGGCCAACTTGAGCATGCACTTGAGCTTTTCCCGCGCCGTCTACAAACGCAGCTTCTTTCGATGGATGCAAAAGGCGACCTGCGCCCGTTCATCTTGAACACCGTCCGCAAATCCTTGCCGGAGGCTTACCGTCATCGCGCTTTTGAAGTGGCCCGTTCCATCATTAGCGAAGCCAATCATCATGGCATGGACCCTCTTTTTTTGATGGCTGTCATCACCACCGAAAGCACATTTAATCCCAAAGCACGCGGCAGCCATGGCGAGATCGGCTTGATGCAGATCTTGCCGAAGACCGCGCAGTGGTTGGCGGCTCAGGCCGGCGTGAAGAGTGAACAGATCGATCTTGAGGATCCCGCAGTGAACATCCGTATCGGCGCCACTTATTTTGCCCAACTCCGCAAAAGCTTTATGGGCCATGGCACCCGCTACGTTTCGGCTTACAACATGGGTTCAAAAAATGTACGCCGTTTATTGAAATCGAATAAAGAACCTAAGATTTATTCCAGCCGTGTGATCGGAAATTACACCGCGTTCTACGCTCGCATCGACAAGACCACGCAATCTAGCCGTAGCATCGCAAGCTCCAAATAAAAAACCCGGGTCATGCCCGGGTCTTTTCTGATATCCGGAGTTCTCATTAATTGAGATCTCCCTATATCCGGAGATCCCGCAACCGGGATCTCCAAATGTCCGTTTCTGAGAAATTACATCATTCCCATTCCGCCCATGTCGCCCATTCCGGGGTGGCCGCCCGGCATTCCGCCGCCGCCGGCGCCTTCTTTTTTCGGCGCTTCAGCAATCATGGTTTCGGTCGTGAGCATCAAGGATGCAACAGAGGCTGCATTCTCAAGAGCGCAACGAACAACCTTAACGGGATCGATAACGCCGTCTTTCAACAGGTCGGTGTATTCTTCCGTCAAAGCGTTAAAGCCCCAAGCCGGGCTCTTCTCGGCAAGTACACGGTCAAGAACGATCGCGCCATCAAGACCGGCGTTGCTGGCGATCTGACGGATAGGCTCTTCACATGCACGTTGAATGATGCGAACGCCGGCGCGTTGTTCATCAGTATCAACTTTGATGGTTGCAAGAACGCGTGAAGCGCGGAGGATAGCGGTTCCGCCACCGGCCACGATTCCTTCTTCAACAGCTGCGCGAGTTGCATTCAATGCATCTTCAACGCGGGCCTTTTTCTCTTTCATTTCAACTTCAGAGGGTGCGCCAACGTGAATGACCGCAACGCCGCCGGACAATTTAGCCAGGCGCTCTTTCAGTTTTTCTTTATCGTAGTCGCTGGTGGTCTCTTCGACTTGCGCTTTGATTTGAGCAACGCGGGCTTGGATGGCTTTTTTCTCGCCGGCGCCGTCGATGATCGTGGTGTTGTCTTTGTCGATCACGATGCGTTTTGCATTACCAAGATCTTTGATCGTGGCTTGCTCGAGTTTTTGGCCGACTTCTTCCGAGATCAAAGTTCCGCCGGTCAATACGGCAAGATCTTCAAGCATCGACTTGCGGCGATCGCCGAAGCCCGGAGCTTTAACCGCAACTACGTGCAAAGTGCCACGGAGTTTGTTCACAACCAAAGTGGCGAGTGCTTCGCCTTCAACATCTTCCGCGATGATCAAAAGCGGACGGCCGGATTTAGCCACGCCTTCCAAAACGCCGAGCATGTCTTTCATCGAGCTGATTTTTTTGTCGTAGATCAAAACGAAAGCGTTTTCGAGAACCGCTTCCATACGTTCCGCGTTGGTTACGAAATAAGGAGAGAGGTAACCGCGGTCGAATTGCATACCTTCAACGACTTCAAGTTCAGTCTGTGCGGTTTTGCTTTCTTCAACCGTGATAACGCCTTCGCGGCCGACTTTGGCCATAGCTTGCGAGAGCATTTCGCCGATTTCTTTATCGTTGTTGGCCGAGATGGTTCCAACTTGCGCGATTTCTTTGTCGCCTTTAACGGGCTTACCGATGTTTTTCAATTCAGCAACTACGGCTGCAACGGCTTTGTCGATTCCGCGTTTGACGTCGGTCGGGTTGTGGCCGGCCGAAACGATCTTCGCGCCTTCGCGGAAGATAGCTTGTGCCAAAACAGTGGCCGTCGTGGTTCCGTCACCGGCGTCGTCGTTGGTCTTGGAAGCAACTTCCTTAACCATTTGCGCGCCCATGTTTTCGAATTTGTTTTCGAGTTCGATCTCTTTAGCAACGGTTACGCCGTCTTTAGTGATCAAGGGTGCACCGAAAGATTTTTCGATGACGACGTTACGGCCTTTCGGGCCCAAAGTTACTTTTACGGCATTTGCCAAAACGTTCACACCACGAAGGATCGAGTTGCGCGCGTCTTCACTGAATCTTAATTCTTTGCTCATTTTATATTTTCCTCTGTTTAATTAATAAAATTTTAAAAGTGGGGCGCGTAGCCGCGACCCGCAATATCAAAAGGGACGCGTAACCCGCGACCCATAAAATTTAGTTCATGATCCCGAGAATATCTTCTTCGCGCATCATCAGATACTCTTCGCCGTTAAGCTTGAGTTCGGTTCCGGAATATTTTCCGAACAAGATTTTGTCGCCGATTTTCACGTCGAGGGGGGTGACTTTTCCGTCTTCCTGAACGCGGCCTTTGCCGGCGGCGACGATCTCACCACGCTGGGGTTTTTCTTTAGCCGTTTCGGGGATGAATAATCCGCCGGCGGTTTTCATCTCTTCGGGCATGCGGCGCACAAGAACGCGGTCATGTAGCGGACGAACACCGATGTCAGTCTTTGCCATAAAAATACCTCCTGGGTCTAATATTGCGAAGCCGCGGCAGCGCGACTTCTCTTAAATAAAACTAAAGCAAATTTAAATGTGCTTTTTGCCACTGCCAATATGGAGGGTGGGGATTTTTAGTCAAGTTTAGCGGCTAAATATTTGTGCGTGCGAAGGGGGTCAGGGATTTTTGCCGCGCGAAGTAAGGCTCAACGCATCTACCACGAGGGCTGTGTTGCGCCTCGCGTCAATGGAGGCGGCTTTGTTAAGCAAACCCTTAAAGATTTCGGCAAGTTCCTCTTTGCTTAAACGCTGCGTGAGCGACTGAATCGCATCGGGCTGGTCGGCAAGAGAAGGCAGATAAATCGCGATGTACTCATCCATTCCGTAATTCGAAGCCGCCTGTAAACTTTCTTGAGCCCGGCGCAAGTCGCGTTCTGCCGAGGTGAGCGGATCCGACTCCACCTTTTTCACCCGGCTGTTGCGCAAATGCAGGGATTCCTTTTCGGCAGCACCGGCCGCTTTAACCGGCTTGAGTTGTGAGATGCGCGCGGAGATGCGTAAAACCTGATTTTGCGCCTCGAGAACCTGTTGCTCCTTCCAAGTCTGAAACGTGTAAACAGGGACCACAGGTTCTTGCGCCACGGCGGCCGCGCAGAAAATGGAGATCAGGAAATAAAGAATGTGGGAGCGGAGCATGGCTTGGACCTCTTCCGTGAACGCAGCCGAAAGTCTTTAATCCAAGAGACGTGCCACGGAAGCCCTCGTTTTTACCGGGCTTCCAGACTCAAACCCGACGCAAAAGAGCGCGGAAACGTCACCGGAGCATTGCAATTTTTTCTAGAAAAACCTAGGGTGGTCGGATGTTCACTTTGACGATCGTTAGTCTGCTCGTGCTCCTTATTATTTCGGTTTGCGGTCTTGTTTACTTATGGCGCCAGCGTGAGCGGGCCGTAGCCCAAAACTTTTTGCTGCATACCGAAGTGGTGACCTTGCGTGAAAAAGCGCGCTTGCTTGAGGCGAGCATTGTCGAGCAAGGCCAGGTGAAGGCCGAGCTCAACGAATCTTTTAAGGGTCTTGCCGCCAGTGCTTTGGAAAGCTCGATGGGTCAATTCTTGAATCTGGCGCAGTCGACCTTTGAGCGCGCCAATGAAATGCACAAAATGGATTCCGAGCAACGCCATAAAGCGATGGACTCGCTCATCAAGCCGGTTTCGGACTCGCTGATCAAATATCAAGAGCAGATCCAGCAGCTCGAAAAGGACCGCGCCCGCGCGTTTCAAACGATCGACAGCGAGCTTAAAAAAGTTTCCGAAGCCCATTTGTATTTAACGAAGGAAACCTCCGCGCTCAAAGATGCTTTAAAGAAACCGCATGTGCGCGGTCGCTGGGGTGAGGTGCAATTGCGCAATTGCATCGAGCTTGCCGGGATGTCCGAATATGCCGATGTCAGCTTTCAAAGTTTCAGCACGGATGAGGACGGCTCTCGCCATATTCCCGACATGGTCGTGCGCATGCCCGGCGGCCGCAATGTGATCGTCGATGCGAAAACGCCGATCGATGCTTTTCTCAATTCACTGGAGGCGCCGACCGAAGAATTGCGCCGCACCGAGATGGCCCGCCATGGCCGCCACGTCAAAGAGCATGTGAAGAAGCTTTCGGCGCGCGCCTATACCGAAGTGGTCAAAGACAGCGCGGATTTCACGGTCTTGTTTTTGCCGAATGAATCGTTTTTGTATGCCGCGCTCGAGATGGAGCCGGATATCGTTGAGTTCGCTCTTCAGAAAAAGGTTTTGATCGCGACGCCACCGACATTGATTGGCTTACTAAAAGTGATTCGCTTCGGATGGAGCGAACAAAAGCTGACTGAAAATGCGCACCGTATTTCGGAAATGGGACAAGAGTTGCATAAACGCATATGCGATTTCGCCGACACCTATGATGCGGTCGGAAAACATCTGGGCAAAGCGAAAGATGAGTATGACAAGGGCAGAACGCGGCTCGAGTCGCGCCTATTGGTGCAAGCCCGCCGCTTCGAAGCTTTGGGTGCAAAATCCAATAAAACCTTATTGGACGCGCCGGCCGAAGATCCGGACACGGAGCAAGGAACTCTGCTTTAAAAGTCGCCGGGATCGCGCGCATCATCGGAGGGATAGGTTACATCCCAAGACCAATCCTCGCCGCCGGCTTGCACGTCTTCTTCAAATGAATTCGAATAGAATGTTTCGTAGTCGAGCGTCGGCGGGTCGCGATGACGAGAGTTTTCCAATAGGTGCCGGCATCTGCGGTCGCGCAAGGGCGGCATTTTTTTCGCCGCAAAGACAAAATCAATAGGAAATAACAGCGAGATTAAACCGGCGAGTAAGAATTTTTGCATGAACCTTGTCTAGCGGGGCGAGTACAAGAAGGTCAATAGGGCAAATGTTCATGGTGTGGCGCCGTGGGCGGAAACTCTAGAAGCGGCGATTGGCTATTTGGGCTTCGCGGATTAAGCGCAAGAACTCGTAACGGAGAACCTCTTCGCCCCCCCATTTTTGCGTCAGGCCAAGATTCATTTGCGTGTCGATGAAGACATGGCCGCTCTTGCGTAAGTGCTCGATCAGAGCGCGGTAGGCGAGTTTGGTGGCATCGCGCTCTTGATGGAACATGCTTTCGCCGCTGAAGACGCCGTTAACGAAAACGCCGTAAAGCCCCGCGACCAAATTATCGCCGCGCCACACTTCCACACTGTGAGCATGCCCGGCCCGGTGAAGATTGGTGTATTCACGAACATGGGTTTCGGAAATCCAACGGCCGGTCCCGCGCGCTTGCGCCGCGCATGCCGCGATGACGCGGGCGAAATCTTGATCGAAGGTCACACGCAACTCGCCCAGCTTTTCTTGCTGCCGAAAATAGCGCTCATCGCGGCTGGAATAGTGGACAGCTGAAAGACGAAGAATCCCACGGCGAGGCGGACTGTACCATTCCCCGATGCCGTTTTCTTCCGCCTTCCAAGCGAAGAGCCCGCGCCTGTAGCCTTGAATTAAATTGCTTACATTAATGGGAACCCGATCGGTGACTAAACCGTTTTTGTCATCGTTCGGGGCACGATCAAAGGTCGCAATCAGCTCGCCTTCGCATATAGCGCCGAAGCACGAAGCGCTGGAGAAGATGACGAAGAGTAGGCTAAAAAATAAGTGTCGCTGTGACATTTTCACCATCGTTCTAGCTCAACGCGTGAAAAAGCGGAACTCCAAATAATTCCGCCGTATGGAACTGTTAGACGGTCTTGAAATTTGTACCGGTCAAAGCGCGGATTTGGTTCCAGAAACGAACTAGGACGGGGGCACAGCGGCCTATGAATTGCGTAAGGGAAAGATCCAAAATGGAGGCAAAGATGGCTCATGCCATGACAATTTCATTTCTCATGTTTGTTTGCGCTTTTGCCGCCTTCACGGTGGGCTCTTATGTCGCCGTCCTATTCTCATAAAAATCGCCGGTAAAGCCGTTCCTCGGGCACCGCGTTTGCTCCTCTTAGGGTAGATTCTATTCACAAGGGTGGAGATATGGCTTTGCCGCGCTTTTTTGTCACTTCTGTATTGGCTTTGGTCACTGCCGTTGGCGTGGGCTGCACTTCTGGGCGGAACCAACGTGGCGAGTTTGTCAGCGAGGGCAATGATCATCTCACTCGGGCCTCGGCCATTGAAGCGGGGTTAAGCACGCGCTACGGGATGAATCTGGAGCAGAAGGTTGTGGGCATCGCGGATTTCGGCTGGTCGCGCCGGTCAAAGGCTGAGCGCCAAGCGATAAAGGAAAATTTGGCGGAACTTTTGACTCATTCGGTACGTGTCCTTGAGCTGGATGCGAAGGCCGGCATTTACGTGACGAACAAGGAAGTCTTAGAGGCGAAAGTTGAACACATCCTGGTGATGCAGAAGTCTTTGCGGATCTTCGAAAGCAAATTCGGCGAGAATTACGATCCTAAGGGCAAGAAAAACTATCCCGCACCGCACTGGTCGCAAGCGTCCCAGGGTTAATAAAAACAAACTTGACCAATAAGCGGACCAGGCATTGAATCGGAATTCATGGAACTGTCTTCCGATTCGCAAAGATTGGTGCTTGAAACCGAAGTCGACGGGATTAAGACCGAAGGTTTTGTCATCCGCCGCGACCTCAGTAAAAATGAGAGACTCTCCCGCTCCGCAAAAATATTCGGAATCTTCTTTGCTGTCGCGCTCTTCACGATTTTCGTTCCGATTTTACACTTCATTTTACCGCCGTTATTTTTAATCGTGGGTATCGTCTTCTTTTGGACGACATGGCTTGAAACCGGCGAAGTGCTTGAGGGTGAGTTCACTTGCCCGAACTGCAAGCATAAAATGATTCTTCCGCGCGAGGCGGAGGAGTGGCCCAAAGTTCAGCGCTGCGGGGCCTGCTCGTTTATGCTTCGAACTTATCCGGTAGGCCATCATGAGAGCCCAAGGGCCGCTGAGGCCGATCCGTCCACAGGGAACTTTTAAGCTCTTCATTGCGCTTCGGATGAAGTGGGTAAAAGATTTTGTTTTCCCTTTTGGCCGTTTCGCCAAGCACCAACAAATGAACTTCGGAATTCGAGTTGTTGATAAAGGTGTGGGCAATTCCCGTACCTGAAGGAAAGCCGACGGCATCGCCCGGTTCGAGCGGATAGAGTTCACCGTCAATCCACACCTGCGGATAACCTTTAAGAACATAAACAAACTCGTCTTCCAGGCTTTCCGCGTGAGGCCACGACGTGCGCCGCGCAGGAGGCATGATTTCGTGATGGACGCCGATCTTCGTGAGGCCGGTGATTTTGCCCAAACGCGCGCCGTAGCTGAGCAGCTCGTCGCTGCCTTCGTATGTGGAGTTGTCCTTATCAAGATTTTGCGACCAGTGTTGAATGCATGCCGGCCGTTCTTTCTTTGTAAACGGTGCGAGGCGAACGCTTGAGCGAAATCCAAAATCGCCGTCCGGCAGGCCCCACGAATAGCGGTAACTTAGATCCCCGTTTGCGTAAAATCCGAGGCAGATTTCTTCGCGAAAGACTTGCCGGTTTTCTGGATCGTTAAACTGGAAGATAAACCCTTCCTTGGCCCCGAGTTCAGGCTTCGATCCTTTGAATTCATGAATGACTAAACCGGGCATGTTGGTGTTGAGATTGGCGAGAAGGGGATTTTCATTCGCATCCAAAGAAATGGTCGAAAGCTCCTCATGAAAAACCATTCGGTCGGCGCCGCTGGCCTTGAAATGAATTTGCACCGCTTTTCCGCCAAGCACCGGAGTTAGGGTGAATTCGCCTCTAAACTTTTGAGTTTCATGGTTAATGCCGCGGCCTCGGTAATGGCCTGTCGCGCTCAATAAAAAGGGTAGAGGATTTTTCATGGCCTGAAAATTAATCTTTTGTTCGCGCCGCTGGCAATGTTAATTTGCCGGGGCTTAAGGAGAGTTATGAACAAGCTCATTTGGTTGGCGCTGGTTTTATTGGTTTGCGCCTGCGGCCAGGAAAATAAGACGGAAAGATACAGTTACAACATCAATGAAAACGGCTGCGCGACCGGTAAGCACGAGTTTAACAGTCACAACGACTATTGCGCGGCCCTTAAAAGCGACGAAGTGAATAATTTCTGCGCGTGGAGTTCACGCAAAGGCTATTACGAGCGCGACTGTGGAAGCGACTGGGCTTTTAATTCCGGCAACTAAGAAGCCGCGGTTTGCACGAGGATTTCTTCGCATGTTTCCACTTTCGGAAATAGCGAGGAATGAAGGTCCGCCAAATTCTTCAGCCAGCCCTGTAGCTCGGCATCGTCCGCAGGCACAAGCACGGCCTTCAGCGAAATCAAATTCAGTTCGCGTTTGAGTTCGCCGAGCCGTGCGGCCAGTTGGCGCGACTCGGCCTTGGAGATTTCGCCGAGATTGCGCGCATTGCGCACATCTTTTTCCACCATCTTGAAAAGTAAATGGAAGGACAGCGCTAACTTCTCACTTGGTTTGAGATCTTTGAGGTTCGCATCTTCGCCTTGATTGGCGCGCCAATTGAGGCGTGAAACATGGGCGATCACGCTCCCACGCTGGGCAAGCGTCAGGCCTTTCAGTTCGGCCGTCTGGCGCAAGCAGTAATAGGCCGTGTAAGCGGAAGCCGCAACGCCGAGGATGGCGATGTTGCCGACCTGGCAAAACATATGTGCTCCGGCGGGAAGAACGATGCTTTCGAGGCCTTCCCACACCACTTGGCTGACCACGGTAAATGCACCGGTCGCGACCGCCGGCCATACGCCGCGCTCTTTCACCATACGCAGGGAAACAAGCTCGGCGAAGCTTAGGAGCTGATTGCGCGTGTTCGTGTCGCCTGCGGACTTAGCCACGGCGATCACTGGGCTGAGGATTTCACTATAGAAATCTTTGGCAATCGTTCCGGCCATACGAGGGAAGGCCGTCAATAGGCTTCGCTGCGCTTCCGCGCTGGAGGGTGCGTCGACACCTTCGCAAGCGAGTTCATGATGACGATCGTGATCGCGGTGGTGATCATGTCCGCATCCGGCGGCCGCAACCAACGGTGCCGCCACATGCAGCAAGTCGCTTTCTAAATTATTTGCGGCTTTCGCGAGGGCATTTTCCATTGCCGTCTTATTGCTTGCCATTTCAGAGCGCATTTCCGCGGGCTGCAAAAAGAAATGCGAATGGTCGTTTTGTGAGGCAAGAAATTTTCCGGTTGTGAACTTGTTCAGGATTTTTTTTGCGGCGTAAACTGAAACTACGGCGATGGCGACCCACTCGGCGACGCCAGGTGAGAAGGCTTCGTCGTGAGACTTGAAGCCATAGGCCTTTATATTCCCGAAGGGAATTTCCACGTGTTGTGTCAGCAAAGTGGAGGAGGTTGAGGTTGCGCTATCGCGGTTTTTTGCACAGACCGCTCCCGCTCCGTCGACCGTGCAAACGAAGTTCGCGCTCTTCTCAGCTCCGCGCACCGAAACCTGCACCTGATCGAGTGTTTTGGGCGTCATAGTGATTGTAAAAATCGGATTTACGCCCGAGTTTTCAACGGAAGTTTTGATCGCGGAAAGTAAGTGCTGATCGCTGAAGGCCGGCAAGATTGCGGAGTCAAAGCCAAGGCCTTGACGAATGGGTGTCTGGGCAAGGGCGTTGGCCGCGGCCAAGAGCGGCACGAGAAGCATTGAGATGTAAATCATGGAGCAATGACTAGCGGCGAAGCGCCCCTTCTTCAATGCGAAAGGGGAAAAGCAGAAAAATCTTCAGGTTGTTTTGGCGGTTCATTTTCATTAGCGAGCAAGATGGTATGGGAGATGCTAGTTTTCGCTCGTATGTTAAAGGCCAGGGGCCGGTTGGTACGTCTCAAATCGATCCGTCAATTATGAAGGCAAAGTTTTCGCGCTATACAGGCCAGCGCGCATTTAGGCGGTCGCGGGTTGGCGGAGGTCTTGCTTCTACTTCCTTTAGAGAGATCCGGGGGGGAAGCATGTTCGCTGTTCAAAATTGTCCTCGCTGCCAGTTGAAGATTAACAACGACCGGCTAAGGTCCTTTCCCATCATATGCGACTGCTGCGGGCACGTCTTATCGGCCAATCAAATTGTTGTCGAAGAGAAAATGGAGAGAAGTTTTCTTTATTCCATTATCGGCTTTTCCGCCTCGCTGGTGCTCGGGTTTATGTTGGTCGCGAATTGGGGAAATCATAGCGTTGAGGCCGTCTTCTTTCAGGTCGGCGAGATTTTAGGATCGCATGCTCCGCAAGATTATGAACACATGGGCGAGGTCTGCCTCAGCCTTAAAAAATACGATTGCGTCGAAAAAATGTATTTCGAAGTCGCGCGGGCGGATTCGCGCCAATTTGCGAGGCTTGGCCGCTTTCAGGTGGCACAGCACAAGTACAAAGAGGCCGCCGACTCTTTTCGCCGTTACTTTGCCAACGGCCACGGGGATATCGAAGTGAACTACTTCTATGCGAAGGCCTTGGGTGAGACCGGCCGAATCGACGAAGCGGCAAAGCACTTCGAGTATGTGCTCGCAGCGCGACCGCGGGTCATGCAAGTTACGGTCGTGCAAAACTATGTGAAATATCTGGTTGCGGCCAATCGCCTGGAGCAGGCACAGAAGGTAATTCAAAAGATGCGCAGCCGGGACCAAACGGTTTCTTCGTTTATGGACTCGGAGTTGAAAGAGATCCGCCAAAAAATGGGACGCCGCCAGCCGCCGGCCTAAAAACTATGAGCTAAACCGGCCTTGAGATGTCTAAAATCGGTCCAGTTGTGTCGGGCGAGCAAAGCTGTTATACTTCTAAATAGAGGACCTACTAAACGTGATACAAAGTCTGAAGACATCACATTCCACGCGTATCCTTTGCTTCCACGGGAGCAAGGTCTTCATTTTATTTGGGCGAACGAAAATCTAATCGTTTCGCCTCCAGGATTTAATTCTCATTTCAAACATACAGATTTAGGAGATCTACATGGAAGAGACACTGCCGAATATTTATATTTCATCGACCGACTTCGAAAAGCTTTCGCGCTTGGCGAATAACGTCAAAAACTCGGCCGCCGAGGAGCTGGAGGAGGAGTTGGGACGAGCCGTCGTGGTTCCCGATTCCGAGCTGTCACCGACGATCGTGGCGATGAATTCCACCCTCAAATTCCGTGATCTCGAGTCGAAAAGTGAATCGACGATCACCTTGGTTTACCCTGAGAAGGCGGATGCGGGCGAAGGAAGGATATCGATTTTGGCGCCGATTGGAATCGCGTTGATCGGGCTCAAGTTGGACGAAATTATCGAGTGGCCCGTTCCCGGCGGCCAAACGCGGCGCCTGCAGGTGGTTTCAATTACCCGTGCTTAGATTCAATTTTGGGAGAGTGAAGAGGACATTCGTTCCCTTCCCCCGCTCTGAATCCAGCATCAAGGTCCCGCCGTGGGCTTCTATAATTCTCTTACAGATGGGGAGGCCGAGCCCGGTCCCCTCGCATTTTGTCGTGCTCTCAACTCGTTTGAAAAGTTCAAGAGCGGCGGAGTGATCTTTTGCGGCGATGCCAATGCCGTTATCTTTGACGGACAGGTGCCAGTGGGATTCGGTTTCCTGCGCGCGGATCGTTATAATCAGCGCGCTCTCACTTCTGTATTTCACGGCGTTTGAAATTAAATTTTGAAAAACTTGGGAGATGCCAATTCGGTCGCCGTAAACCACCGGCATTGCACCGACATCGACAAGGGCCTTTGATTGCCCCAGCTCTCCACGCAATGCGGCCAGTACGTCATTGATAACACCGTCCAAATCGACGGAAGCTTTTTCGCCCAAGCTCTTGCCGGCTCTTGCATAGCCCAGAAGGTCGTCGATAAGTGCACGAAGCCTTGTGCCCGCGTTGACGATTCGTTGTAGAAGTATGGCTTCATTCGGGCCGACTTTGTCGCCAAGGCTTTCATGCAGCAGTTCCACGAACTGGGTTATGGAATTCAGCGGCGATTTCAAATCATGGGCGGCAATGGCGGAGAATCGTTCAAGCTCGGCGTTGATCCTAAGTAGATCGGTGCGCTCATTCTCAAGCCCGCGCTTTTGCTCGGCTGCGGCGCGCTCTTCGGTGCGGTCGTGCATAACCAAAATCGCGCCAATTCGTTCGCCGCGAGCACCAAAAAGGGCGCGGCCATTGCAAATCAGATTTTTCTTATGCCCCGCCGGCGTGACGTACGAAGTTTCAAAGCCGCGGACCTCTCCTTTTGCAAGCGCTACGCGAAGTGGAAGGTCGCTTGGCTTAATGGGCTGATCGTCGCCGTCGCCGGAAAAGTAATGCAGAATGCGCTCGTCCGGATTTGACGGGAAATCCGCATTGTCGTTGATGCGTCTTGCGGAATCGTTCGCGAAAATGATTTGTCCGTTGATATCGCCGACAATGATTCCGTCGTCGACGCTTTTAAAGAGTGCGCCCATGAAATCCGGCATATTGGGGCTGACGGTCATTGGCGCTTCCTTACTCGGGTTTTGTGCGGAAGCGAAATATCATTGAGATTGTATTTATCGAGGGTAGACACAAAGGCCCCGAGTGCTTCTTGCAGGCATTCTTTTAAAACGCACTGTGGATAAATCGGACAGCTGACATTTCCGCCCGTAAAACACTGAGCCATGTGAAATGTCTGTTCCGTCTTTTGGACGATCTCGCCGATGCGGGCTTTGCCCGCGCTTTCACGTATTTTTAGGCCTCCGCCTGGGCCCCTTGAAGCTTCGATGTAGCCGAGTTTGGAAAGTTGGCTGGAAATCTGAATCAAATTATTCCTCGAGATGGCTAAGCTTTTGGCCAGACGGTCCAAAGTGGACGTCTCTTTTGTCCGGTTGAGATAAATAAGAACGCGGAGCGAATAGTCCGTGTAATCAGACAGCCGCATGGGATCTCCGTATGGGTAAAAGAAGTCGGGACGAGCTAAGAAAAAGCAGGACGAAGCTTAAGAGCATGGCCACCACGGCCCCCAGGGGAGAAAATTTTCCCGCAATCGCCAGTGAAAAAGCGATCACGTTATATAAAAGCGCGCTCAGCGCCGTTTGTAACAAAATCCGGCGGTATCTTTTGGCATATTTCATAACCGACAAAATGATTTCCAAATCGGGAACTTGCAACTGAATATCGACGGGCGCGAAACCCAGGACACGATTCCCCACGCGGCAACTGACGCTGGCTTTGGCAAGTGCAAGGGTATCGTTAAGCCCGTCGCCGATATAAAGGCTGTGAGGAAGAATCGCCTGCGCCTTCTCTTCGGGGCTAAGGCCGCCGCGGTAAATGAGGCGCTTAGGGGCGATCATCAGCAATGGTGCGCCGGCCTCAAGGCGGGGATCGCCGGAGAGAATCTCAATTTCGGCACGCGGCAATTCGTTCAACAGTTCGCCTAAAAAATTTTTAGCCTGATGGTTGAATATCGTCTTCACCACAATATGACCGGCGGTTTGGCCGTTAAGCGCGATAACGGGATAAGGCGAAGGCACCTGCGCAACGCCGGTTCGTTCATTGACGAATTCGAATCGGCCGACGACAAGAGGCGAAAGACCATCGACCGTGGCGGTGACTCCCTGTCCGGGAAATTCTTGAATCTCACTGAGGACGGGCGGCGCGGCCGCTGCGGTTTGGCCGGTGAGCTGTGGCAACCCTCGCAAAATTGGATGGTGCGATTTCAGCGAGAGTTGATGCAGAATAATTTGAATACGGTCGGTGTTTTGGCGATCCAGGCAAATCAGTTCGGACTCGGCGGCCTCAAGCGTTCCGGTTTTATCGAGATAAACATTTTTAATTTTCTTTAAATCGAGCAACGCCTCGGTACGGTTAATGATAACGCCCATTTTAAGCAGGGTGAGGTGAACCATTTGTTTTGAAATCGGAATAATGCTTGCAAAGAGGCACGGGCAAAAGATCAAAATGCCGGTAAAAAAAGCTTCGGCGGTTTCGATCGGCGTGCCGCCGCGCCACCATTGCGCGGCAGAGACGACAATAGCTCCGCTGAAAGCCACCGCGGTGAGCGAACTCTCTAATCTCAAAAATCTCTTTGATCCCGAGAGCGAGCCGCCTCCCGAGGCCAGCGCCGACTCGGCCCACGTGTCGATGCGGCGGTATCCGAGAGGCTGGGCGACGATCATTTCGAAATCCGAATGGGCGATCGTACCGGCCAGCACATGGTCACCTTCGGATAACGGCAATAAAGCATCTTCCCCGCTTAAAAGATGGCTATTCAACAATGCGGACGAACTTAAAAGCCGTCCGTCAAAAGCGACGGTGGTGCCGCGCGCGACACGGACACGATCTTCTTTTCTGATTTGCGAGGCTTGGGCCTTTTTCCAGTCGCCGGCCTTGAAGACTTCGGTGAAGTCATGAAACTGATTAATTTGAAAGAGGATTGAGGACGAAAGCTTTTGTGCCACTGAGCTTTCGATAAACTTAGTCAGCAATAAAATGGCGACAATCATCGCGCCCGAGTCCGCATAGCTGTGTGCTTGGCCGGAAAGCAGGTTCAACGCCGTGAGCGAAACGGCGGCGACTCCGCCGACAGAAATAAATAGGTCAAGTGTCCACAGCCGGCTTGAACTTAGGGCTCGCCATCCCGATTGGGCATACGGGATAATGCCGATAATAATGGCGGGAATGCCGAAAACACTCGAGGCCAAAGAAAAATAATAGCGCTCGTCGGTGCTGATGCCGCCGCCAAGGTAGCCCGCAAATGCGATCATCGACGACCACATGGCAAGAAACCACACCAAGCTCATTCTAACGGTGGACAAACCGCGCTTTTGCTCCCGATCAAGATCTTCATTGAATGATTGAAGCCAGCCCGCGGACTGTTTTTTTATTCCGAAGCCGATCGCTTCGACTTTTTTCCGTATTTCTTCGTCGGCGGCGACTGGATCCGCCTGGTCGCGCAGCCCAACCAACAGAAGTTTGCTGGGATAGCTGACTTCCGCCGAAGCGATGCCCGTGATTTTTGACGCACCATCTTGAATGGTTTTGGCGCAAGTGGAGCACCACATTCCCGAAATAAAATAGATGAGTGGGGCGTCCTGAGACTCGGTCATTGACAGGTTGTCTATAATAGTTGCATAACAAATACAACAATTAAGCGTGTTTAGTTCAGATTGAAGGTTTCTATGGATGCCAAAGTTGTTTTTCTTGTCCTGACATTTGCCATATCCGTTTTGGGAATGTTCGCATTTGTCGTGGCACTCATTCAAAAACAAGTTTTGGTTCCTCCGGAGGCCGCAAGCTCAATTTTCTCCGCCGGCGAAGAAGGCCATTCCGAACTTGATAGCCGCAGCGGCCTGAGTGAAAAATGGAAAGAACTCGATCAATCCGCGCGCGGGCCCATCGTCTTTTTTATTGTGTCCTCAGTCATATGGTTGGTGCTGGGCTCCCTTCTCGGGCTTTTAGTTTCTTTCAAATTTCATAGCCCGGAATTTCTCGGTAGCGAAGGCTTGCTGACGTTTGGAAAGCTTCGGCCTCTTCATTTAAATATTATCGCTTATGGCTGGTTGAGTTTTGCAGGTCTTGGGATTTCGTTATGGTTGGTCCCGCGTCTGGCGAAGGTGCCGCTACAAAGCAAGAACGTTCTTTATGTGGCCGGGATATTGTGGAACATCGGCGTGATACTCGGCTGTTTGGGAATTCTTTATGGATATACCGACGGCTTGGAGTGGCTTGAGTTCTGGTGGCCCGTGGATATTCTTTTGGCCGTGGCCGGCGGGCTTATCGCGATTCCGTTATTTAAAACGATTTTGTTGAGTAAAGAAAAGCATTTGTACGTGACGATGTGGTATTCGATTTGCGCTTTGATTTGGTTCCCGATCCTTTTCATCATCGGCAATTCGCACTTTCTTCATAGCGGCGTCGAGCAGGGAATTTCCAATTGGTGGTTCGCGCACAACGTTCTGGGTCTATGGGTCACGCCGCTTGGCCTGGGTATCATCTATTATCTGCTACCCAAAATTATCGGGCGGCCGATCGCCTCTTACCAGCTTTCTCTTTTTGGTTTTTGGGGGCTTGCCCTTTTTTATTCGCAAGTCGGCGCCCACCACTTGTTGGGCGGCCCAATTCCGACTTGGGTGGGGAATCTCTCGATTGTCATGAGCGTGGGGATGGCGATTCCGGTCATCACGGTGGCCATCAATCACCACGTTACGGCGTATCGGCATTTTCACGTACTAAAAGAGTCGGCGGTTTTGCGCTTCATCGTGTTCGGAGCGATGATGTACACCGTCAGTTCTCTTCAGGGCTCGCTGCATTCGCTTAGGTATTTCAATTATATTACGCACTTTACGCATTGGACGGTTTCTCACGCCCACCTGGGGCTTTATGGATTTACTTCGATGGTTTTTTTCGGCGGGATCTATTTTGCGATGCCGCGCTTGCTGGCCCGCGACTGGCGCTATCCATGGTTGATCAATTGGCATTTTTGGATCGCGGCGATCGGCGTGCTGATTTATGCCGTGGCGCTGGGTATCGGAGGATTTTTACAAGGCTTCGAACTGCAAAACCCGCAAGGTAGTTTTGAAGCTTCGGTGGCGATCACGATGCCTTATCTTATTACCCGAAGTGTCGGCGGAACATTGATGCTGCTGTCACATCTTATTTTGCTTTTCAATGTCGTTGATTTGATGTGGCTGGACAGAAAGGAAGGCGCGCGATGAAAAAGGCCTACATTTTTGTTTTCGGCGGAACCAGCACGATTCTTCTCTCGTTGTTTCTTTTTGTGATCGTGCCACGGATTCAGATTCAAGCCGTGAATGACCGCCACCTTAGCGCGCAGGCGCCGTATACCGAACTGGAAAGCGAAGGTCGCAAAGTTTATATCGAGAATGGCTGCGTGTACTGCCACTCCCAACAAGTGCGCGACCCCTCGGCGGGGGCGGATCAACAATTCGGCTGGGGCCGTCCAAGCCGTCCGTCGGATTACATTTATGATAGCCCGCACCTATTGGGCACCATGAGAACCGGGCCGGATCTTTCCAATATCGGCTCACGCCAGCCCAGCGCCACATGGAATCATCTGCACCTCTACAATCCAAGGCTGTTGGTCAAGTGGAGCATCATGCCCGGCTTTCCCTTTTTATATGAGGTGATCGAAGCGGATCAATCGCCCGGCGAAAATACTTTGCAGATTCCCGGTGAATCCAAGCGCTGGATCAAGCCCAGCCACCAGGCCGAGGCCTTGGTGGCTTATCTTAAAAGTTTACAACGAGACCGCGAACCGCAAGACCTGAGAGAGAAGAAATGACGGACAAATTCAAAGCAGATCGGATTGCCAACGAAAAGCCGGATCCGGTCGAAGGAAACTCGATAAAATTTATTTATGTGCCGGTGATATTGCTGTCGATGTTTATCGGTTTTGGAGTGACGTTTTTAACTCTAAAGACGGACAACACCAAAGTGGATGCGGGCGACAGCCGGACCGCGGTCACGACTGCGGTACCCCCACCCGCGGGTGGCAATCCCGCAGCACTAGTGGAAAACGGCAAAAGAGTTTTCACCACCACATGTCAGGCTTGTCATCAGGCGAACGGCGCGGGAATTCCCGGAGCCTTTCCGCCGCTTGACGGTTCGGAGTGGGTGAGCGGCTCTCCCGCGATGGTCGCAGCGATCGTGCTGCACGGCCTTCAGGGCGAGATCACCGTTAAGGGGCAGAAGTTTCAGGCGGCCATGCCGCCGCTTAAAGATCAGCTTAAAGATGAAGATATCGCCGCGGTGGTGACATATGTCCGTCAAGCTTGGAGCAATAAGTCTGATGGCATAACGCTCGAGGCGGTTCAATCGGTGCGCGAAAAAACGAAGGACCACACGGGTCCTTGGGCCGGTGAGGCCGAACTTCGCCAGCAGAAGTGGGATTGATATGTCGTTCGAACTGGTGCGCCCGCAAGCGGCGGATTTCATTACGGCGAATTCGGTGACGTTTACGTTTCAGGACGTGAGTACGGTTATCGACAAATTTTATAGAGTCGTTGAAAAAGACGAAATGCTGAGCGTGCCCTTCAGCACCGTCGGCGACTGGCCTCATCATATTGAGCGTCTGACACATTTTTGGTGGATGCGGCTGGGCGGCCGGCCCTATCTGGCCGTTTCTTACAATCCGGTCGCAAAACATTTCGAGGCTGGATTCAATCAAGAATTCTTAGCGCGCTGGCTTGGATTATTTTGGGAGGCGCTGAACTCAAGCCTGCGCCCCGAGCAAGCCGAGCTTTGGGGCACTCTCGCCAATCGGATGGGCGAAGCCCTGTCGGCCAAAAATGAATACATGCGAAGAAGCATGTGAAAAACTTTTTTCACCAACCGATATGGCAGGCGGGATTCCGACCGTTTTTCACTTTGGCGATAATTTCCGGCGCGCTGTACCCGCTGATTTGGGCCGCGGCTTTTAGCGGCACAATTCAGCTTCCGGGTGGCGGACTCAGCACTCTACAATGGCATGCGCACGAAATGTTTTTCGGCTTCGGCTGGTCCATGATCGGCGGCTTTCTTCTGACCGCCAGCAAAAATTGGGTGAAGATTCGCGGTATTCATGGATTTCCCTTAGCCTTTGCGGTGCTGGCTTGGTGCGTGGAGCGCGCCGTGATCTTATTTCGCGCCGATATTCCGGCGTTACTGTGGTGGCCTTTGGTGAACGGCTCGGTGATTTTCATCGCGGCTTATGTCGTTTGGTCCCTGGTGCGATATAGAAAACAAGATACATTTAGCGACAACTATTTCTTTATCGTCGCGCTTCCGCTTTTTGTGGTGGCGAAAAATCTGATTCTGGTGGATGAAACATTTGCTACGGGCTGGGTGATGAGCCTTGGGCTGTTTCGCTTGGCCTTTATCGTCATGCTTGAGCGCACGGTCACGCAGTTTATGAAAAGCGCGATGGCGATCCAACTGCGGCGGATTAAACCTTTGGACATGTCGATCAAAGGGTTGGCGATGCTTTCGGTGTTTCAGCCGTTTTTGCCTTTACCCTTGGGCGTGGTGGCGCTGGCGTTGTTGGCTGCTCTGTTATTGATTCGCTTTTTTCTGTGGCGGCCGCTTGCGGGCCTTTCGCAATTCAATATCGCGGTCATGTATGTGGGATATTTGGGTATAGTTCTGCATTTAGTTTTGGAATGTCTTCGTGTCGCGGGAAATTTGCCGGTGGTCGGCGCGATTGCAACCCACACGTTTGTGTTTTTGACGATGGCGATTATCATCCCGGCGATGTTGATTCGCATTTGCCAAGGACATACGGGGCGTAAGCTGCAGTTCACGCGGAGTGACCGCGCCGCGATTTGGATCATGGGCGTGGGGGCGATGTTTCGCTTATTGGCCACACAACTGTGGCCGGCTAATTACGCTTTGTGGATTGCCTGCGCGGCAGGCGCTTGGTTTTTGTGCTTTTCGCTTTTAGGCTTTCGCCTGATTCCATTTTTGTGGCAAGCGCGAGTGGATGGCCGGGAACACTAGGATAGGTGATCTTCTCTCCAGCCACCTTGGCAAACGGCGTAAGGCGGTGAGGACGATGGGACGACTTCGTGAAGATGTCTTCCACATGGAGTCCACGAATCAAGAGCGCATCGCCGACCAATGAACGATGGCATCGCCACGGCACGGCCTCCGCGCACATCATAACCAAACGTTTGCGCTTCGAGCGCGCGATCAGGCGACGCAAGCTCTTCTTGAATTCCTCGGTCTGCATATAGTCCGCGTATCCACGAAAGGACGTGTTCCTCCACGCTTTGTTCGGCGAATCTTTGGTGGTGTGGCGAAGCCCGCCGAGACTGGCCATGTGCACGTACTCGATCCCGTGCTTCGCCAGGGTTTTCTTTAGGCGTGTTCCGCCGAACTGCGGATTGTGCCGGGATTTCGGGATAGTGCGCACATCGATCAGTAGTTTTAGTTTGTACGCATTTAGCAATTCGACGAATTCGCGCGCGGAGCGGTTGGAATGCCCGACCGTGAAGATCCTGGGCGGCGGTAAGCTTTTACGTTTTGCTTTTGGCAGGTAGCGCTCCTTCCGTAAGCCCAGTTGAGGAGATGACATTACTAATGCAGTGTTTTCTTCGGATCAAAGGCCATGTCGAATTGCCGACGGTGCTGTTTGTTGGCTTCGCGGATTCTAGCAAAAAATGGCGGCTCGAACGGAACGGGGCCGACGTGCGAATTCGCAATCAGTGATTCGCAATTTACATCCAGTTCGCCAATAACGGCCGCGGCTTGGTCCATGTTGACTTGAGAAACACCAAGATAGTTCTTAAATCTGAAGCTGGGCTTGCGCATGCGTTCGACCGCGTACGCTTTGATAAAATCGATCACGAAGTGAAGCCCATTGTATTTCACCCGTTTTGCGAAATTGCCTCCTCCATGAAAGCGCTTAACGAACTGAATGTCATCAAGCAGCCGGAAGCGAAAATCCCCGGGGTCGGATTCGAAGACCTTTAGTTCTTCTTCCGTCAAATTGGCCGGCAGGCCTTCTTCTCGGAGTGCCTTGCGAAGCTCCAAGACCTCCAATGGTTCGGGGCTCATCCCTTCGTTTTGGGCACCGAGTGGGCAGTTCGCAAGAAAACGAGCGAGAAACGTTTGCGTGACGATTTGCCGAAAGGGAGTTTGGTCATTGAGGGTGGGATCAACGACGCGAAGATTTGTCCAGAGAAGAGAATGCGCCTTTAGAGGGGCGATCGGAGCATCCAGTCTCGACGATTCGGAATGTGACTGCGCCACCGCGATCGGTGCGTGGATAGATAGAATAATTATGACAGAGATGAATTTTTTTACCATGGCGAGCCTTCAGCATCTTTCCCTTACGAAAGGCTTGCTTCTGCAATTGCTATTCCTCAGTTACAAGATCAGGGCGGCGAATCTAACTCTTAGGGTTGGATCAAGGAGTTCCCGCCGTAACTCACCCGAAACGGAAAAGCCGCTCCGGACTGCGGTAGCCCCGAGTTATAAACGCCGACAACTTCACCTTTAGCATTCAAAATCGCTCCACCCGATGAGCGGGGGGCGCCGTCGGCGGTTACCGCCGTTCCCTCGCGGAGCATTTGCGAAGTCGCCGTTTCGTTCGTGTAAAATCCGGCCTTCTCAAGACGCTCCATAAGGCTTCTTGAACCCATCGCGGTGCCTCGGCTGATTCTCACGGATGTGCCATCAGCGTCGCGTGCACTGAAGATCGCACGATCCTGAGTTCGTTTAGCGACGCCGGCGATAAATGCCGGCTCGCCGTCGCGAAGCGCTCGATCCGCGATGGGAATGGGATTGGCGATGCGCGTGCTGAGCTTAATTAAAACTTGATCCAAATTAAATTGACCGAAATTCTTGCCCTCATAAATGGAAGCATCCAATGCGCCGTCATAGGTGGCGGCGACCGTGGCACTGACGTTGTGAGGTCCAAAGACGATCTGTCCGTTTGAACCCAAGAGGTAGACCGGGATTTGACCCGAGGCACGTTTAGCGCGTGCGTTTTTCGAAAAGTCGCTCACCACATGCAGGGCCGTTCTTAAATCCCGGCCGTCACCCGTGACAAACGCGGTTCCATAGGAAATTCCATCGAACATGAGGCAGTCTCGCACTTTTTGGCGAATGCATTCATTCACTTGGTAGGCGTAAATCGCGCGGTCTGCCGGCCCGAAGTTCGCACTGTTCGGAATAGTCTGAAGTTTGCGAATAACCTCTTCGAGGGGGAGGGGGCCAAAGAGAGCGCTGGCTTTAACGATGTCGCCTGCAGGGACGGCGATCGCAAATACGGAGTTGGCGGCTCTCTTCACGGCGTCCGGCAAAAGGCGGGAATCCGGCGTTAAGAAGCCCATACCTTCGGGTGCATGGCCGGTCATCTGCGCCTGCTGAACGGCCGCCATAACGTCCCGCTGAAGCCGTTGCTCCATCGCTGCGGAGGGATCGAAAACAGGTTTCTGGCCGTTTGAGCGGGCCATAGTTTCGGCGTTCGCGGCCGTTACAAATAAGGTCACCAATGCCCAACAGATGATCGGTTTTATGGCCTTCATATCGCTCTCTCTCTTTGAGCTAATGAATAAAGCAAGCCGAGTGCCACTTCGGCCTCAGGCGGAGGTTTCGATCGCGGCAAAGCAGTCCAGCGGACTGTTTTGAAGCGATGTCGTACGCGACGCCTCGCGAGCGGAGGCGAGCACGGCAAAGCGTTGAGCCCGAAGGACTCAAGTCCCTCCATCAAGATTCCGCCAAAAACGCGAAACCCCGCCGGGTACCATAAAATGAAGAGTGAAAATTGGCTCAGGCGGAGGGACTCGAACCCCCGACAAAGCGGTTAACAGCCGCTTGCTCTACCAACTGAGCTACGCCTGAACAGTGGGAATCTATTGAATAAAGAACGCCTTACTCGTTGTCAATTCATGCCGACATGACGCGGAGGTCGAAGACGCTAACGGCCTGCCGGTTTGGCGGCCGGAGGTGCCGGTTTTGCCGGAGCAATAGGCATCTTCGGTGCAGACGGTGCGGGCTGTGCAGGCGGTGGAACGTTCGGTGCAACGCCGTCCGCAGCGGACTTGTTGTCCAATTTTGATTTTATAAATGCAATGCAAGGCTGAATCAGCGGATCGGTGGTTTTAAGCGTGATGCCCGTTATGCGTTCACCGCGGGAGAAAGGGGCCATGCAACCGAGGACGATGTTTTTTGGCGAATTGCGCGGCTGAGATTTAGAGAATCCGGCCCTTTCGCAAGCTTCTTTGAGCGGCACACAGGCGGGATAGCTACCAATACGGCCCGCTCGTCCCTTGGATTTGCCCATGCCCTTACGTCCGCCACCATTATTATCGAGGGACGGGGGTGAGTTCGGGGCCTTCCCTTGCGGTTGCGCAAAGGCAGGAATTGAAAACGCGGCGACAAGAACGATGATTAAGCGCAACATGGGCACTCCTTTAAGCTTTGCATTCAATTTTGGCCTGGTTTCTTCGCCGACGGCAAGCTTTCAAGTTCGGTCATCGCTTGGGTCAATTCAGTTGAGCGAAAATAGCGGCCATCCCACATATAAATGTCTTCCGCGCGTTGCACGGTCTTCGGCACGCCCGAAACGTAGGCCAGCGTCACCCAAGGATGGGTTTCTTTGGGCGCAGGTCCACTGACGGCCTCGATGTCGACCTTGCAGTGAAGACCGAACCACTTTTCGACGGCGACCGGCTCAAGCTCTTCACGCTGGCCGCCTTTAGCGCGGTACCAAGTCATGCCGTCTTGCATGAGTGCCATGCTTCCGATTACGGCGACGGAGGATACTCGGGTCGGGCAAATGTTGAGTTCGCTAGAGGGGGGCGAGTTCAGCCGGAACATGATGGTGATGACCGCGACGAGAGCCGCGCACATAACGATGACTCTCACCCAAAAATAAATTCCGACTTTTTGTTTCATCCGTCCTCAGTAGGCTTTGATCTTAAGATCGCCCGAACCCGTTTTTACCGAAACACCGAAATCGGCGGAGTCGGAGGTGTCGATGTCATTCGAAACATCGCCGCTACCCGCGCCCAGTTCGGCTTTGATTTTGGAACCCTTCGGGAAGGCGAGGTTGGCGTTACCGCTGCCGGTTTTCACGTCGATCGCACCTTGAAGGTCCTCTAAGAATTTTAAATTCACATTACCGCTGCCGACGCTGACCTGCCCGCCGCCCGCGATGCCGTTGATGGTGACGTCGCCGCTGCCGGATTTGCCGTCAATCTTGGCGAATTCGCCGTTGGCATTTACCGTTCCGCTACCGACATTGAAAACCAGATTGCCGCGGATGCCGGCCACATTGATGTGCCCCGAGCCCGACCATAAGTTCAGCGAGATCTCTTTGGGCACTTGAATATCAAGGTCGATTTGGCACTCGCTGGCGACCGGACGCTCGACACGCACGAGGACTTCGTTGAACTCGGACTTTTCGGTGATAAGAGCGCACTTCTCGGGAAATTTAATCTTTGCAGCGGTGATCACGATGCGCGGGCGGTCGCCGGCGGTGATGTTAATGCGGCCCGAGGTGTTTTCGACATGGAGCTTTTCGACGAGGGCGCCATCATATTCCCGCTCGATTTTTTCGGGGCTGGTGCCGATGACGGCGGCGAGGGCGAGGGATCCAGGGAGCAACAGAATCAGGAAAAGCTTTTTCATAATTCGCCAAAAATGTCGCAGGGTTGGCATTAGGTCAAGGGAAAGAAAAAATTGGCGCGCCCGGAAGGATTTGAACCTCCGACCACTTGATTCGTAGTCAAGTACTCTATCCAGCTGAGCTACGAGCGCGCATTTCCTTGAATTAGGAAACACGTTTTTAGACATTAGTTGCCCATAAGGCAAGGATCTTTAGGGGTTCCGGGCACTTGATTCTAGGGGGGGCCTATGGCAGCTTCAGTTTTTCACGGTCAAGTTTATCCCGCTGGAGAGGTGGGTGAGTGGCTTAAACCAGCAGTTTGCTAAACTGTCGTACAGGGTAAACCTGTACCGGGGGTTCAAATCCCCCCCTCTCCGCCAGTTCTTTGGGACCTGTTGAAATCACTTAGAAAACTCATTGGGTGCTTGTTCCATGTAACAAATTTGGAACGTCACCTTTGGCGTTTTCTCTTCCACCGCGAAAAATTTGAAACGCTTTTCGCACGGAATCGTTGGAGTACTTCGCATATCTCATCGTCATTTCCAGATCCGTATGTCCAAGCGCCCGCTGAAGTGCATAGACGTCCTTCGTTTGTTCGAGAAAGCGAACGGCGAAAGTGTGTCTAAGGGTGTGGGTTCCACGGTGAGAAAAGCCAAGCCTCTCAAAAGCTCGATCATAGATGGCTTGAATACTCCTGTAGTGCATCCACCCAGTAACGCGTTTGGGGTCGGCGAATACAACCGATCCAGAGCGTGTCTGGTAGCGATGGCGAAGCATATCAAGACATTCCGACGTTAGAGGCACGGTTCGATCCGGTCCGGCCTTGGTGCCCTTTAAGATCGATATTTGCCCCTTCTTAACTCGGTCCCAGTGAAGATGTTGTCGAATATGAACCTGATGTTTCACAAATTCGACCGCGCCAAAATCCATCGCGGCGGCTTCACCGATGCGAGCCCCGGTATGGAGCTGGAATAAGGCGATATCGTGGACAACTGGCCAAGGCTTCAGCGCTTCAAGAAAAAGAAGTTCTTGCTCACCGGAGAGGTAGCGAATCTCGTCCTTACATTTTCGATGAGGGCAAAGCCGCTTTCGGTGTCGTCTCATAATTGGGACGACGTAAGTTTCATCCCAATACTCGCGATGATATCTCAGGATCGCGGAAAGCAAAGTCAGTTCATGGTCGTAGTCCGCTCTGGAGCTTTGTTGAAGTGCCTTGTACTGCGGATCAAGCATGAGATTCGCCCATCCGTCGATCACTTGAGGTGTGATATCGCGCATGGAAAGGTCATCGAAGAATTTAAAATGCTTAGCTCTTGATCGATAACCGTGAATCGTACCCGGAGCGCGCAGCTCTTCAAATTCTTTATGGTGCAAAAACTTGCTGAGGACTTCACTAAAGCGCATTTGGATTGCACCCATGACGTTGATGTCGAACTTTTGCCGCGCAAAATGTTTGGCGTCTTCGAAGCTGCTAAAGGTTGTCACCTTTGTACTCCACTTGCCGTTAACCTTTACGCGCTTTCGAACTCGATACGTGCTTGTGGGGCTCATCTTTCCCAGACTATCGACATCATGAACGCGATAAATCTGTGGATGTTTGGGCACTGCTCTATCAATTTTGGACATAGCTCATTCCTTTCGGCTGAGCCATGCTCCAAGTTCTTCTTTCGGAATCAGAATGCGTTTGCCTAGGCGGCGGATTCTAAGTTCATTTCGTCGAATCATTCGTTCGACAGTGCGAACAGATACACCTAGTGCGAAAGCTGCTTCTGAGACCGAAAGAGCCACTCGATTTTCAAAGAACCAATCTTTATCAGATCCATCGGACTTGGTACGTATTTCTGACTGCTGACTGATATGGAGTCTATGTCGTTCAATCAATCCAAGTTCAGTATTGGACGCCGATAGTTTGTCTTCCATGTACTTGATCCCTATTTACGGTTCAATAAAGGAAAGCGCACACCGCACAGCTTGTCTTCCAGACACTTTGGCTGCGTGGTGGCCACCCTGTTAACCTGTTATTTGTAATCATTTTAGAGAAATTTGCAGTTCGGTGTGAGGCTCTACCTTAAAGGTTTCAGCTTTCGCCACCGTCGGACGTTACGGCACAAGGCCTTATCCCACTTTTCCCGGTTGTCATAACCTAGGGCTCTAAGAGATGCATGGATTCGTCTTTCTAATCCAATATCGTGTCGCATAGAAGTGAATGGCACGCGTTCGAGAAGATCTGAAATTTTAAATTGTTTGGGAAAGAGATTGTTCGAATCTTCCAAAAATTCTTGTATGAGATCTTTCAGCTCATCGTGCTCTACTCGTAAATATTGTTCATGACGTTCAAGCTCTTGAATCGACTCATCTTCAATCCAAAGAGATTCCATTTTTGAATAAACCACGGCTTCGGCCAACAATTGATCGCGATCCTTCTGCAGTGCCTTCAGGTCAATCCTTCCGACCTCAACTGGCCAAAAGCGTCGATTTCCCGAGGGGTCTTTCAAATACTCTTTAGAGTTCGTCGTTCCAATAAAAACAGATTGTCTTGGGAACGATATTGTCCTTTTGCCATAGGGCGGTCGGATGCGATCCGTTGAGCGAGTAATGAACTCTTTTAAGGTGTTGGTTTCGGCTCGTCTCATTGCAGAAAGCTCCCCCAGTTCGTAAACCCAAATGCCCTGCATATTCATCACGGCATCTTTGTCGCCAATATTTAAATGAGAATCAGAAAACCAAGGGTCAGCCAAAATTCTTACCGTGGTGCTTTTGCCGACTCCTTGGAGCCCCTCTAAAATTACAACCTGATCAAACTTACATCCGGGCACGAAGATTCTTTTCACCATCGCACATAGAAGTTTTTGACCGACAGCTTGCAAGTAACGTTCAGGACCATTTGCTTTGAGATATGTTTTTAGCCAAGAATTTATTCTTTTGGTTTTGTCCCACTCTAGAGCTTTTAGGTATTTCCGTACTGGGTGAAATGAGTTCTCCATTGCAAATTGTTGAAGAACTTCTTCGATCTTATCCTTGTTTGGCTCTATCCTCCACTTATGAGCAAGCCAATCTTTTATTTGAATGGAGTCGCAATCGGTAATAGGCATGCCGGCTTTGGTGTTCCAGGGAGTATCGGTAAGCCAGATGTCCTCCATAGAAAATTCGTTTCTAGCGAGAAGAGGTTCATTAACAGTTTTTCCTAAAATCAGTTTGATATTTTTGAAACTCGGGTGAGGACGCTCATACCTGTTGCGATCAAGAGATCGTTTCCAATCGCTATCTTTCCCATCGACTACGGCCAGGTCGTCAAATGCATTAGCTGCCGAGTGTTCGATTTTCACTTTGGATAGAGTGTAGTCGCTTATCCACTGTGCGGCTTTTTTGCGCGATTGAGTTTTGCAGTGATCAAAAGCGGTTTTTCCAATATAGAGATTTTTGTCAGTCAAAACTGACAAAATTTGTTTATCACCCCATCCCTCCCGAAACATGGCAATGGCGACTTTGAAGAGAAACGCGGATCGATCTTCAACGCCATCGCCGTCGATGATGCCGTCGATCAGTTCTAGTGGGAGAGTTGATTTCTTCAGGTCGATAGTTTCAAATTCGAAGTCGTCGATCGTGGCTTTCTCAATTTTTTTCGAAGAGCCTTTGAGGCCGAGTGTTGGAATTTCAGCGTCATCTTTCAGGGGGCGAACCCATTGATAAGTAATTCCGGTATCAGGATGAATGGAGGGGGGCAATACGACCTGTTGGCCTTCTCCCATAACCGAAATTTCCCACGCAGCTCTTAGGCGCAGACCTTTTTCAATTTGCTTTTTGCTGAGCGAAACCTTGTCATTTGCTGATGGAGAAATTCCGGGCATGTGAACTGGGACTTTCTCAGAACTTTGAGAAGCTCTGTATGGTGCCGTTGGCTCAGATGTTTGCAAATAGTAGTGGGCCGATCCGTTGCCTCGGCCAGATTTCACGCAGGGCGCTTTCTTATAGTCTGGAAATAGTTCGTTCAGCTTAGCGGTCATCTCCTGAAGGTGCTTGGGCGCCGAGGATTTTACATCGCAATCGATTATTGCAAGGAACCCTCCGGATCGCAGTTTCGAAGCTTTGCCTAGGCGAACCCCGATATTCATTCCTGTTCTAAATTCATTTTTGAGAGAACTTGGCGATAGTCGCCCCCCATTTGTCCAACCACTTTTCACAGGTATTTTGGAGTGAGGCCTTAGCCAGTGAATTCCGAATCCTAATTTGTGTAGTCTCAATGCTTCCTGTAACTGATCCGAATTATTTTCCGATTTCATGATTCTGACTCCTTTGTTTTAAAGGAGCGAACTTATTCGAAGGGGCTTAAAGGGAGTAGAGACGATTCTGCTAAATTTAGAGAGGAATGTTCCCTATTTTTGCGAGTTTTGTCGCACGATCTCTGATGAGATCAATCTCCAAATTTCCAGCACCATCTACATATTTATTGTTATTTGTAAGCACCAACGCGGTTATTCCGGCCAACAAATAGTTAGGTTTATTAAAATATTTTTTAAATAATTTGATAAGAGTTTTTATTAGATAGATTTCAACCGCATCTTTTGACGTCTTTTTTTTAAAAAAGCCAACGCGTGCGAACTCTTTACCTAGATAAAGGTCAATTAAATCGTCGTTTAGCTGTCTCGACCGCAACTCAGTCGCCTGCTCAATTTCGAGTACGGCCTCATGCGAAGGCAATTCGAAAGAGAAGCCATCAAATTCTTGAAGCAAGTCCATGTTTCTCTTTATTTTGGCGGCGGCGCTCGTAATTTCACCAAGCCAGTCATTTATTTGTTTCTTAGCCTTTCGTTCTTGCGAATGTTTGAGAATAATCGGAAGCAATTCGATGAACTTGGTGATTTCCTTCCGTCGATTCTTTGGTAAACGGTCGAAGCATTGCCAGACCCTTTTCATATGTTGGGATTGTATCCAGGAGAACTGGGAAGGGGCTTCCTTGAAGGTCTTCGATGAATAAAACGCTTGGGCTTCAGCGGGCAGCCATGCCTGCGTGGTTGTGTTTTGAGAGGGTTTCATTTGGACTTCGCTCCTGTGAATTTCTTCATTCAGCCAGTGGGATATATAAGATGAGCGCGCGATTGACATGCCGCGCAGCGAACCGGCAGAATGCCTATATATGGGCAAAAAAAATCGAACGAGTTTTAGAGCTGGCAATCAGATCGGCAGGCGAGGTGGAAGGCCTAAGGGCGGAGCTTCGTACACCAGTGAGGAGCGAGTGGTCCGTGAGTTGAGTAAGGAAATGCTCTCACGGTATATCAGTCAGAATTTTTTTCTTACTGAAGAAGAGCTACGTGCCAAGTCCCAACTTAAAGATTTGGCGGCGATTGAACTATGCCTAATAAAGATTATTTTGCATATTTTAGAAACGGGTAATGCTTGTGCATTCGAGAGGCTCTTGGATCGGGCCATTGGTAAAGCCGGCAACGTAATGGAGGAGCCAGCTCCGCTCCGATATGAAGAATGGTCAATTGAAGAGCTTTTGGAAGAAAGAAAAAGGCTACAAGTAATCAATCAATCACACCTGCGCTATTTAGAAAAACAATCATCGAAAGATAACTCCGAATCACCCGCAACTTAATTTGAAGACTGCGGGCAGATCTGTCGAGCTTGCTACTTTGCGCTTTCTTTTGGGAGAGGCTCCTTCGAAACAAATCTAAATTGAGCTGTCATATTCTTTTTCTTCCCATCAATCTCGTAGGTCAGAAAATATCCGAATATTTTTCCAATGCATTCGGCATCTTGAAGCTCTCTTGTCGGTAGGCTTTGCGTTCCACACATGGTGTTGTATCTCCAAGCTGCAAACTGGCCGGATCCAGGCTCAACATTCGCAATAGGAATTAAGTCATCCAAGAGATGGCCCCGAGGTGGAATGACTGTGGGTGGCTGAGATTGACCACGATCTATTAGTTTAACGCCAGCATGAAAGATCCTTTCGGACTGACCGCTTGGAGCAAGGTAGGCTGTTTCATCCCAAATGATCTTAATGACCTTGTTGGTTTTGTTGGTGAATTGAAAGCTTGTGCCGGCGTCCAAAATGTCCGGTGTGTACTCAGCGATCAAATTTGAGTCCTCGACTTTGAACTCCTTGGCATTTACGGGCTCGTAGGTGCGCTTATGTCTGATTTGCGCATATGTACGTGCATTGTACGCTCCCATGGAAGCACAGGCAGTGAGGCTCAATGCGCAGAATATAGCTGATGCGCGTACCAAGCTTAGAGATCGATTTTCTAACCGAAGTTGCATTGCTGTTCTCCTATTTTATCTTGATTCGTTTAATGTTGATTTCGAAAGTGCCGCTAAATACGTCTTCTTTGAGCAGCTTTTGTAGAGGCTCTTGCCGGTCCTCGACACCGAATAGCAGAAAGTGTAGGGATATGTCGAGGGCCTCGGCGACCTTCAATGCTTGTTCAGGGTTCTTTGGGGCACGGTTAAGTTTCCATTCGCTGAGAGTAGACGCAGGAACGCCGCTGGCTTTGGCAACTTCCTTTATGGTCAAACGCCGTTCGCGAAAGATCTCCGTTAAAACATTCCCGACATTTAGTTTCATAGGTTCATGATCGACATATAAGATTGAACTTGGAACTGCTTTCCCGTTAGCCGTTGTAACGAACGATTGACTGTGCCTGTGGCACGGCTACCCGTTTTGTGATTCAGGCAAGACCTTTATCGGTGCAGATATGGAATGCAAACTTTAATTGTTTGGCGAAGATTCGGTGTTTCCGCCAATATCGACGGGAGTATACGAAAACACGGATATTTTATGGGGGCTAAATAATTGAAGCAAAATTTGGAACAAGGGGAACTATTTTAAACTGCAGGCTTCCGTATATTTGCAAAAAACCTCCCAGCACTTAGAGGATGCGGGCAATAGTCGCATCTTTCCGAATTTTTCTATCGTAATATTCAATTTTATCGGGGGGCAGCCTCCAAATCTGGAGGCGCCTACTAACAGAACCCTTATTGGGGCAACCCAACCGTAACCAATGAGCCCGCCAAAGAAAGTGCCAGGCCGGCAATTATGCAAACTACATCGCTGGACATTTATCCCCTCCGAAAAAAATTGTGTTTGGACTAGACGCTGCAAATCGATCCATAAAAATTATTTCCACGGCTAAGAGACCTAAAGTCTAGAGTCGTTCTGTTTCATCCTGAGATTACATCTGGACCAAGGAAGTGTACGCGTATTGGCAGTAGCTGCTGTTGTATGCTCGACAGCCCGCACCGTCTTGGTTCAAAGGTCCTTTGGCGCCAGGTGGATCGCGATTTTTCTGAACTTCAGGTGGCCCACGCCGCGCCCGACCTCAGCCGCGCTTACACATATGGGATTGGAAATTCACGCCACCTAGGCAACAATAACACATCAAACAACAATAAGACTATAAACAGGATTTTATCTATGATGACCCTGACAAAGGTTAAAGTAACCAAGTACAAAAGCATTCAAAAGCCCCAACAGATAAATATTGACCCAGCGATAACAACTATCGTTGGAATGAATGAATCTGGAAAAACCTCGTTCCTTACCGCAATCGCAAAAACCAACTATTTTAATTCCAATGACGTCGATTTTAAATTCGATATGGTTTCGGACTATCCCAGGAACGAACTCATAGATTTTCAAGATGCTGAAGATGACTGCGACATAATTAATTGCCACTATGCGATCGCCCCAAAGCTTACTAAATTGATTGATCAGGACGTAGGTGAGGGAGTTCTGATTACCCGGGAGTTCAGTCGGACGCATTATTATAAAAATAAAACCCAGTCCATAAGTGGGATTGCGGCTAATGTTGGCAAATTTATCGAGTTCAAATTAAAAGACTATACGCTTTCAAAAGAGACGAAAAAAAAGATTTCAAAAATCGTAGATATAAAGGAAATATCGCAGGTTGAAGCTATGGAGGGCGACGAGGGCCTCCCGGGATTAAAGAAAGAGATCGCTCAAATAATTCAGGCCGGCAATCCAAATTGGGAAAATGCACTTGAGGCATATATTGTAAGTAAGTGGATCGTTCCGAACATTCCAAAATTTTGGTATTTTGACGACTATTACCCGCTTCCCGGAAAAATAAATATAAACAAAATGCAGGGGGAACCAAAGTCAGAAAGAGACAAAACTTCAAGAGCCTTGTTTGAGTTAGCCAAAATTAGGCCGGCGGATATTCTGAATGCTGTTGAAAAGGATTATGAAAAGTATGTGGCTCTATTGGAGGCATCGGCAAACAAGATTACCAATGAAATATTTAAATATTGGTCAACAAATAAAAATCTAGATATTGAATTCAAGATTCAGGACATAACTAATGATCAGGGGGCTAGAGAAAAATACCTTGATATTAGGGTCAAAAGTCGTCGTCATAAAATTACCCTACCGTTAGATCGCCGCAGCAAGGGGTTCAATTGGTTCTTTTCGTTTATTGTATGGTTTAGTAAAATTCAGGCGGATAAAAATTCGGGATATATATTATTACTTGATGAGCCGGGGTTAAATCTTCATGCTTCTGCCCAGGCAGACCTGTTACAATTCTTCCGAGACCTCTCGGGAAAATATCAAATCATTTTTACTACGCATTCGCCATTCATGGTTGAGTCTGATCGCCTCGCGAGTGTTAGGACCTGCCTTGAGACGGAGGCTGGTACTATTATCTCTGAAACGATCCAAGAGAAAGATCCCAACACGCTTTTCCCTCTCCAGGCTGCGTTAGGTTATGATATTGCGCAGAATTTATTTATTTCGAAAAATAATCTTCTGGTTGAAGGTCCGGCCGACCTTATTTATTTAACTGCAATTTCCAATCTGCTTGAGATTGAGGGAAGATCCTTTCTGAAAGACAACATTACAATTGTACCAGTAGGTGGACTTGATAAGGTATCGACATTCATCTCGCTTTTGCGAGGCTCCAAGTTAAATGTGGCGTGCCTTCTGGACACGTATACAGACCAGTCTGGTAAGCAGAGGGTTGACGATCTTGTTCGAATGAAAATCATTAAAGATAAAAATATTAGGTTTTTTGACGAGTTCGCTAATAATGGAAAAGCCGTTGCAGATATTGAGGATTTGTTTTCTAAAGATGATTATCTAAAGATCTTCAATGATTCGTTTCAAGGGGAGATTCCCCCGGTAGATGTTTCCACGCTAGATCCCTCTCTCCCGACCATTGTGAAGCAAATTAATAAGGTAATATCGAAGGAAAGATTCAATCATTATCGGCCAGCGAACAAATTGAATCAAGTTGGGCTTAGGAAGGGAGATCTTTCCGGTCTGACTATGGACAATTTTGAGAAAATGTTTTTGGAGATCAATAAGATTTTTGCTTAGCGGACTTGTAAATCGCTGTGAAATTGAGGTGGTAAGAAGGGCCCTGATGTCGGAATGGGTAAGGTGCGGGTTTCCAGATATTCGTCTGCTTGTGGATATCGATTAAATTACATTATAGCAATTCTGAAATCGGCTGAATTTTTTCGGTATTTCCGCCAACTTTCGGGAAAGCACGGGATCTTTGGAAGAGACTCATCATGATGATTAAATTGAAACGAAATTTGGAACGAGTAAATCTAGAATTATTGTTTCCATCCAGGTTAGACTAGAAACTATTCCCATGGTGGTCGAGGGTTTCGGTGTGCAGCTCTTGAGTTTTACGTTTCAAGGCAAGCGTAATACTTCGGCCATCCTAGAAATCACTATGCGAACTCTGGAGCCAGAATTTTGTCGGTCTGCAATATGTCCTTCCATAGCCTCTAAGAAATCGGAGTTTCCCAGGAGTTTTTGAAACTCTTGCTTGAGATACGCTTGGACGGTTTTAGGGGCGGCACCAATATGGTTGGCAATTCCTTCGTTTCCATCTAGTACAGCAATTATATCTTCCAGGTCATGACTTGCTCGAAAGTCGTCTTCGCCCCGCCCTTTAAAAGCTTCGAGTTTCGAGGCAAGAAAATACGGGCTTGTGAAAACAGCGATCTCTTGCCCGGGGGAGAGAGCCACACTCATTGAGTTAGCAACTCCTTCGGGGTACCACTGATTTGTAAACCCCAAAATCGACCCAGAGGTTGGCATTACATCTAATATTAGTGGGCCCTTGAGAAAACGACATATTGGGCCTTGAGTATCGTGGGAAAAACCACGGGCCCGAAGTTGCTCTTCGATATCATGGTAACCAGATTGGCTTGTTACCTCAACGACACAATCGACATCAACTGTCGCTCTAACGTTCGGTACAGCAGAGTCAGTAATATATAGTCCAACGGTTGCGCCGCCCACAAAGACCACGTTGTTCGCTAGGGGCCCCAATTCATGAACCGCTAACCGAAGAATATTAATATTGTCGTCCTTCAAATTAAGCCTCTTTTATTCTTCGCTTCAGTTCTTCTACTGCGAAATTTACTTCTCTTGCTCTTCCTACTCTCATGGCATCGATTAATGCTAAAAATTCATGAAGTTTTTCATCATTTTTAGCAGCATATGGAACAGTCTTATAAAGAGGCATAATGGCTTGTCCTCGAGCCTTTCCCTGAGGGTCGGGCCACACATAGCTTTCGGAGTCGTTGGTCGCAATCAGTTTGTTTGATAAGGGGCGAGCAGAGTGAGCTGTCGGTACCCCCCTAGTTACTGGTCCTGGCTCTACTGGGAAAACATATTTTAATCCGTGAATTAAGAACTCCAAGGCTGCCGCTTTGATCGGTATCTTTTCTTGCGTAATTAAGCGCGACTTCATAAGTCGATTGATAGCAAGACCCGCCTCCGAAGGGCTAATTTTAAGGGAATAAGCGATATCTAGATGGCGAAGCGACTCTTCCTTTTGTGGGCGCAGCAGTAGCCAGAGTAAAACTAGTATATCCTGAGGCTTCAAACTTTTTTGCTCTCTCATGTCAGGAAGAGTAGCATTAATTTTGCATTTTGCAAAATGCAAAATGCGGTTTGCATTTTGCAAAATGTAAATATCAAAATGAGCATTAAATATAAATACTTGTAATTATAGGGATATTATAAGTATTCTAAAGTGGAACTGAGGCAAGACCACGACATATGGCAAGCAAACTTTACTTACTAGTATGCAAGCATATTGACCGATATCTCGGAAAGCAATTATACAGGATCAATCATGCAGGACTTTAATAGAGCCTTTGGAAGTTTAATAAGAAAGCTGCGGGAAGCCCATGGCTTGAGTCAGCAAGAGTTGGCTCAAATGGTCAGCCTAAGCAGAGTTTCGATCGCAAATATCGAAGGGGGGCATCAAAGTGTCACGCTAAGGCACGCTCTAGAGTTTTGTTTTCGTCTTAAGCTTCCAATAGCAAAGATACAGAATCTATATGATCAGGTTATGCTCGAATGCGAACTAGATGAGCACGGCCATGACATTCAGCAAGATTTAAGGCGGCTGGAAATATTTAATGTCAGTACGGTATAAGCACATAAAAAATATTGTAAGCGCACTGTTAGATGATGAAGTAACTGTGCCAGTTAATATTGTCGACATTGTAGAGCGAATGAATGTTGAGATTGTAGAAATAGATCTTGCGGCAATTTCAGGAGCCGCTGTCATAAAAGGTTCTTCCAAGGCTATTTTAATAGATAAGCGTCTTTCCGAGAGTCGCAAGCGCTTTACGTTAGCGCATGAACTTGGACATATAATGCTCCATCCAGAAAAACGATTGAATGTTGATGTGACGCCGATCGTTCATTTTCGAGATAAAAATTCCGCAACGACTCAATACAAGAAGGAAATCGAAGCAAATTTTTTTGCAGGAGAACTTCTTATGCCGGAAAAATTGATACAGCTTGAATTAGACAAAATGGGAGTGTTGGATCAATTAGAAGAATTCGAAATTCAGCAGCTTGCAATGTCGTTTGAAGTATCCTCCGTGGCAATGTCTATTCGCCTCGGGGCGATCGGCTTTGCTTGAGATAATAAATTACGAGTAGTCGCTGACCTCCCGTCAGAAATCAACTCGTCGATCGTGGAATGCATCTATCGTTTTTGAACTAGGTGTTAATCCTAGCTATGTCTGACGGCGGCCCTTGTGAAGATCTACGGGTGGCGGCCCCTGCTACCGTTAGAATTTATTTAGTACCACTAAATAAAATAATTCGAACTAGGATTGGATATTACACTAGGCACGGTAGATTATTTTAGTCGCGCCCCTCTTGCTCTCTTAAGGCGTTCTTATATTGCTTAGATAACCAAACCTTACAGTCTTCGAGATCCTTCGCAACCTTTCGATAACTCTCAATATGATCGGGGTACATTTCTTGGGCTTGAGCTTTGTAAAACATCGAAATATTGGCGCCAAACCAAAACCATAAATCGGTAAGCTTCATACAGTAATCAACAGTGAGTACTAGATTCGGCATTCCGATAGCACCGAGGACAAATTTATTACCTTCTCCTAATCGTCTATTGGGAATCAAATCCCGATTGGGATGAGTGCCCAGACAATAAAAATCATAAAGTTCGGCCAAAATCTTAGCGTCTTCTCGATATGGCAGCTTTTCTAAGCGTCGCCTCACCTCGGCATTTCCAACTTTGGCGAAATTATTCCATTTCTCAGCAACCAAGGCATCCTGAATGCTGACACCAATTAGAGATATCGTTTCGTAAGCTCTCCTTGCGAGCGGATAAGCAGTGTTCAGATATCCAGACAATACGTGATCTCGTGCCTGGTAGAGGAAATCAAATGCGTCAGCCATCAGATCGCGAATGACTCTATCCTGCGTGGACCATGGCTCATGTTCTCCAAGCATTGAGGTCACCCGACAGATGAGTACTCCATATGCGTCGGTTGCTTGAACAAACGGCTTGAGCATGTCTGTCAGCTCTTGCCTTCGCATAGCTCTGTATTTTTCTAGCTCAAAGTAACCTGTCGCCATCGCACACCACCGATATCCCTTGGCGGGACTGAATTGGGACCACTAGTAAGAGCTTTCTTGGGGATAACGATCAATGGTTTCCTTCTCAATTGGTTTGTCCACATCGTCTCTACTTCTGCCTCGAAGAAATATAGCTTACAATTGCCGCATAGTTTTCTTTGCCAATTAATCGAAAATCCCGATCTCCAATGACACTGCTCAGATATTTCTCAATATCAATTTTCTCTCCAAGTTCTATTTTTGCGTGGAGTCTCGACAGCTTTGTGTATGCATCAGATTTTTGCTTTTTTTCCCATAAAACGACGGCACCAACGATTGCTGAGGCGTAAATGGTCGATGCGTAGACGCCCGGATAAAAGGGACCAAGTATGGCGCCCAAAAACACGATAATTATTGGAAGAATATTTAGGTCAAGAAAAGGGGGATTGCTCAATTCTTCAATCAACTTGTTCATCGTACATCCTTTAAAGCACTTCTTAATGATGATTATGCCAGTTTTGGAACGAGTCGACCCGAATTGACCGTCAGGAACCGACAGTGGCCGAACTTGAAACATGGCAAGTTATTGAAATTACTGTAACGTGAATACTAACAACTGCTTAGAAGGGGTGATCGACCATCCCCCCCTCTCCGCCATCACTGTTCGGAATCATTGGGGAAAGTTGTGATTATGAATCCCAACCCACAATAAAGAATCTCCAGCAGTAGGCGGAGTGTCATCAGAAGATGGTTTAATGAATGACTAAGAACCCTCCAACCGAAGTCACCGAAGCGGACATAGCCTCATACCTGGCCACAGATTCGGATTTCTCCTTCGAGGTGCAAATTAAAAAACGCCTAACAGGTTTGGGTTTTCACGTTGAGCAGGGTGGGACTTACGTTGACGAGGTAACAAAAAAGACTCGTGAATATGATCTTAGGGCAAAGTGGTTCCATGGTAATAAACGCGGATATTTAGCGGTAGAGTGCAAAAATATTAGCGCCTTGTCGCCGTTAGTAATTCATCGACTTAAGCGGTGGCACTCGGAAGCGTATCAAGATCTTGTCTATGTTCCTCACTTGCCTCGTAAGACAACCACAGTGCAGGTCGCACTACAGACCGCGGAGGATCGAGCACGGCATTTGAGGGCCGATGGTTGGGTATTCCGAATGTTAGACGGTGATGGTTTATATACGACGGCCGACTTTGTTGGAAAATCAATGGATCAAGTCGAAAATAAAAATGGGAGATCGGTGGGGTCAGACGCTGAGGTTTTCGGAAAAATGTCACAAGCCATTTCCTCGGCTTTCGAAATGGTTGAACAAGCGGCAGATCAAAAGCGAGATGAACAGAATTCGTACATTGCGATCCTCCCGGTACTTATTGTTTCTGACAATAACCTTTGGGTAGTGGACTATGATGATCAAGGGCAGCAGTTGGGCGCAGCACGTAGAGTAAGTCACACGTCTTATTTTATAGATCGCGTGACTAAATCGGGGTTCCGCGGTGACCAAGAGTTCTTTAAGTTCTCACATTTAGAGATCTGTACGGCTTCCGGACTTGAACCGTTGTTAAAAAGTTATTTTATAGACAACGCTCACACCCATCCAAAGGCATTTGGTGACAAGGGCCGAGTGGAGCTCGAATCGATGAGAGCCCAAAGCCAGTCGGGCGCCTAATGCCATTCGGTTACTAAACCCTCTGGAAATGGAAGGCGCTAAGGGCCTGAAATCGGCTATCCGTGAGAGGCAGATTCTGGCGTTCACTTAACTTTAGATTAGTGATCGGATACTCAAAGCGCGTACGCCGTAATTATCAGCCAGCCTTTTCTGTGGTGTCGCGCACGAGTATGGTGAGGTATTGAAGATAAGCGTAACGGCGGTTTCTTTGCTTCCCGCTCACTTCCTTTAAAATATTTAGCTTAATCAGATGGTCAATTGCTCGTTGTACTTTAGGTTTGGTCGACTTATGCCGCTCGATCAATTGTGGAACTGTCAGAATTGGCGAATGACAAAATTCGTTGAAGGCCTGAAGTGTATACGCGGTCGGCTTGCTATTTTGGAGTCGCCGGCGATCTTCGCTGTGAAGCTTATGAATTTCAACGGCTGCATTATTTGCCATGTCTGCAGAGCTTGCGACCGCGCGTAGAAAAAATTTTATCCAATTTTCCCAGTCACCCTTCAAACGCACGTCCATCAGCCGAGCATAGTACTCAGAACGGTGAGCCTTAAAGTAGTAGCTTAAGTAGAGCAGCGGTCGGTCGAGTACGTTCCAATAGCAGAGCAAATAGGTAATCAACAATCGTCCAAGTCGGCCATTGCCGTCTAAGAATGGGTGAATGGTTTCAAATTGTGCGTGTACGAATGCCGCTTTAATTAAAGGAGCAATTTGATCTTCCGTATGAATGAATTTTTCGAGGTCGGTCATGAGATTGCCGACAATGTGATGAGGTGGCGGAACAAATTCTGCTGTTGAGGGTGTGGCGCCGGGCCGACCAATCCAGTTCTGCGATTCTCGAAATTCACCCGGAGTTTTGTGTGAGCCCCTAACACCTGCCATCAAGATCGAATGCATTTCCTTAATTAAGCGGGTGCATACAGGCAAATCCGCCAGTCTTCCGATACCTTGATTCATTGCTTTGACATAATTGGACACTTCTTCAATGTCTTGAACTGGCGATTCCGCATCCGCATCGGGGCTCAAAACATCTTCAAGCGAACACTGGGTGCCTTCGATTTGCGAGCTTAAAAGCGCTTCCTTGCGAACGTACAGATATACGAATAAGTCCGGATCTGAAATGATCGAAGCTAATCCGGAGAGTTTGCCCAACGCCAGGTTTGCTGCCGAGAGAAGGTACGTAAGTTCGTCGTCTTGTTTGAGTGGCGGTTGTGGCGGCAGGTTCGATGGGATAAAAGCTTTGTATCCCGTTAGTTGATCCACATACGTTCCTGATCGACTCATTTAAAGCTCCGTTACTTGTGCTTTTGATGAGTAATACTTTACCCCGGCAAGTGTTACCTAGGCAAGATGCTAGTAACGTTTTAATGATAAATCGTTACTAGCATTGACGACTAGTAACGTTTCAAATTGAGACAGTAACGCGCAACTTCTGCCTAAGTTATCGAAATTGAACGTTTTATAGGCAGGCGATAACAGACTTTGGACTGGCTCAAAGTTACACCGATCGAAGAATCTTATGAACTCCAGCCTTGGAGCAACCGACCTCGAACGCGATTTCGCGATAACTTCCTCCTTTCGGCTTTAACTCAATAACCTTAGCGCGATCGATCTCCACTGGCCGCCCCAACGGCACACCTTTGCGTTTATACGACGGAGAGTCCGATAAGGACAGCTAGACCGGATAATGAAATTAGTGCTGCCGAGCCTACAACTTGTTTTAATGCTTCGACCCAATCAAAACTCGACTCGCCCTTCAGCCATTTTATTACCGATACTACTGGTTCCAGTAATGTGGCTGAAAAAACGCCCTTGAGCCAGGCACTGGAGAAGAATGCATGAGGAAGACTTCGATGGTCAGTTTGAGGTTGTGGTTATAGATCCTGGTAGTTTCCATCTAAGCGGCGTGGAAGAGGAGAAGAGCAGATGCAGCATGGCGCAGAACTAGATCAAGCAATTGCCTCAATCATGGGCCTTCAACTTCCGAATCCAAATAGTTTCGCGATGTCCGCGCCGATACCTCGATTCTCCACGGATATTGAAGCGGCAAAGTCAGTCGCGGTGAAATTCGACATAACATATCAGCCTTATAAGAATGGATGGGTTGCGGGGTCCGAAGGCCATATGGCAGGAGTGTCAGACGCAATTCCCGAATGGTTGGAGATGCATCCGATGCTGAAGTGCTCAAAGAGCGCGGCTCATGCAATTTGTTTGGCGGCACTCGCGGAATCAAAAGGTAAACGCTAGCAGGCTTCATTCAGATATCTAGCAGAACTACAATTCCCTCCGTTGGGTGACTGCAAGAATTCTATTTCTGACTCTTTCGGTTAGTTCTTCGTAAGACTTCCAGCGAATCTGATTCAGATGTTGCACGTCAAAGTGACTTTGATCACCCTCGCGGTCATCGACGGTGTATATGACAGGAATATCAAGGGCCTCAGCATATCCCGATTCCCAATATACTCCATTGCGATGGCCGGTAAGATCGGCGATTACAAATGCTGACTGTCGGATCTTTGAGACAACTTCATCAACAACACCGCCAACATATTCGTGACGATCGATTGTGGTTGCATCAAAACCAGCCTCACGACAGCCCGATTCAAGTGCTCCCTGAAGTTTGTCACGTTCCTGATGACCAAAGAACATTGCAATGAAACCAAGATTTGAAATGTGTGACTGAGAGAGTTGGCCAATCCTTTGCCAGCCTGCCGGGGTCACAGACATAGAGGTACCGATGGCTTTGCTGCCCACACCACCGCTATAGATAATCAGTGCCTGTTCTTTTAAAGTTAGAATCCAACGTCTGGCTTCCTGCTCGTCGCCGATTTTGAGAGAGAATAAGTCGCTTTCCTCTAGCTCGATCTCTGAGAACGGGTGTCCACTTCCTGTTTTCTTTCCGATTAAACGCAGAATTTGGTCAGGTTTCCGCGAGTGATCGATCGGAAGTGAGAGAAGATTTTCAAATCTCCGCACTCTCAACGGACTTTCTGGAGAAGTATCTCCTGAATACCAATGAAGCCTTTGATTTGGGTCATAATTTTGATCACGTTTCGGATTGTGTTTTATATTTTCTGAAATCGCCCAAAGAAGGGAGCTATCTTTTTCTTTAGCTATTAAATTATCGTAGAGGCGCCATTGAATGGCATATATGCCACAAATGGGACAATCGATTCCGTAGTTAACCCGATCCCTTTCGTATTTGGCTTCGCTCTTACAAAAGCAACATTTACTTTGGGCCATTTCGGTCCCCCTGATGCAGAAACTAAAACGGCGTGACTTTATCCGTCAATCTTAGGTGTCCTAGGCGGCCTAATTGATTTTCGGGTTCGATAGCTTCCCGCTCTCCCTCACGCCAACTCGAATCAATTCGTTTACGCGGTAAATTCGAGATATTGGGTTATAAAGTCATCTTCATCTACTCGTGCCCGCCAGTTATATATACCGGGATCCCGGTATACTGGTTAACGGGCATACCTGGATTCCAGTAGATCAATTTTCGAAATTTTTTGTTTGGATGTTTGATTTGAGTAGGTTGTAGATCCACGCGCCGAGTTTGTCGGCGGTGTCGATTAACTTCTTATCTGTGCATTTTGCTAACCTCAGAATAGTTTTGCATTCTTGTAGGGAGCCATAGGCGGTCTGATAGAATCTCTTTTTTTCCTTGGCCGACCTTTTGGCATTTCATGGCTGCGAGATGGCTTCCCGGCGGTAAGCGACCACGATCGATGACGGATGCTGCTCGTTCAGGCTATGCAGAAAAATGATCAGATGCCGTTCACGCAAATTGAAGTCGGCGATGCGGTAACCGCGCGGCGACTTGTAGACCTTCTTCACGAAACTCCATTCGCCGGAGCTGCGATCTTGATGGGCTTGAATGGCAATAAGATGCGATATGTCCGAATCATCCGGAGGAGTGCTGAAGAGATAAACCACACCATCGGGCATTGCGGCAGCCAAAGGGGGCGGGGTGCAAGCGCGGGACTTGCATTCGGCAGAGATACTTAGACTTTCGCCCGCTATCGGCTCCTCAAGCGCGGTCTCCCACAGCCGTGTATTTTGAAGTTGATCGAAGATCTCGAATTGCGACCAAACGCCGTCGGCGGTGCTCTTTGTATTTAGCGCGCCGAGAAGCTTGGTTCCATTGTGATTCGGGCCGCGCGGGTCCAAGAGCGGGATACTCTCGAGCGTGTCGCGATCAAGGCGCTCCTGCTTAAGTGAGCTCGGTTCCAAATAATCAAAAAGTCCGTTGGTGCTTTTCTGAAATTCAATCCGCGTGACATATCTTTTCGCCGCGTCGTCCGAGTGATTGGCCGCACTGAGAAAGATGCTTTTCTCCGCAACGTCTTTATGTAAGCGAATCTCATTGTTGAATTGCTTGTCGGTCAGCGTGTTGAGGGAATGCATACCTGAGAGCGGAGTCAGATAGCCATGTTCCATAAGGCGCATGAGCTGAAAGGTTCCGTGTTGTTCCAGGGACGGACTGGGAATTCCGACCACGATGATCGATCGCTCAAACTCGTTGGCTTGCCAATCTTCATTGCGATCGAAAGACGTGGCAAAAGCAAAGGCGCCGCCGGCGGTGATCAAGTCGTTCTTGATCGTGGTCCGCAGGGGATCAAAAGAAGCGATACGAACCTTTTCGTTGTCGAGAACGATTTTGACTAAATAACCCCCGACCGCCGTGACCGGTATGGAAAAGCCGGTAGGTTCAAACGAAGGAGCGAAGAGAAGCGCGGTTATCTCGTACGCGTTAGGATCGTCCGATGCGTGTGTGACTTGTATCGGCTTCACTTGCACCCGCCCGCGTTCGAATTCAGTGAATTTTGCCGCGGGAAAGTTAATCTTTCTGCGATAGCCCTGATTGGAAAGAAGGGCATTCAGGTCGATTTGCACCGGATTGCCACTGTGCTCCGGGTGATCCGATGTAATTTTTAAAATGGTATGGAGCTGCTGGTCGCTTGCTTTGCCGATCGGACGATCTTCAACTTCAAGGTGAAGTTTGGATTGTTGTTCCCCGTTTGAGAACGGGAATTCTTGGTTCAAAGTGACAAGCCCATCCGGATAATGAACTTTGCCGACCTGATCAGATAAGGCGAATTCTTCCGGCGAGGGTGTAGTGTTCAACAAAAAAGTTTCGCACTTTGTATCGATATCGTCGGAATCGCCGTCGGTATTGGCAAAAACGGATCCGCTGAAAGTAAGCAACAATGTGAATATAAATAAAGTACGCATTACTCCTCCATCGCGGCGACAGATAGGCCTCGGATCCCGCCATGGCAAAATATATTTTGTAGATGGGTTGGCACCGACGGGGGCTTAATCGCGTGTCTAACGGGCGTGATGAAATCGTGCGGGCGAGAAAACGTCGTTTTTACGGGGGATTGCATCCCGCGAAAGCATCGGCCGTCGAGAGTCGGAAACTTTTGCCTAACATTCGCCCCTCTCATTGCCGCGAACTTACGGAGCAAGTGATTTAAAATGCGTTGCATCAACCGCCGTTTCATTATAGTCAGTCGACATCATGAATGAACAGCGCCTGATCGACATTGAAACCAAGCTCGCGCACCAGGAGCTTTTGATTACCGACTTAAATCAGGTGATGGCCCGCCAACAAGAAACGATCACCCAAATGCAGGCGGCGCTGAAAAGTTTTTTGAAGAATTACCGCGACGGAAACGGCGAGCCGCAAATAGCTCCCGTGAATGAAAAGCCGCCGCACTATTAAATAAATCGTACATAACGCGGCGTTTAGTCGTTACGGTAGCATTCGCCGCGAAGGCTTCACAACGCGAAGTGGATTGCGATAATATCGCGACATGAAATTACTGATCGCACTTTCCTTTTTATTTTTGCCGACGACATACTCCTTTGCGGAGCCAGTCACCGGGGCCGACCTCAAAATGGTTGCGGACTTCTTGGGAGTGGCGGCGGAGTCTCCGAGTTGCGGTGCGAACGGTGCGAGTTGCCGAACATACATGGATTGCTGCCGCGGATATTGCGATCACAACCATCGCTGCAACGATGGCAGCGGCGAGCCGGACGAAGATGTTTTCTTTTGCTCGCCCTCCGGCGGCGCGTGTTCGGTGAACATGGACTGCTGCGGCGGCTGGTGCAAAGTCGAGCGTGTTTGTTTTTAAGGCGCCAAAGTTGTTTCACCTTCGGCGCCGAAGGTCGGCGGGCTTACTTGCGAATCAAGATCGCCGTCCCCAGATTCCCCTCAAACAATGAATAGATATCTATGGTCATCGTGTCGTCGACCAATGTTCCATCCATATTCAATTCGTACTTTCCCGAACCTTTGCCGTTCATGGTGATCTGGGCGGGGCTCAGATCGGGGCGGTACGAAACCGTCAACGCCAGATCCACGGTTCCTTCGGGAATATCCAAGCGCTTGTAAAGTCCGATCAGTTTCGGCGTGTCGCCGCTGACCACCGCGCTCAATTGAATCAACATGCGGCGTTTGGCGAGTTCTTTGTCTTTGGTTTGGAATGTGCCGTAGTAGTCGCCCTCGACCGCTTGGTATTGGCGCAGTAAACGATCCTTCAAATCATTGCGTGAACTGGTGTCGCGTGTCTTCCAGGTGAGCGAGATATCGCCCAGCGTACCGTTCGAGGTGATGACCTGGCCGGTGATGTTCGGAAATCTGACGATGCCGCGGATCGCGCGGACGGCAGCTTCGGTGCCGAGATTACGGAATGTGATGTTGCCTTCTTCACGCAAATAACCGCTCGCATCCATCGTGTAGTCGGCGATCACCGGGCTGGACCTGCGGAAGTAAGCCATCGGCACGTCTTTCGAGCCGGGCGTTCCGTCGGGATTGGTGGCGGCAACACTATCGATGTAAAAGATCAACTCGACGACCTCGTCACCATGAGTGGTGCCGGTCACTTTGCCTTCGTAAGTTCCGACCAAACTGTCGTAAAGGTCATGCACTTCTTTATTCTGCCGGATTTGCGCCGCGTTTTTGCTGCTTGAGTCTTTGCCCAGCGAACAACCGTTCAAAGCAAGAGCCGCGCTCATGACAAAAATTAATTTCTTCATTTTCCATCTCCCTTAGCGTCCGGGATCAATTCGTCCCGGGCCGCGGCCCATTCATTCAATGCTATCTGATAATCGCCGATCGCGCGCGACATTTGTACTTCGGTCGTGAATTGATTGTTGATCGCATCGATCAGCAATTTGATATCGGTGCGCCCTTGCCCGTAGGTGCGCGTAAGTTCTTGCACGGCTTTGATGCGAAACTGGTTTTGCAGGATCGCACTTTGCGCGATCGCGAAGTTGGCTTGGACCTTGCGTTCGCTTTGCGAGAGAGCGTCGGCTTGCTCCAGGCGTTGGCGGGCCATTTTGGTTTGCTCAAGTTCGACGGTGGATTTTTTGTTAAGGATGTCTTCGTTTTGATAATTGGAGCCGAATTTATAAACGAATTTGGCGCCGACATAGTACTTAGGATGAGCGCCACTGGTCGCGCTGGAGAGCGAGCCGCTCGAGGTCTCATCGTATCCCGAAGAAAACAGCTGGCCGACCAAATTCACTTCTGGATAGGCGATAGAGTTAGCCACGCGCAACTGGTTGCGTGCGGAGTCGGCGCGCAGGTTTTGCGCCCGCAGCGCACGTAACCTTTCGATATTAACGGCGGCAAGTTTAGGAACGGGCGGTACCGCTTCTTGGACATCGAAATCAATTTCGGTGTCGGGCTCCAGTTTGAGCAGGGTGACCAAAGTTTCTTCTTTGGCCAAATAATCGGTCGATGCTTTCTTAACGTTTTGCTCTTGGCCTTCATATTCGGCCTGCACTTGCGACAATTCACCCGGATTGGCATAGCCGAGTGAGGTTTTACGTTTAATTTGACCAACTAAGGTTTTGTAGCGGTCACGTGAGGACAGCGCTTCTTCAAAAGTTTGCTTCGCCACGTAGGCATCCCAATAAGCACGAATCGTGTCGAGGACCACGGTTTGCAACGAGTCGGTACGGCCCACTTCGGCGGCTTTAAAGGTTTCTTCGGCGGCGCGCAGCTTGGCGCGGTCGGCCTGCCCGAAAGAGTTGTTGAGCAATTTCTGCTCGATGGTGAAAGTAAATAAGTCTTGTGTCAGCGCATTCGGCCCGGTCGGAATCGGCGGAAAGGTCGAAGAGAGGGAAGAGTACGAAGCATTCTGAGAAAGCCTGAGATAATCCAATTGAAAGATCGTGCCGGTCGTCGCGATGGGCTTGATCACCTGCGCCTTGGTCTGCCAGCTTTTATAGGTTGAGCCGATGATGGTGCGGGGGCTGAACTGCTCGGTCTTGTCGACCAGGTAGCCGGTCTCCGCGCTTACGGACCAATCGTAACCCAAAACAACTTTGGCCAACTCGAAGCGCTGCTGCAAAAACGCAAGGTTTACTTCTTCGGTTTTGTAGCCTTGCTTCAAGACAGTTTCGGCGACGGCCTTTTGCGAGAGTTTGACTTTATTGCGCGCGGGCGTGGGCCCCTCGGCCGCAAGGACGTTGAACATCCACAAGCTTAAAAGGATTAAGCTCGAACGTTTTACCACGATAACCTCGTTCCTAATTCATAGTTGTCGGATTGCAGCCCAATCTGGCTGCGCTTGGTAAGCATGCGGTTCGAGTAGGCGAAAAGCGCGCTCCAACGTGTGTTGAACGAATATTCAATTCCCGTGTTCCAGCCGGCGAACGGCGCTTGCTCGGAAAACGCGGCGAGTTTGTTGCCGCTGGTTTGCGTGTAATTGATCGAGCCGAGTTCGGCACCGGCGTTGAGGGCCCATTTGTTAAACCGCGTGAAGCGTAAAGTGAGTTCGGGTAAAGCGCTCAGCATCAACGAATTCAAGCGTGCTTCGGGCTCGCAAAAGCCGGTGTCGAAGCACGAGTCGCCCTTCTCACTCGCGTAAGCAATTCGACCGCCGAGTCCCCACCCTAAGCTCCAAGAATTTTGCTGCACGAGGCCCGCGTGAAATCCCAACGTCAGGGCGGGCATTAAAGTGAGAGCGGTGTCGCCCAAATCAAAACGCGAGCTGGTCAAATCATTGCCGGCATTGCCGCGCGGCTGGAAAGTCTGCAAGGACATACGCACGAAATAATCCCAGCTGCGCCCGCGTACCTCGGGCATGGGATCTTTAAGCGAAAGCATTCCGGTGCTGTCGGCGACCTGCGCGTCGGTGGAGCGCTTTTGATATTTACCGGGTTGTTGAATCTCTTGTAGAGCGCGCGAGCGCAAATCTTCGTTTGGCGCGACCGGTTCCGCGGCATAGGCCGTTAAGCTTAAAGCAAGGCCCAGCACAGACCATCGTGTCAGTTTATGCATTCGATTCTCCCCCCGAAGAAAGCGTAAGATAGCACTGGAATTGAAGTTGGGGAATATTAGCAAAGGCATAGGCCGTAGTTGAAATAATTTTATTTTTGAGCCAGCATCACCACCCATGAGAATTTCAGACGTTTCGATACGCAATCCAGTGTTTGCTTGGATGTTAATGGCCGCATTGATCGTTTTCGGCGCGGTGGGATTTTCGCGTATGGGTGTCTCGCAGATGCCTGACGTCGATTTCCCGGTCGTGACGGTTTCGATAACGCTTCCGGGCGCAGCGCCGGAGGTTATCGAAAGTACAGTTTCCGATCCAATCGAAGATCAAATGATGTCGATTGAAGGTTTGAGAACCTTAACAACCGTTTCCACCGTGGGCACGTTGACCGCGACGATGGAGTTTGAACTCACCCGCAACATCGATGCGGCCGTGCAAGAAGTCCAAAGCAAAGTCACCGCCGCGCAGAAACTTTTACCCAAGAACGTCGATCCACCGACCATCACCAAGACCAACCCCGATGACCAACCGATCATTTGGTTGGCGCTGACGGGTGACGACGTTCCTTTGCGGCAATTGATGACTTACTCGCGCGATTTCGTGAAGGATCAATTCACCACGATCTCGGGCGTCGGAAATGTTTTACTTGGCGGTTACGTCGAGCCGGCGATGCGCGTATGGGTCAAGCCGAAGCTGCTTCGCGATAAAAATATCGCGGTGACGGATGTGATCAATTCGCTGAATTCAGAGAACGTCGAGCTTCCGGGCGGCGACTTCAGCACCGACGACAAGAATTACAACTTGCGCACTTTGGGCGAGGCGAAGACGCCTGAAGATTTCGGCAAGATCGTGATCAGCAAGCGCGCAGGCTTGGTGAGTCAAGATCCCGGCAACATCGTGCATCTGCGCCAAGTCGCCGACATCGAACCGGGCTTACAAGAGATCACCAGGCTTTCGCGCTTTAACGGCAAACCTGCCGTAGGCATCGGGATCGTGAAGCAAAAAGGTTCAAACGCGGTCGAGGTCGCGCGGGCGGTGAAAGCCCGGGTGGCCGCGCTTCAAAAAACCTTGCCGAAGCAATATCAAATGCATGTGAACTTCGACACAACTCGTTTTATCGAAGAGGCTATTCACGAATTGAATTTCAATTTGGTCATGTCGGCGC
>CAZVOP010000005.1:61428-77675 GCA_964628445.1 uncultured Pseudobdellovibrionaceae bacterium | reverse complement strand
GCAAGAAGACGACAACTCCGTGCGTGATCAAAAGCTAAAAGCGCTTGAACAGCAAGTGCAAGCGTTGAAGAATGAAAACCAAGTGCTGAAGAATACTGTTCAAGAAATCCACGATATGCTCAAGCAGCAGCAGCGCTAGGAGCAATGGCGATGAAGCGGTCGCTGACCAAATTTTTTATTGGATGGGCACTTCTAAGCTTTGCGGGCACCGCCTACCCGGCGACTTCATACAACATCGGGTCCGGCGCGACCACGACGGTCGACGAGTACAGCGTTTGTCGTATGGTCACCAATAATAACGCCAAAGCGATGATGGTTGCGACCAACAGTTCCGCGGCATGGGTGAATTTTCGCGCGCATGTTCCCGCGAATGTAAGCGTCAATACCTGCACTACCTGCCCGGCCGGATATGTCCTTGTGCCGGGCGATGCAACTTACTCGACCGCCGATTTCTGCGTGATGCAGTATGAAGCCAAGAACGTCGGGGGAATTGCAACCTCACAATCCGCGCTCACTCCTTGGGTCAGCATGAATTATGCAAACACTCTCGCAAAGTGCACGGCACTGGGCGCAAACTACAATCTTATCAGCAATACCGAATGGCAAACGATCGTGACCAACCTGGAGTACGTCAACGCCAATTGGACGGGCGGATCGCGTGGTGTGGGCATGTTAAAAATGGGAAACATCGGCAAAGCGACGAACGGCGGCTATATCGGATCTTGCCCTGAAGCCGGCGTAACGAATGCCAAAGCGACCCAAACTTTATCGAACGGAAATACCATCCACCACATCGGCGGAAACGTGAACGAATGGATCCTTGCCGATTCCTACACGCGGTCGCCATCAGTTTTCTTTTACGGAGCGCAAGGTTCACCCCTTCTTGCCGGTGCCGACCGCATCAAGTTCGGACCGAAGGGAACCTACACCAGTGGCTGTGGCGCGGGCGACAACTCCGTCGGAGCACAATGCGGCGTAGGCGGTTACACCCTGGTGACGCAGACCGCTTGGTTTCGCGGCGGAGCGTGCGATGACAACGGCAGCGATTCTTTTACGGCTTACCTTCAATACGGCGCCGCCACCGTTTCCTCAACTGTGGGATTCCGCTGCGTCTATCATCCTTCGACAAGTAGCCCCACCTTTGTGCAGGAGACGGAGACGACTTGGAACACCAATACATCACCGCGGACTACGGCTTCATTCAATGTGCAGGCCGGTGATATTTTGGTGGCCTATGCAAGCGCGGAAAATAGCGGTGTTACGATGGGAATTTCGGGTGGGTCACTCACCTGGACACTTCGTCAGACCACTCACGTCTCCATTGATCTAAATGTTCCTGAGGTGAACGTGTGGACCGCCCTTGCGGATGCAGACAAATCGATGACCGTCTCCTTCACCGGCGCCGGAGGCGGTAACTTCGGCGGAAATGTTTTGACGTTCCGAGGTAGCAGCGGAGTGGGCGCATCCGCAGTGGTAGCCGTGGCAACCGGCGCACCAACTTTAAATTTAACGACCACCAAAGCCAACAGCGCCATCGTCGTCGTCAACTCAGATTGGAATGCGGTCAGTGGTGCATCGCGAACTTACCGAACAGGCGCCGGAGCATTTAGCGAAACCACCTACAGTTATATTGCGAGCAATTACACGGCTTACGGCGGTTACCATCCCAACGCCGGAGCCATCGGCACTTACGCTGTCGGCCTCTCCGCTCCCACAGGCCAGAAGTACGGCCTCATCGCCATAGAAATCAAGGGACCGTAGGCGCCATCACCCGACCCAACTCTTCAGCAGAGTGTCGAGCCTGGCGCGCAAGCCGAGAAGCGTTTTGAGCTGAGGATCCTGCGCGGCCAGTTCGAACGCGGCCTCGCGCGCTTGCATAAGTATTTTTAAATCGCGAACTAAATTGGCCATCTTGAATCCCGGCAGGCCGCTTTGCCTGGTGCCCATGAATTCGCCGGGCCCGCGCATTTCCAAATCCGCTTCGGCGATCTTGAAACCATCGTTCGTGCGCTCCATAATTTCCGCGCGGCGGGTGGCCTCTTCGCTTAAAGCGTAACCCAAAACTAAAACGCAGTAACTTTTGAAAGCTCCGCGCCCGACCCGTCCGCGCAACTGATGCAACTGCGAAAGCCCGAAGCGCTCGGCGTGCTCAATTACCATAATATTGGCGTTGGGCACGTCGACTCCGACCTCGATAACCGTCGTGCTGACCAGCACATGGATTTCACCGCGCCGGAATCTGTTCATGATGTCGTCTTTTTCCTGCGCCTTCATTTTTCCATGCAGCAGTCCGACTTGGTGATCCGGAAAATCAATTTTGATCTTTTCAAACTCTTCGATGGCATTTTTTAAGTCCATCGTTTCGCTCTCTTCGATCAGAGGATAAACGATGTAGGCTTGCCGCCCTTGCTTAACATGATCAAGGATAAATCCGCGCACGGCCGGCAACTTACTCTGAAAAGTTTTACGCGTGACGATCGGAATTCTGCCTTTTGGCATTTCGTCGATCACCGACACATCCAAATCGCCGTAGACCGTCATCGCCAAAGTGCGCGGAATGGGTGTCGCCGTCATCACCAAGAAATGCGGCGCCAATCCTTTGCCGCGCAATTTGGTTCTTTGTTCGACCCCAAAGCGGTGCTGCTCATCGATAATCACCAAACCCAAGCTGGCAAAAGAAACATCTTCTTGAATCAGCGCGTGAGTGCCGATCACCACTTGCACTGTGCCGGACTTTAATTCGGCAAGAATCTTTTCCCTCTCTTTGGGCTTCGTGTGACCGGTGAGCAAAGCCACTTTGATACCCAAAGGCTCCAAGCGCTTGACGGCGGTCTGGAAATGCTGCTCGGCTAAAATTTCGGTCGGCACCATTAAGGCGGTCTGTATATTCACTTCGGCGGCAAAGGCCGCCGCCATGAAAGCGACCAAAGTTTTTCCGCTGCCCACGTCGCCTTGAACCAAGCGGTGCATGGGGTGGCCTTTTTTTAAATCCTTAATGATCTCGTCGTACGATCTGATTTGCGCGGCCGTGAGTTCGAACTCCAAACTGCTTTTTAACTGGGCCGCCAAAACCCCTTTGGAATGGATCGCTTTCGATTTTTCTTTCTCGATTCCCTGGCGCTTATGCGCCAGGTGCAGTTCCATCAAAAACAATTCATCGAAGATCACACGCTTTTGTGCCGGTGCTTCAAATTTTAAAAACAAATCGCCCTGATCCACGGGAGGATCGTGAATATGATAAAGCGCCTCATTCTAAGGCATTAAATTGTATTGCTCTAAGAGCGAGCGCGGCATGTATTCGGGAATCGGCTCATCCAAAACCGCGCGGATAAGGCGCGCGATTTTCTGCGAAGTCAGCCCTTCAATTTCCGCGTAAATCGGGACCAAGGCATTCGAGATTTCTTCTTCCGGCTTCACCACGTGAATATCAGGATGATGAAACTCCATCGTGCCCCGATAATTGGTGGGCTTCCCGATCACGCGCACTTCTTGGAACGGCTGAAAGCGTTCAAAATAGCCTTTGTAGGGCACGCGAAAAAATTTGCACGAAATGCGGCCGCTCGCATCGCCGAGCAGGACTTCCCAAATGCGGCGCGAGGATTTACCCATTTGCATGGAGCGGATCTTGATGATCTGCGCCTTCATGCTGACCAGTTGATCCGGGACCAAAGACTGGATATGGCGGACCGCGCGGCGGTCTTCGTAAGTGCGCGGAAAATACTCGAGCAGATCTTGCACACGATGGATCGCGCGGCGCCGGAGCAGGTCGCCCAACTTTGGGCCAACACCCTTCACAAACTGTACGTCGGTATCAAATTGAAGCGCCATAAAGGTATTTTAAGATGCCATCTTCGTTTGGAGAGTCAATCAAAGCGTGGCAGAATCAAGGATATGACGAGCGAAAAGTACATGAAGATCCGCCTGGGCAGCCTGCCGCCCGCGCAGTCTATTCCCTTCGATCTTTATGTGTCGATCGGCGGACGCTACGTCCATTATCTGCGCGCCGGCGATAAACTGAAAGCCGCTAAGATCGCAAGCTTCGAGAAAAAAGCGCCCGACAGCTTCTACATTGCCGCCGCCAACCGCGCCGCTTATCAAAAATTCGTACGCGACGGATTAATGAGTGAAGATCTCAGCACCAAACAAAAAGCTTTGATCTTACGCGAAAGCACGATGGTGCTGGTTGAAGAACTGTTCGAGCGCCCCGATATCGAAACCGCGCTAAGCGACGCCCGCCAAGTGATCGAAGACTTCGTCGCGTTCATGGATTCGGATGCCTCGGCGATGGCCAATCTGATTGGGCTCTCTTCGCACGATTTTTACACTTACAATCACTCGCTCGATGTCAGCATTTATTCGCTCGGCCTGGGATTTGCGGTCGGCTTCAAAGATCATGCGCTAAAAGAGCTCGGCCTCGGCGGACTCTTTCACGATATCGGCAAGCGCCACATCCCGCTTGAAATCATTTGCAAAGAGGGGCCGCTGACCGAAAGCGAGTGGGCGCTTATGCAAAAACATCCGCAATACGGTTTGATTATTCTTAATGAGCACCAGACTCCCGACAACATCAAAGCCTGCGCGTTTGAGCATCACGAAAGCATGGCCGGCAACGGCTATCCGCAAAAACTGATGGCACGCGAGATTCACCCCATGGCGAAGGTCGTCGCGGTGGCCGACACCTACGATGCGCTCACCACCAAGCGCTCTTATAATGCTCCCATGAAGCCCACCGATGCCATCGAACTGATGGCCGGCAAGCTTAGCGGCAAGTACGACCCCGAAGTCATTAAAGCCTTAATGGCGATCTTCCATAAATTAAAAAACGCCGCGTGAGAGTCGGGTCGCCGTAACGGCCCACTTCTTGTATTATCGATTGCCGAAGCTCATTAACACGACGTTTATGGGTCTTCGGAGGTCTCAAACTTTGGTCAATCCGATAATTATTGCAATGATCCTTGTTTCGGCTCACGCCTTCGGCGCGGAGACACCCCATGCACCCGGCCGGGTTGAAGCCCTTATCGGCTGCAGCGAAAACCTTCTCGCGGAGCTGCCTTCCGACCGCAAGGTCGTTCTCGAAAAGACCAAAAACCTATCGAATCAATTGCGCCTGCTCTCCACACTAATTAGCAAAAAAGAATTGCAAGCTAAACTCGGCTCTTCGATCGAAGAGTTGGATGAGAGTCTTGCACGGCTGGCCACCGAACTTCTGTATCAGGGCAAACAACCGATCAAGACCGAAGATCTCAAAGAAGCCCTCGCCAGCGTCGACGGCCGCATTAAAGATGCGCTCAATCCGGATCAGCGCGAAATTTTTATTTCTGCGGAAGTCGCAGTAGTACCCGAGGAAACCACCGCCGCACCAAGCGACAAGCCGGCTGTGAATCCCGACCCCTATCTCTATGAATCGCACCCTGGCCGGCACGATCCTCCGCGAGCGAAGCCTTAAGGCTCCACAACTTCTGTATCAGTAAACCGGTGCGTCAATAAAATCCGCATCGCGGACGAGGTGCCGGTTTTCAAAGCTTCAACAAGGAATTCCAGCCGGCGCTGAAATTTTGCACATTCCTAAAACCCAACGCGAGAAGCGCGTAAGCGGCAGCGCCTGAGCGCACTCCCTTTTGCGAAATCAAAATAATCCTGTCATTCGGCAAAATCCCCACGGCTTTCAATTTTTCTTTTACCCGCGCGTCGGGCCGACCCTGTGGAGTGTAGAACTCTTGCCATTCGATATTGATCGCGTTGATGTCGGGCGCGTGGCCCCTTTTGTGCGAAATCTTATTTAAATATTCCTTATCGCTGCGCACGTCGATAATGAAGGTCCGACTCTCGAGACGGCCCTTCGGGTCTTGCGCGAGCTTCGCGAATTGCTCAGGCGAAATCTGCAGATCTTCGCGCTCTTCGATTTTCCAGATAGGGGCATTTTTGGCGGGCGGCGAAGGGTTTTGCGTCAAAGTCTTACGAAAAACTTCGACATTGGCGACTTGCACGTCATGAAAGCCAAGCAACAGTAAATTCCAAGCAAGGCGTCCCGCTTCACCCGTGCCTCCTGCCGGAATGCTATAGCCCACCACCACAATCGGCGTCTTCGGCTCCAAGCCATTCAACGACAAGCGCAAAGCGGCTTTACGAAGATCGCGCAAGACTTCGCCCGAGCTTGAAGGGTTCTCAGCCAGATTGGTCCACGGGAAATGAATGGCGCCGGAAATACGGTTCAGGCCATAGTCAAAACCCGAGCGCGCGTCTAAAACCACGGTTTGATCGCTGAGCTGCAAAGGCTTCGAAGTCTTATCGATCAGCACGTCGAATTGGCGGACCTGAACTTCGCTCACCTTCGTCGGCTGCGTTTGACAACCGACCAAGACCAACAGAGCCGAAACGACGAGCCAATTCATAGACACCTACTTGAAGCGCATGGTGGGGAACAAAATAATATCGCGGATCGAAGGCCGGTCGGTGATCATCATCACTAAACGCTCGACACCTAAGCCAACGCCGCCCGTCGGCGGCATTCCGGTTTCGATCGCGTACAAGAAATCCTCATCCATCGGCTGGGCCTCTTCGTCGACCACGCGGCTAGCCTCTTGCTCTTCTAAACGCGCGCGCTGATCTTCGGGATCGTTCAACTCGGTGTAAGCATTGCCAAGTTCCATGCCCGCGCAGATCGGCTCAAAGCGCTCAACCAAACCCGCCTTTGAACGGTGCGATTTGGTCAAAGGCGAAACCTCTTTCGGAAAATCGATAATGAAGGTCGGCTGCCACAGATGCTCTTCGACCGTCAGCTCAAAAGCTTCCATGATCATCTCACCGGTGGATCCCTTTTTCTCCGCAGGGGATCCAAGGCTTTTAAGTTTCGCGAATAGTTCATCATCCGACATTTTCTCGGGATCGAATTTTCCGTATTCCTTTACCCCGTCGAAGACGGAGAGCCTTCTCCACGGCGGCGTGAAATCAATTTCCTTGCCCTGGTAAACAATTTTAGAAGACCCCTTGATGGTTTTCACCACATGGCAAACCAATTCCTCAAACTGTTTCATCTGGTCATTGTAGTCGGTGTACGCTTCATAATACTCAAGCATCATGAATTCAGGATTGTGCGAACGATCGATGCCTTCGTTACGGAAGTTCTTCCCGATCTCGTAAACCTTCTCAAAGCCGCCGACAATCAGCCGCTTCAGATAAAGTTCGGGCGAAATCTTCAAAAACAATTTCATGTCGAGAGCGCGGTGATGGGTCGAGAACGGATAGGCCGCGGCGCCGCCGTAAATCGGCTGCAGAACCGGGGTCTCCACTTCCAAAAATCCGCGATCATCCAAGAAGCGGCGGATTTCCCGCACGATTTTCGAACGCATGATAAAAACCGCGCGCGATTCTTCGTCCGTGATCAGATCCAAATGACGATGGCGGTATTTGATTTCCACATCGGATACGCCGTGGAATTTTTCCGGCAAAGGCTCGATGGTTTTGCAGATGATCTTGAATTCTTTGGCGTGAATCGAGAGCTCGCCCTTTTTGGTTTTAAAAATAAAACCGGTCACGCCGACCCAATCGCCAAGATCCACGTGATCGAAAAATTGTCGGTCGTCCGCGGCCAGATCTTCAAGGCGTATATAAGCCTGAATACTTCCGCTTTGATCCTGAAAATTAAAAAACGCGGCCTTGCCCATATCCCGCTTGGTCATCAAACGGCCCGCCATCACGAGGATGTCGGTGGTTTGCTCACCCGCCGTTAATCCGCCGTGCTTTTGCAAAACTTCGGCGGCCTTGTGGGTCGGCTTGAAATTATGCGGAAAGGGATTCAGGCCCAGCTCTTTGAGCTGATGCAGTTTTTTTCGTTTCTCGGCGCGCAGCGGATTATCTTGTGCCATTAAAGGTACTCATCACATCTTGCAATAGTTTAACCGCCTCGGCACGCGGACGTTGGAAAGCATTGCGGCCCATGATCGATCCGAAAGATCCGCCGACGGCCATCTCGCGCACTTCGTTCAACAAAGCGTCGGTCGATTTTGTTTCGCCGCCGCTGAAGATCACGATCCGGCGCCCGTTAAACGAACTCTCGACGACGTGACGGATGCGGTCGCTTAATTTTTCAACCTTAATGCCATATTGTTTATAGACTTTGGCGGCATCGGCTTGCTCGATGTGCGCGGTCGGCGGTTTCACCTTAATAATATGCGCGCCAAGCTGGGCTGCGATCTGCGCCCCATAAGCGATCACGTCGATTGCGGTTTCACCCTCTTTGCTTAGGCCTTCGCCACGCGGGTAAGACCACATCACGACGACCAGCCCCGCCTTCTTCGCTTCAGCTGCGGCCTTTTGAATCGCCTCATACTGGTGATTGCGCGCCGACGATCCGGGATAAATCGTGTAACCGATGCCCACGCAACCCAAGCGAATCGCGTCTTCAACGCTCGAGGTGATCGCCGAGATCGGATCGTTCTTCGGTTTATACAAAGAGTCCGAGTTGTTGATTTTCAAGATCAGCGGAATCTCACCGGCGTACTCACGCGCGCAAGCTTCCAACATTCCCAGCGGAGCCGCGTAGGCATTGCAGCCGCTCTCGATGGCAAGATTAAAGTGATAAGCGGGATCATAACCGTCGGGGTTCATCGCAAACGAGCGCGCTGGCCCGTGTTCAAAACCTTGATCGACCGGCAAGATCACAAGCTTGCCGCTGCCCTTAAGAGTTCCATGATTTAAAATGCGCGCGAGGTTGGTCAAAACCCCCACATTGTCCGCTCCGTACCAGCTTAAAATTTCCCTAACTCTTGGCGTCATCGAAAGCTCCTGCGAAGGTGATTGAGGGCCTCAAAACTATTCAGTCGCCCACACTAAATCAAGGGATATAATCCTCGGCACGAGTCGACAAACCGTCATGTAAAATGTTAGTTCCAAGTCATGTCTGACTATTCCGTTTTTTATGAAGCCACGCCCAATCCGCAATCCATGAAGTTCATCGTGACCGCGATGATTGCCGATGAATCGGTGAACATCACCAACACGGCTGAGGCCGCCCGCTCACCGCTGGCGCAAAAGATTTTGGGTTTCCCTTGGGCTTCCGGCGTGTTTATCGGGCCGACCTTTGTGACCGTGACCAAACAGGAATGGGTCGACTGGAGCGTTTTGGCTGAACCTTTGTGCGACTTGATCAAAGAGCATCTCACCAGCCGGCTGCCGGTTTTACTTAAGCCCGCTGCGGATAAGGCGCCCGCCAATGATGCCGATTCCGACGACGATTCCCCCACCGTCCGCCAAATCAAAAAAATCCTGCGCGAAGAAATTCGGCCCGCGGTGGCAATGGATGGCGGCGACATCGTGTTCGAAAAATTTGAAGATGGGCGGGTTTACCTGCACATGCAGGGCGCTTGCTCGGGCTGTCCTTCTTCGGCCTACACCTTGAAAGAGGGTATTGAAACGCGTCTGCGCGAAGCTTTGCCGGAAATCCAAGAGGTCATCGCGCTTTAGACGCAAAGCTTCTTGTCCAGACAAGAAGCTTTGCGTTACTTCACCCAGCGCACTTTTTGCGTGGCCTCGATGATCCCGCCGACTTCCGCGCAGAACTTAGCCATCACCGATTCGGCAAACTTGCGCGGATCCACTTTCAGATCTTCCAACGACAAAGTTTTCACCGGCGTACCCTTGTTCGAAACATTCACCGCGAAGTGAATCAACGAGCTCACCGGACTTTGCGTGGCAATCGAAATGCTGAGTTTGCGCCGGTCCATTGAATAAATATCGTCGCCCTCGCGCAACAGCTCACCGCCCAACTCATCGCGCACGATCGCCGCCAGCAAACGCTGCAAAGCCACCGCCGCAAGTAAGGTGGAATCGAACTTCTCAATGATAAAATGCACCATCATGGAGCCGCGGATCTCCGCACCCGCCAAAAGGTCCTCACCATCGACCATATGGTCCAAAGAAACATCGCAGGGGCCGATCCATGCGACGATCGAATCGCCCAAAATCCCGTGCTTCAGATACGAGCGCAGCGAAACCAATTGCGCGCCGTCGTAAAGTTCACTCGAATCCAAAAATTTGCTCTTCATTTTTCGCCTCTCAAAGAATCAAAGCTTAAACCATTGGCCTCGACCGCGCGCTTAAAGCGCTGACAAGATTCGCATGCCCCGCACCAGCTTTCGCCGCCCAAATAACATGGCCACAACAAAGCCAACGGAACGCCGATTTTTAAACTTTCACTGACGATTTGGGTCTTGTTCATCTCGGTGCTGAAGCATTTCGTGACGACTTGGGTTTCGGTGGAATAGGCCCACGAGTCGTCCAATACTTTTAAGAAAGCGCGGCTGTTGTCGGGAAAGGTTTGCGCCTCCTCAAAATTGAAACCGGGAATCACGACGGAGGCGCCCAAACCTTCGGCGAAGCCGGCGGCAATATTTAAAAAGATGCCGTTACGATTGGGCACCCAAACCGACTTCGCCGTCTGCAAAGATCTTGGTAAACTGTCGATCTGCACATCTTCGCCCGACGGCACTCCCGAGCCGCTCACAAGCGAAGTTGTCGTGAACTCTTTAAACCAAGTCAAATCGATCACTTTGTGCGGAACTTGCAACTGATGGCTTAGATTTTTAGCCGATTCGATTTCGCGCTTTGCAGCCAGTTGGCCGTAATCGAAGGTCAGCGCGAGACTGATTTTGAATTGCTCGCGCGCTTTATAAAGATTGAAACTTGAATCGAGGCCGGACGACAACAGCACCACGGCCGCATTCAATTCGGCCCCGGATCCTCGCTCACGCATCGCTGCGCTTTGCTCTCAAGGTCTTTTTACGGCCGCCTGTCTTCGCCGCCTTCTTGGGCTTGCGCCTTGTCCGCGCCGGTTTGCCCAACACGCTTGGCACCGGACCAAGACTGGTGCGAATCACTTTCGCCCGATCCAAAACACTTTGCGCCAACCCCCTGACAAAGTTGGCGTTCCAGCGAATGACTCCCGTCAAATCGGCCATTATTCCCCCTTACGCCGCCGCCTGTAGCTGTTGCTTACGGTAGCGATAGAACCGGTCGGTGATGAGCATAAGCGGCGTCGCCACATAAATGGTGGAGTACGCGCCCAAGAACATTCCGATCATCATCGTCAATGCGAACTCACGGATCACGCCGTCGGCAAATATGAACATCGAGACCACCGTGAGGTAGGTCGTGAAGTAAGTCAAAATCGTGCGCGAGAGAGTTTCGTTGATCGATTTATTGGAGATCCAATAAACCGTTTTATCGCGGTAAATCGTTTGGTTTTCACGGATACGGTCGAAAATCACGATCGTGTCATTCAAACTATAACCAATAATGGTCAGCACCGCGGCCATGGTCTGCGTGGTCACTTCCCAATCGAAAAGCGAATAAATACACAAGGTCAAAACCGCATCGTGCAGCAAGCAGAATACCGCGGCCGGGGCATACCGATAGTCGAAGCGCAAACCGACATAGATCAAAATCAAGAGCAGACAATAGAAGCCGGCCAAGACACCGTTACGGCGCAACTCGGCCCCGACCTGCGGACCGACCGTATCAACCCGGCGAACTTCCGGATTTTCCGTCGCGAAATGAGAGGCCAATCCGGCCTTAATTTTGTCGACCGTCTCGGATACATATTTGTTCACTTCGGCATCCGACTTGTCGCGCGGCATTTCCAAGCGCAACAAGTATTCGGCATTGCCGCCGATCGACTGAACGCTGGCATGGGGATAGCCGATATCGCTCATAAAACCACGCACTTTATGCGCATCCACGTCCTTAGAGAATTGCACTTGCGCCTCGATACCGCCGGCGAAATCAACGCCGTAGTTGAAGCTCTTCGTGGTGATCACGATCAAAGATATGATCGTCAAGACGACCGTTGTCGCGGTGACATACTTGGCAATCCCGAGGAAATCGTATCTGCCCGCGTCTGGTGTATGAATATGCTTTTCCATTTTCCGCTCCCTAGATCGAAATCGATTTGTTTTTGGAGAAGCTCATCAGCACATCCAAAAAGTAACGAGTCACAAAAATTGAAGTGATCATCGTCGTCACAATACCGGCGATGAGGGTCGTACCGAATCCCCGCACCGGGCCCGATCCGAAATAAATCAGAACGCTTGCGGCGATACCATGGGTCACGTTGGCGTCAAAAATCGCCGACCAAGCATGACGAAAACCGTCGTGAATCGCGGTCTTCATCCCGATCCCTCGCGACAGCTCTTCGCGAATACGCTCGTAAATCAGAACGTTCGCATCGACCGCCATACCGACCGTCAATGTGATCCCCGCGATACCGGGCAAAGTCAGCGTTGCGCCGAGCGCCGCCAAAATTGCCATCAAGCCGAACACGTTCAAGACCAGACAGGCGGCGGCAACAATCCCCGAAGTCTTGTAATAAAGACTGATAAATACGACCACCAGCAAGATGCCGACGATACCTGCGCGTTTACCGCGTTCGATAGAATCCGCACCCAGCGAGGGGCCGACCGAACGCTCTTCCATTTGCGTGAGAGCGGCCGGAAGCGCTCCAGCCCGCAACGCGGTCGCGATCAACGCACCTTCTTTTTGTGCGTCTTCCTGATTGCGGCGACCCAATGAAATTTGTCCTTCGCCGTCAATGCGCTCTTGAATATTGGGAGCCGAGTAAACCACTTCATCGAGCACGATCGCCAGCTGATGACCGACATTCTTCGAAGTCACATCCGCGAATTTACGGCGCCCCTCGGAACCGAAGCGGAAGGAAACTTTGGGCTCGCCATATTGACCGAAACTCACGAAAGCATCTTCCAGCTGATCGCCCGAAACGTCTGTGTCGGTACGAAGCAAGTAAGGGATTTTGCCGGCCTCCATCGTGACCGCGGCCGGGGCTTTTTCAAAAGCGATCATGGTGTTTTTAGGCAATTTGTCTTTGAGCGCTTCATTGATTTTTTTGGCGTAAGCATTGTAGCTCAGGCCGTCTTTACCCAACGCGAATTTGCCGGTCTTTTCGGCGTCGGCCACCATGCTGGCCACATTTTCCGGCGTTAAGGTCTGATCGACCAGGCGAAAATCAAGCTTCGCAGTTTTGTTGATCAACTCTTTCGCGCGGGCGGGATCGGTGATTCCAGGCAACTGCACAAGAATACGGTCGGAGCCTTGGGCCGCGATGGTGGGCTCGGCCACGCCGAATTCATCCACCCGGTTACGAATCACTTCGATCGCCTGGTTGATCACTTGTTCGCGGTACTGTTGCATGACCGCATCGAAATAACGTGCTTCCACTTTATCGGCGTCTTCGGCCGTCACCTGCAGCGTGGTCCCATGAGTGTCATGAAGGTGGGCGGCGACTTTCGAGCTGTCGGCCTGGTTTTTCGTATGGATCACAATTGCATCATGAGCCTCGTTCGTCGTCGCAGTCGCGTCGATGCCCTTGTCTTTAAGCTCTTGTCCCAATGCGCGAGCCATACGTTGCGTGCGTTCCGTCACCACACCCTGTACGTCCACGCCGTAAACCAAGTGCGCGCCGCCTTGAATATCCAAACCATAATTGAGCGGTTTATTGTGAAACCACCAGCCCTTGGGCAGAGTCACCATGCTGGGAAGCAGATACAGAAAACAAAACGCCAGGTAGATAAAGACTAAGATGCCACGTCCGCGCAGACTATCGTTCATGTTTGCTTCTCCAGCTCTTCAGAAATTGCAGATGTCACCGCGGATCTTAAGACTTTGATTTTCACGCCGTTGGCGATCTGCAAGGTCACAAAGAGATCGGTGAGACCTTCAATCGTTCCCATGATCCCGCCGGATGTCAAAACCGAATCGCCGCGTTTTAAGCTGGAGACAAAAGTCTTTTGCGCTTGGGCGCGTTTTTGTTGCGGCCGGATGACCAGGAAATAGAAAATTCCGAAGATCACGATGAACGGGAAAAATTGCTCGATCATGCTCGGCGATGCTGCTGTGCCTGCGGCTTGAGCCCAAGCTACGGATGAAAACATGGAGGCCTCCTCTAGAGATGGTCTTTAATGACCACCGGGAGGCTGAAAAATCAACTAGCTACTGTTTTACGAAACGCGTCAAACAGAAGTTGCGGAACTCTTCCCAAGTGCCGTCAAGGATGCTGGTGCGCATGCGCTTCATCAGTGCCAAATAAAAGTGCAGGTTGTGAATCGTATTGAGCCGGGCCGAGAGCATCTCCCCTTGTAAGAACAAATGGCGTAAGTAAGCCTTCGAATAATTTTGGCAGGTGTAACAGTCACACTCGGGATCCAGCGGCGAAGGATCTTCTTTGTACTCGGTGCGTTTAATCGACACCCGGCCCGACCAGGTGAACAACGTGCCATTACGCGCCACCCGGGTCGGCATCACGCAATCGAACATGTCCATCCCGGCATCGACGGCCAACACCAAATCCAAAGGCGTCCCCACGCCCATCAAATAGCGCGGCTTATGCTGCGGCAGCATCGGCGCCACTTCTTTCACCAAGACATGCATCATTTCGATCGGCTCGCCCACGCTGAATCCGCCCAAAGCATAGCCCGGCAGATCGACCGAGGTGATCTGCTGTAGGCTTTCCGAGCGCAATTTGATGTCCAAGCCCCCCTGCACAATGCCGAACAGCAGGCTTTGTTCGCGGGTCATGGCGTCTTTTGAGCGCTTAAGCCAGCGGTGCGTGAGGTCCATTGAGATTTTGATCTCTTCATCCGTCGCCGGGTACTTCAGGCATTCATCAAAGGCCATGATGATGTCGGAGCCGAGAGCCATCTGAATTTGCATCGATTTTTCGGGGCTTAAAAAGTGTTTTGCGCCGTCGAGGTGCGAGCGGAACTCCACGCCCTCTTCGCTGATTTTATTCAATTGCGAGAGCGAAAAAACCTGAAAGCCCCCGCTGTCCGTCAAAATCGGATAAGGCCAATTCATAAACTTATGAAGGCCTCCCAAACGCTGAATGACTTCTTCGCCGGGGCGCAAATGCAAATGATAGGTGTTGCCGAGCACGATTTGCGAGCCGATCGCGCGCAATTCTTCGGGCAACATGCCTTTGACCGTGGCCTTGGTTCCGACCGGCATAAAGACCGGCGTTTGAATATCCCCGCGCGCGGTCTTTAACGTCGCGGCACGAGCCTGGCCCACTTGTTTTTCGAGTTTAAAATGCCCTACCGGATCCACGCGCTCAAATCTCCGTAAGAAAAAAGATGGAAGCGTCTTTCAACCGCCCACCTGTAGGCGTCTTTCACGCGGTCCATTCCGCCGAAAGCGCAAACCAAAGAAAGCAAAGTCGACTTCGGCTGGTGAAAGTTGGTCAGAAGTCCTCCGACAATTTTAAATTCGTAACCGGGCTTAATGAAGAGTTTCGTCTCGCCCTTAAAATTACCTCCGGCGTCGGAGGTGAAATGTCCATCGGCCCAAGCTTCGATCGAGCGCGCGACCGTCGTGCCCAGCGCCCATACGCGGCCTCCGCGGGCTTTTGTTTCCGAAATTAAGCGAATGGTCTCCGCGCAAATCTCGACTTCCTCGGAGTGCATCTCGTGGTCGTCTAAATTTTCACTTTTGATCGGCAAAAAGGTTCCCGCGCCGACATGCAGGGACAACTTGGCGACATTCACGCCGCTTGCGCGCAAGGCCTCCAAATCCCCCTCACTAAAATGCAGACTCGCGGTCGGTGCGGCAACCGATCCCGGGTTCTTGGCCCATGCCGTTTGGTACCAGCCCTTGTCACTTGCGCGATTGTGCCGTTCGGAGCGCGCCTCCTGGATATAAGGCGGCAGCGCGAACTCGCCGAATTCTTGAAAATAAGCCGGCGTTAAATTTTTTGAGACGGTCAGAATTTGCGGCAGACCTTTTTTCGTTAAGGTCGCGGTCACCCCGCCCGGAAGCGCCAACTGCGCGTTCACTTTGAAATCGCGCGCGGGAAATAGAACTTGCCATTCTAAAGCGCTGATCGAGCGCAAAAATAAAATCTCGACTTCCTCAATAGAAAAAACCCGCGCCGGAATCACTTTGGACTCATTGATGACGAGCAAATCGCCGGGAAAGAATTCTTTAAGAAGTTCGGGGATCGTGCACTCACGCGGCTCGGTCGCGCTCGAAACGAACGCCACGCGGGTCGGCCGCGAGGGCTCGGTGGCCACCAGTTCCGGCGGATATTTATAATCTAATTCGGCAACTTGCATGAGTGCCGCGGATACTAACGGCGACAGCCGGTCAAAGTCTAGCGGCGCTTTGGATCTTTCAGCGTTTTCTTGAATGCGGGCTTAAGCCCACTGAGGCCGAAAATGTAGACGAACGAGGCGAGCAGATTAAAG
>CAZVOP010000005.1:0-61418 GCA_964628445.1 uncultured Pseudobdellovibrionaceae bacterium | reverse complement strand
GGCCATCAGGGCCATAAAGGTGTAAATCACAAACATATCTTTCATCAGTCGCCCCTTCCTTTTTGAAAATATAAACCCCGGGGCGAATCCTTCGCCCTTCCGGTGGGGGTTCTTGGCAACCGCATCCATGCCGTTGCTGTAAGTTTTGACCCTCGAACCCGCGACTTTGGTTAATGCATTTTCTTCAGTATCCATCGGCCTTCAGGCGCATTAGAAGGATGTCTATCCACGAGGTATACATGTTGAAACAGACCCTCTCGCTTCATCTGGCTTTTCTTTTCTTCGCATCTCTTCCCGCTGTCGCTCAAGTGCAGCGCTACGAACAAAAGGACGTCCGCCGGCACCTGCTTGAAACCAGCGCCAATCTTAAGCCGCAAAAGATCGAACTGCGCGGCGAGCTTCCCCGTGAGCCGAACAAACGTGATTTTATTCTTAAATTTATCGAAGATATCCAGCCTGAGCTGGAAAAAATGGGCATGCTCGACACGCGCGCAAGCATCCTTCACCTGCTCCTTGATTCGGGCTCCGAAAATTCGCCTGAGGAAAAGGCCGAGTGGCAAAAGCAGTACACGGAGCTAGCCTCGCAATCCAATGAGTATCTGGTGAACGACAAATGGATCGAGAAAGTGCTGGCTTGGGGAAAAATGGCGGAAAATTTAGACGGTGAGCTCGCCAGGTTTGCCCGCCACTACGCCACAGCGACGGAGTTTTCACGCTTCGCCCCCGAGATGAAGCCCATGCTCGATCAGATCGAAGAAAAACAACTCGCCTACCAAAACGCCATCAATCAAACGCAAGCCGCTAAAGGGATCACCGAATCCCGCAAAGGCATGGCCGATGCCGTTCGCCTTTACAAGTCCGGCGCGATTACCTTTGAAGAAGCGCAAGCGAAAATCAACGATCTCGCCCGCCGCGTGGGCACACGCTTCGTCGGTGCCGAGGCCGCAAAAAGCCACGGCCACCTGCTCAACGAAATCGCGATCCTGCGTAGCCAACTCGCCAAATCGAAAGGTTATCCGACTTGGGCCGAATACCAACTGCAGGCTTCGGGACAAGGCTATTCGCCCGAGTACCGTGGCGCCGCCAATCAAAGAAAGTTCTTGCGCGCTTGGCTTGAAGAATCGCAGCCGCTGGAGCGCGCCTACTACAAGCGCCGCGTGAAAGAGCTGGGCTTGGAAAAAATCGAAGACACTCTCCGGCTTCAGCATCTGTCGCTGCTCTCGCTGCCCGATCTTTCGCTGGCGCAACCCTACTTCCCGCCCGATCAGATCACCAACATTTGGGAAAAAACCATGATCGAAAGCGGTTTCGACAAAGACATGATGAAAGACATCATCGTCGACGATCTTCCGCGCGAAGGTAAAAACCCGGTCAACGCTTACATGTCGCCCACCATCACGCCTTCGGCGGCGGTGCGTGAATTGAACATGAAGACCTTAGACTTCAGCGACGTGACCGCTCAACGTCCGTCGTTGATTTATGTTTTGCAGTCGTTTCGCGGCGCGGGCTTGGATGAGATGCGCACGGCGATGCATGAACTGATGGGTCATGCTTTCGAATATCTGACCAAGGGCAAAGAGCTTTACTCGCCCGAAGGTTACGGCTACGTCGAAACGCCTTCGATGACGTCGGAGTACTTTCTTGACGATCCCGAATTCCTGCACGCGAATGCGATTCCCGTCGACGGCAAAAAACCGTCGGTGGAGCAGTTCCGTGAATGGATCACGAACGCACGCGTCGGCGATGCGCTTGGTTTAACTTTTCGCGCCTCTTCGGCGCTTTATGACATCGACATCTGGGATTACGATTACTCCGCGAAAGATGCGCTCACCTATATGCAGCGCGTGGAGCTTGTCTCCAAAGACATCGACCAACGCACCGACATTTATCCGGATGTCGAAAACGATGTGCCGATGCACTACTTCTGGGTGGCGACGGTTCACTTCGTGAGCGGGCAGGTTCGCAATATCGGTTACTCGTACGCGACACTCTCTTCGCAAATGATGGCCTCTCATCTCAGTGAGCGCCTGAAAGAGACGACCGGACGCGCCTCATGGTTCAACCAACCCGGCCTTGCGAGCATCGTCATTAACGATTTCTACAAGCAAGGCTGGAAATCGACGTTCCCCGAGAACATCGAGAAAATCACCGGTCGCAAATTTGACCCGAAGGCCGTGATCGGTGAGCTTGCGCAACCGCTGAAGAGTTGCGAGCAAATTCTTAAGTAATTGTCGCCGAAGCAGGAAATCAACAAACATGAAAAGGGTGATGAAGGTTCATCACCCCTTTTTTAAACTAATTCGCCGGTTGCGCGGTGAAAATCGTTGAACCGGTGAAACTTAGGTCCGAAATCGTCTCGTCGAATGTCCAATCGCCGATTGTATCCAAGGCGAAAATATCCGTGTTGATCAAAGCTTCTGCCGCCGTGAGGTCGAGTGTATGACCGCTGCAAACGCCGTTGCTCACATGCGCCCCGGTGCTCATATTGATGCAAGCGCGCTGGTTCTCGACACCGTAGGTTGGGCCGTCGCTCACGGAAAATCCCAGTGTTGCATTGGGTACATCGATATTTGCCAGCCCCGCCATCAATATACGGCCCGAGTTAGACAAACTTCCGCTGGCAAATGAAGTGCCGCCATTTTGTCCCAACAGACTGACGTCTTTGGTGGTGTCGTCCATATACACACGATAAAAGTAATACCCGCCCATCTGACCGTCGGTGTCCACCAACCCGCGCGATATGCCCTCGAAGCGCACAACTCCATTGCTGAGATCATAAGTCGCATAGTACCGGCTGAGATGTTGGTAACCATCGTGGGGATAAACTTGACTGTCCAAAACGCGCAGATAGGTTGCGGACTTTTTAACCAATAGAGATTCGGATTCCCCGTCTGGAGTCGTCAAAGCGATATTGATATCGAATAGTCCCCCATTAATCGCCGAGACGTCGGTCACAACGACAGTACTTTCAAATGACGTTTCCCCGCTGTGAAGCGAGAGATTCGAGCCGCACACTGAATTGGCCGACGTCAGATCCGCCGCCGTGATCGTGAGTGTGAATGTTCCAGGTGTAGGAAGGGCATCCGTTGCACCCGTCTTCATGGCCAAGATCTGGCTGATCGCACAGCTAAAGTAGATGGCATTATAAAAGCGTCCCATTAGACCGACCGAAGCTCCTTCGCCGCTTGGATCGTAGTTCGTGAAATCTTTGTCTAACATATTGTCGACGAAAGTTTGCAGGCTGCTTTGCGCCGAAACACCCGAGCCACAGCCACTGCCTCCGCACTTCAGATTAGAAACGAGTGTGTCGTCCAGCCATTCCGTTGAGCTCAGATCGCCAGGCGTCGACAGCACCCCAATGGACGTGGGTTTGCGCTTTGCCTCCATAAACGTAGCGCTATACTGGGCCAGATCCGCTTGCCCGACTTTATCCGCGATCACCGTCATCACCTTGGCCGCGCCGGCCGCCGCCACCGCCGCTGAAGGTGAATCACTACTGCCGCCACCTGAACAACCTGACGCCGCCATCGTGACGACACCTACTAAAAACACCGAGCCGAAAAACTGTTTCATTACTCCCCCTTTAAGATAAGAATATTGAATCACTGTTATCTGCAAAAACGAATGAGCGGAAATAAAGCCCTGGACTTCGCTCAGCGATAAGCGATAAGCGTTTGAATTCACGCCGCTTTGCAATTCTGAATTCGACTCTCGACTTGTTACATTTTTATCGACCCCGATTAGTGTTGAGCGATTTGTAACATGGGAAACTTGTAACGTTTTAAGGACGCCGCAAATGGAAAAGTTCAAGTTCAATGACTTTATGAAGAAAGAAAAAGTCGTAAGCGCGGCGGACCTCCTTCCCATATTTGAAAACCGTATGGCAATCTCGCGCGCGAGTAAGAACGGCGCCTTTACGTCAATCGGCGGGGGGTTCTATAGTCATAAGGATTTATCCTGCACGGAAGCCACGATTCTGATCGTCGGCAAATACTATAGTGACGCCGTAGTCTCCGGCTTGGCCGGCTTAGTGATTCATGGATTCGATATTTCAAGCCTCGGCCCGGTGCAAGTCGATATCGCCAGCACGCAATCGATTAAAAATAAATTGTTTATCGCGCGACGGGTTTCCCCGACGCGGCTGCATGGCGTGACGTCAAAAACTTATTTGAACCAAATCGTACGTGTTTATGAACTTGAACGTTGCCTGTGCGAAGCCTTTCGCGAAACTGGCCAAGAGAAATCCAAGGCCTGGCGGCAAGTGGCTGAACAACTCCCCTCGCCCGACGCGCTCAATATGGATAAGCTTGCCGAATATGATCGCCTCTTAAAGACAAACCTGGTCGGCCTGATGGGCAAGATGATCAAAAAAAATCCAAAGAAGGCCGAAACACGCAGCGAGCGCTCGGTACAAAGCCGGATACTGCAGGCCGCACTCACCCTCTTCGCCGAATATGGAGCGGACGGCGTCACTATCCGCCGCGTGGCCGACGAGGCGGGCGTCGTTTCGGGCGTCATCACCCATTACTTTGGTGGAAAATCTGACCTCATGAAAGCCATGATGGGGTACTACCACGCCAAAGTCGAAGCCAACGAAGTCCCCGCCTTTAAGCGCGTCGAAAAAGATTCGATAAAATTTGTCGGCGGGTTCGTGCAACAGCAGCTGAAGTACAAAGATTCGAGCCGTTTCGACTACCGGGTGGAGACTTGGCTTGTCGCCAATCAAGAAGCATTCGTAGGCGAGTTGGCGCGGACCCAATATTCCGAAATGATCAAAGACTTCGCCGCTCGCATCCAAGCCGAAGTGCCCCATATTACCGCAAGCGAAGCCTTGGGGCGGGCGACCTTCATTGTGGCCCAGGCCGATATGTATGGGCACGTGAAATGGTTTTATTCCAACTGGTTGGACCTAGATATTAGTCAAAGCAAGCTGCTGAAGGAATACCGGGAAACCCTCTTGAAAGTCGTCATTCCCAAATTATTTGAATAGCAAGCCGGTTGCTGCAATGAATTGCGGCCCCGCAAGTAAGATTGACAGCATAATTGGGGACCGCTTACATTCAGCAGTCTCTGTCTTATAGCCCTATCCCCAGGTGGCGAAATTGGTAAACGCATCAGCTTGAGGGGCTGACGCCCGCAAGGGTTTGCTGGTTCAAGTCCAGTCCTGGGGACCATTCCGAAAGGCCGACGCTTGGTCGGCTTTCTGCCTCCCCAGCTTTCTTCATTCTGTTGTGTTGGCCTGCTCCGCAGGCTGTTCGCTGCGCATTCACTGGCTCACTTGCGCCTTCGGCGCTCGGGGCAGCAGAACCCAGAACATAAGTTCCAGTTAATTCCCGTCCCATTCTGAGATTTTAGGAAGCCTTGTTTCGGATAGAGACAAGTGTCACCAATGTCATTTCAACATTTGATTCAGAAGACTAAGATAGAGCTACTGGGTTAGATGGGGTTACGCGATGAAGGCTCGACGGTTTTCCAAAAACATATGGATTTCTGCGACCCTCGGTCTCTGCCTTTTATTTTTCCAGAACTGCTCTCCGGTCAAAACATCGTCCAGCCAGCCTCAGACGGGTCAGTCTGCGCCCGACGGAGGACCATATACCGGTCTGCAAAAAGTTTACCGCCACTTTGACAACGCCCTGCCTTGTGGCAGCCTCGATCGCAACGGCGATCCTTTGCCGAACGACGAAATCCTCATACGTCCCGACAATCAAGGCCTCATCGCGGCCCATCTTGCGCGCGAGCAGTGCAAGGATATAAGCCCGTTGGTTCTCGCCAAGGCGGATGTGAGTGTTTCGAGTTCGGACCAATCGATCATATTTAAAAACAAAGTTTTTACCGCTAAAAAAACGCCAGGGGATTTCGATCTTGTAGCCGCTTCTTGTCCTGCTGGCCGCGCGCCTTTGGCTAGTCCCAGTCGTGTGAACGCCTTGCCTGACTCTCTCGATTGGGCCGCCAGCAGTTGGTACGCCCATCCGGGCATAAACGTTAGCCTCTATTCGACCCTTGAAAGTCTGCCGGCCTACTTGATCAAGCGCACCGATCCGCTTTATCTCGACTACTGGAGGCGCGACAGCCAAAGCATTCCACTCCAGGTCAACACGGCCTACGCCTACTCATTCCTTGCGCAAGCGGGAAGCCTCAACGCCGCGGAATGGAACTTTTACCGCGATCTCGGCGGCAATCCGAACGACGAAGGGGCCCGAATCTCTTTTAACTTTCTGACCTTAACCGCGACCACCATCTATTCGCAAAACATGACTGGGCTCAGCGCCACCATCACACCCTTCGGCAACGGCTATCTCTGCACGGTCTATTTCACGTCAAGCGCGGCCACCGGCGGTGCACCGCTGACCGCCATGGGTGTCGGGCCTTTAGCCAATGGAAACTACGGCAGCTCGGGAGACTCGATTATCGCCACGGCCGCGCAACTGGTGCCGATCAATCAGTTTTGCCAATGAACTCAAAAGGCGGCAATAAAACCATCTCGCTTAGCGACTTCGAGGCATTGATTCAGGCGGGGGATTTTTCCGCCGTAGCCAAAACCCTGCGCACGATGAACATGAAGCAGATTCCCCGGACGCAGCTGGCCCGTTATGCCCATATTGCCAATCGCGCCCACCAAGGGATCGTTGCCCACCGGATCTTGCAGCCGGTGGTACGGCCTGAAGGTAAAATTCTACTCCCTCCCTCTGATGCTGAAAAATTGGAATATGCCGAAGCCCTGCGGCTTATGGGCGTGATTTCAGAAGCAGTAAAAGTCTTGAGTGAAATCAACTTTAGCTCGATGCCCATTGTCGATCTGCGTACGGCGTTTTGCCTCATGACTCAGTGGCAATACGCCGAAGCTATGCCGTACCTCCAGCGCTACATACAAAATGCCGATCCGAAAGAATATTCCTACACGATCGCCAAAGTGAATTTGGCGGCTTGCTTTGTAGCGGAGCGCGAAGATGACGATGGACTCAAGCTGCTCGAGCTCTTAATCGCTGACACCAAGTCCGCCGGACACAACTTGCTGCACGGAAATTGTCTTGGGTTGGCGGCACAGATTTTTATCCGTCAGGGCCGATTCGACCAAGCTGATCAAACACTGGATGAGGCATTGCGCTCGTTTTCCGATCAACGCATGAAATTCTCGCTTTACCTGCGTAAGTGGCGGGCCATTTCACGTAGCTTACGGATGAAGTCGGTGCATCCGGACCTTTATGAGTGCCGGAATCTAGCGCTGCGGGAGAAAGACTGGGAGACGCAGCGGGATTGTGATCTTTATATCGGTTTCCTCCGAGGCGATGAGGAACTCATTCATCATGTGTATTTTGGAACGCCCTATGATTCCTATCGTAAACGGATTGTTGATCTGGTCGGCGAAAATTTTAATCCGCCTCCGACATATATTTGGGATCCGCTCAAGGATGGCCATACCGGCGGCATTTTGGACGTGCTCGACGGCAGGATGGACGGTTCCAATGTTTCGCTCGAAACAGGCCAACTCATGCATCGCCTGCTTTTGCTCTTGTGCAGCGATTTTTACCGTCCGCTTTCTATCGGGACAGCCTTTTCCGAACTGTTTTCTCACGAACAGTATTCGCAGCAAGGCTCCTCGAATCGAATCCCGCAAATCGTCAAACGTCTTCGCGATTGGTTCAAACAAAACGATGGATTGTTCAGCATTCAAGAGGACAAGGGCAGTTACCGCCTCCACGTCAACGCTCCGGTGGGCATCCGCGTGCAACTTGAAAGTCCGGAGCTCTCGCTTCAGTTGGTGACTTGGAAAAAGGTTTCCACGCAGGTGCAGGATGAGACATTCTCACGCCGAGAAGTGATACAGGCCTTGAATTGCTCCCAGGCCAGCGCCAACCGGTTGTTGCGGTGGGCTCTTAAAAGTGGACAGGCTCAGGCTATAGGCGCGGGTCGGCAGCGCAAGTACCGAATGGCCGGTTGAGTTTTCTCAAAATCGTACAATTGAAAGTGTCATAGATATAATTTCAATCACATGACCGCCCCCCTTACCCTGAGTTGGAGCTTGGTTGATTTGCCAACAATGGGGGTTACGAATGGGATTAAAGAATTTATTAGCCGCTGCAATCGGCGCTTACACGTTGGGGGTCTACGTGCCCCAAGCCGTGGCCACAACGGTTTCCGCACCAGTCACAATACAAGCGATTAACATGGAGACGAGATCGACGGGTGCAGTCGAGGACTCCATTTACAATATCTGGTCCACCGGATACATCGCCAACAGGGTCAACTTCAGCAGTTCGGGCACCTATGTGTTTAAAGTCTCCGCCTACGGCAGTGCCGCGGCCGGTATTTTTCCCACTATGGAGATCCGGGTGGATGGGAAGGCCGTTGCGTCCTTCGTCGTGCCATCGAACATGAGCACCTACACGGCTTCCGCATCGATCAGCGCAGGCACCCGCCAAATTGCCATCGCCTTCGCGAGTGCTGACGCCGTAATTAATGGACAGGACCGTAATTTATACGTCAGCAACTTGAACATTTCCGCCACCTCTTCCGCTACCTCTTCCGCGGCGTTGTCTACTTATTCAATCTCAGCCAATCAAATGTCGATCAAGACGACCGGTCAACGAGAGGGCTCGGTCTATAATCTTTGGGCCAACGGTTATTTGGCGCAAAATGTGAGCTTTCCCGCGTCGGGTTCTTATCGGTTTGACGTTGCCGCTTACGGCAGTCCGTCCGCCGGCGTGTTCCCCATCATGGAGATTCGTGTCGACGGAATAGCCATCGGCAGCATGTCCGTGAATTCCAGAACGATGCGCACCTACTCGGCAACAGCCAATGTCAGCGCTGGATCACATCAAGTGGCGATCGCTTTCCTCAACGATCTCTATACTCCAACAGCCGATCGAAATCTTTATCTCAGCTCATTGAGGATTTTTCAGGTCTCGAGTTCGCCATCACCTGCCCCTGCTCCGACTCCTGAACCTGCTCCGGCTCCGGCTCCTGCTCCTGCTCCGACTCCGGCACCGGCTCCGACTCCCGCGCCTGCACCTACACCCTCTGACAGCCTCCAGGAAGTGATCAACCAAAACACTCCCGGCGTCGGCACCAGCGACAGGCCTCTCGGCGTTCCCTCTTATTATTCATGGTACAACGGTAAATCCGGTTGCGTGGGCAACTGTTCTTCGCCGGCTGGATTTACTTCACTCACGGGTTGGGGTCAGGTTTACCCGATCGCAGGCAAACCGGTTACGTCCGGCAAAATCTATATCTATAACTTTCTGACCTATGCTCACATTAGGGGCGGTGGCTGGGTTAAAGTGCAAGACAGCGCCACCAGCCGGATCGACGGCGCATACTTCGTGGCCGACTTCTCCGGCAATTCCAACGTTCCTTGGACCGCGCAGAATCTAAGTGACGGCACCACGATAGTGAACTCGCCTCCCACCAACTACACGGCCCACTTTTTTCATAATTCCCGAGGCTTGTACGCGGCCGATACGGTTGATGGAGTATATTCCGTGTGCACCATCCACACCGATCCCGGCGTGAACGCGGTGGTCAACATCGGCGTCGACTGGTGGAGAACTCCAACGGCGCCTTACGTCTACGAGAATGGCGTTTTTGTCAATAATCCCGGCATTGGCATGAGCAACTGGATCACGCTCAGCACTCAGCCGCAAAAAATTTATTTCACCTCTTTCACCAGCCAGCAGTTAATGGCGAACCCGCCTCCTGGCTTTTAACTACCTTACCCCTGGAACTCGTGCCGGCCTCGCAGGTTAATATCTGCGAGGCCGGTATCTCGATATATCGCGCCATCATCGCCCCACTTACTCCAGGTTCACTTCGGTTAGCAGGCTTGGAACTTCACAGCTCCAACCAAAGCGTTCTTGAACGTGACCGCACATGGCTTTTGCCGCGGAAGGCTCTCCGTGAGTGATAAAAACCTTTCTCGGACTCAGCTGACTATTTGAAAGCCAGGAGAGAATTTCTGAGTAATCGGCGTGAGCTGAGAGATTTTCAAGCGAATACACTTGAGCGTTGACCGGGACCATTTGTCCATGGATTTTAATTTCACTTGCGCCATTCAATAACGCTTCACCTCTAGTTCCTGCCGCCTGAAAGCCAGTTAAGACGATTGCGTTGTTGGGATCGGGCGCAAATTTCTTTAAGTGGTGAAGAATTCTGCCGCCTGTCGCCATGCCGCTGGCGGAGACAATCAGCATTGGACCTTTTTTCTCATTTAACGACTTGGAGTCCTCGGCAGTCTGAACAACCTCAACGAAATTTAGAATTTCTTTGCACTCCTGCTCTGAGAGCTTGTGAAGTGATCTGAATTTCACAAAGGCTTCGGTTACATGATTAGCCATGGGACTGTTTAGGTACATGGGAAAATCAGGGATGCGCTTTTGGCACCTCAGCTGACTTAGGAAATAAAGTAAAGTCTGCGCTCTTCCTACAGTGAATGCCGGAACAAGTATCACTCCTTTCTTCTCAACGGCTGAACGAATAATGCCGCCGAGTTCAGACATGGGAGTTGCCTTTGGATGAAGACGATCCCCGTAAGTCGATTCGATAACCAGGTAGTCCAGCGGTGGAAGCGCAGCCGGAGGATAAAATACCGGATCATTGAGTCGCCCCACATCCCCTGAAAATCCAACAGTTCTATTTCCGGCCCGAATGACGAGCGAGGCTGCGCCCAGAATGTGTCCAGCGTAAAGGAAGCGGCAATTGAACCCAGGAACAGGTTCAAAGTTTTCGCCGAAGGGCCGCGCTTCAAAATGTTTTAATGAAGCTTCCGCCTCGGCTTTTGTAAACAGTGGAAGTGCAGGCTGATGCTTGCTAATTTTCTTCCGGTTTAGATAATCGGCTTCTTCCTCCTGAAGAAAGCCTGTATCCGGAAGCATGATTTCGGCAAGAGCTTTAGAACCCTCCGTGCAATAAACCTTGCCTCGAAATCCGTCTTTTATCAGCCGTGGGATATAGCCCGAGTGATCAATATGAGCATGGGTCAAAAGAACGGCGTCGATTTTCTTAGGATCAAAAGACAAGGCCTCCCAGTTCTGAAGCCTTAGAGAGTTTAACCCCTGAAAGAGGCCGCAGTCGACGAGGATAGAGCGGCCGTTTGAGGTCAAAAGATACTTCGAGCCCGTAACCGTCTGCGCGGCCCCTAAGAACTGGATTGAAAGGAAACCTTGTGTTGCCAAACTGCCCCCTAAATTTTCCTCATATCACCTGCGTTGAGGATACGAGCTTCAATGCGATTGATAGTGGCAATCCATTTGATAGGCTTCAGCATTTCGACTCCTCTCATGTTGAGTTCACAGATAGGAGTTCAAAATACCTGCCAACGTGCGTATGAATCCTAAAAAGGCCAGACGCGATCAAGCGGGACAGTTTGTCTCAAGTCACATGGGCACTTTACAAAACTGTCTCAAGCGCGCGGTCCAAATGAACGCAAGCAGAGTAATCGATAGTTAATCCAACTACTTGCGCTTTCGTTATTTCTGCCCTAATGGCATGACAATTGAAGTCACCTCTCATAGATTAATGCGGCAAAGGAAATTTTAGATGCGGATGTCGCACAAAGTTGCAGTGGTAGATGACGACCTAGAGATGGGTCGATTGGTTGCGGACTTGCTCTCTGACGAAGGCTTTGCAGTCGATCGTTACTCGTCAGCCCAAGAGGCACTCGTAAAATTTAAGAAAGAGCTGCCTCAAGTCCTCATTACCGATCTCAAGATGAAAGAGATCGACGGAATGATGTTTCTGAAGAAAGTGCAGTCTGATTATCCCCAGATTGTGACCGTGATGATGACGGCGTTTGGAAGCATTGAGACCGCAATCGAAGCAATGAAACTTGGGGCCTATCATTATATCGTTAAGCCATTCAAAAATGAAGAGATGGTGTTAGTTACTCGAAGAGCCATGGAGCGCGCGAGCCTTACGCAAGAAAATAAGACGCTACGAAAAGAATTAAAAAAGACATTTAGCCTCGAATCGATCATCGGTAAAAGCCCCGCGATGCTTGAAGTTTTTGACACGATCAAGAGAGTCGCAAATGCCAGTGCAACGGCTTTAATCCATGGCGAAAGCGGCTGTGGTAAGGAGCTCGTCGCACGCGCCGTTCACTGTTCCGGGCCCCGCAAGGCGAAGTCCTTCATTGCCGTGAACTGCACGGCTATCCCTGAAGGGCTAATGGAAAGTGAATTATTCGGCCATGTGAAGGGTTCATTTACTGGAGCGCACGCGGACAAAAAAGGTTTGTTCGAAGAGGCCAACGGCGGAACACTCTTTTTGGACGAAATCGGCGACTTGAGCCTCACGCTTCAAGCGAAACTTTTAAGAGTTCTTCAGGATAAAACCATCAGACCGGTGGGGAGTACCCAAAATAAAGAGATCGATATCCGAATTATAGCGGCCACGCACCGGGACCTCAAGGTTATGGTGAGCGATGAGAAATTCAGAGAAGACTTATTTTATAGGCTTAACGTTTTGCCCGTAAATGTACCGGCTCTTCGAGAGCGCACTGAGGATATTCCTCTACTTGTGGAAAATTTCATCGCCAAGTTCTCGGCCCAAAATAACTCAAGAGTAAGGAACATCACAAGCGAAGCAATGGCTGCACTAATGGCTCATCCCTGGCCCGGAAACGTTCGAGAACTTGAAAATTTGATTGAGCGAGCTGTGGTCCTTTGCCCAGACGAATTGATCGACAAAAAAGACATCATGGGTACAGTGATCCAGGAAGCCAAAGATAAAATCGAGCAACTATTTTCGGATACGCCTACACTTGAACAAATTGAAGAACGATATATTAAAATCATTCTTGGAAGAATGCACAACCAAAAGGACAAAGCCGCTAAGGCCTTAGGGATCAATCGGCGGACGCTGTATCGCAAGGAGCGTGCTTACGGTCTCGTGCCGGCCGATGCTCCAGAACCTCCGGAGGAGATCTAATTCATGGCTGAGAGTCTTTCGAATAGGGATTTCCATAAACTCAAGTCAGCGTTAGATGAGGCGGCTATCGTTGCGATAACCGATCAACATGGCATCATCACCTACGTGAACAAGAAGTTTTGTGCTATTTCCAAATTTTCCGCGAGTGAACTGATAGGAAAGACCCACAGGGTCGTCAATTCAGGCTACCACCCGAAAGAATTTTTCACAGAAATGTGGAAAACGATCAAGGCAGGCAAGGTTTGGGAGGGCGAGATCCGAAATCGCGCAAAGGATGACACCTATTATTGGGTTTCGACCACGATAGTCCCGTTTACGGGAGACTCAGGTCAGCCTGAGAGCTTCGTCGCCGTGAGATATGAGATCACGGACCGTGTTTTAGCTGAAGAAAAGCTCAAGATTCAGCAGGAACAGCTAAAAGTGCATATGAGGAAACTTGAGATTAGCAATCGCGAACTCCAGGACTTCGCTTCGGTTGCGGCGCACGATCTTCAAGAACCCCTAAGAAAGATTCAGTCCTTTTCAGATCGGCTTCAATTAAAGGCAAAGGATCTACTTCCGAATGAGATGCTTGATTATTTGGATCGGATGCAAAACTCAGCCAATCGCATGCAAATCCTAATTAATGATCTTTTGACCTACTCGAGGGTAACGACCAAGGCACAGCCATTTGTGCCCGTGGATTTGCAAAACATCGTCGATCAAGTCACCTCGGATTTGGAAGTTAGACTCGAGAAGACTCATGGCAAGATTATAGCTACGGGTCTGCCGACAGTAGACGCTGATCCCACCCAAATGGGTCAGCTCCTACAAAATTTGCTGAGTAATGCCCTGAAATTCCATAGGCCGGATATACCTCCCATTGTAGAGGTAAAAACGCTTAAGAACGACGGAAAGACGATAGAAATTGAAGTGAGCGACAACGGTATTGGCTTTGACGAAAAATACTTGGATCGTATTTTTACGATCTTTCAAAGATTACATGGAAGATTCGAATATGAAGGGACAGGAATCGGCTTAGCGCTTTGCCGAAAGATTGTGGATCGTCACGGAGGCGACATCACTGCGCATTCCACCCCTGAAGTTGGATCAAAGTTTATTGTAACATTACCCATTAAGCAAAAACAGGAAGCGAAATGACGACTGCGCCGGTTAGAATCCTCGTTGCTGATGACGACGAAGAAGATCGCGATCTCATCAAGGACGCACTTAAGGAAAGCAGAGTGATTAATCCTCTAGAATTCGTGAAGGATGGAGAAGAGCTTATGACTCGGCTCCAAAGAGACGGTGAATTACCGGGATTAATCCTACTTGATTTGAACATGCCAAAAAAGGACGGCCGCGAGGCTTTGAGGGAGATTAAGTCGGACCCGAGACTGAGATCGATTCCGGTGATTATTCTTACGACCTCAAAAGCTGAAGAGGACGTGTATCGCACATACAATCTGGGAGTAAATTCATTCATTACGAAACCCGTGACCTTCTCATCGCTCGTCGATGTCTTGAACAAAGTAGCTCAGTATTGGCTCGAGATCGTGCAGCTACCTCGCCATAACGGGACGTAGGCATTTTAGATGATCAAAAAAGATTTTAAAATACTTCTTATTGATGACGACGAAGATGATTATGTGGGCCTTCGAGACTTTCTAAGTGAACTGACGAGGGCAAAATATAATTTAGTTTGGAAATCTTCTTATGAAGAGGGTCTTGCTTCGCTTTTTAAGGACTTTTTTGACGTCTGCATTCTCGATTATAGACTTGGGGAAAAGACCGGCCTGGAACTTCTAGCTGAGGCTCGAGCTGGAGGGTCGGCTTGTCCTGTGATTTTACTCACGGGTCATGGGGATTTCGACCTCGATTTGACCGCAATGAACGCAGGCGCAGCGGATTATCTTGTAAAGGGGCAAATTTCGCCTCCTTTACTTGAACGATCGATTCGCTACTCGGTTAAAAACGCTCGCGACATGCAACAGCTCGCCGACGAGCGCGAGAACTTCCAAAAGCTCTTCAATTCCACGTTTGAAGGAATTGTAGTTTATTGCGAAGGGAAAATCCTTGCGGCCAATCGGGCGGCTGGTGACATCTTTAATTGCTCGCCCGAAAAAATTATTGAACGTAAATTGAACTCATTTCTGAGATCCGATTTTCGAGACGAACTATTGGAGCAATTTAATTCCGGCCGTGACCTACGCTCGGAGGGCGTTGGATATACTCTCGAGGGCAAGGAAATTTATCTGGGCCTTTCAAGTCGGACCGTAAATATAAACGGTCATTGGGCCTCACTTATCGCCATAAGAGATTTGACTGAGCGAAGAATGATGGAATCAAAGATTCTCCAGCAAGATCGACTGGCTTCGCTTGGCCTTTTAGCTTCGAGTCTGGCACATGAAATTGGCACCCCCCTTGGCGTTATCCGCGGACGTGCAGAGCAAATCCAGCGCAAGGAAGGCGATCCGAAAACTAAAGACACGATGGGCCTCATCGTCTCTCAAATTGACCGTATTTCAAAGCTCGTGAGTTCTCTTCTACAAATTGCGCGAGGAAGCAATGCCGACGCTACCACTGAGGTGAATCTGAATTCGGCCTTGAACGATGTTCTTAAATTGATGAGCCACGAAATTGAACGCAATGGAATTACTTTGAATACTTCCGTATTAGACGGGATTACAGTTCAGGCGGAGTCCGGACCGCTCGCCCAAGTCTTCTTAAACCTTCTGCTCAATGCCATTCATGCTATTTTAAAAGACGAAAGTAATCGGAAGCGAAAAATCACCATCTCCGCAGTAGAGGCCGATCGAGAAGTCCGAATCTCCGTCGAGGACTCCGGTGTTGGAATTAATGAAAAAGATTTTTCACGGTTGTTCCAGCCTTTTTTTACGACAAAGGATATTGGGGAAGGCACAGGACTTGGACTTGCTACGGCCTATAAGCTAGTGAGCTCTTGGGGTGGATCAATAGATGTGCAAAGTAAAGTCGGACAAGGCTCGACTTTTACGGTGATCTTGCGGAATAGCGAGACGCCGATTTCGACCGGCTTCAGAATGTAAAGAAATGACTTTCCGTTCAGATCGAAGTGAAAACTGAGACGGGAGTCATGGATAGAAATCTCTCTGTATTGTTTCTGGGGTTTACCCAAATCGCAAATCACTCCAGGTCAATATTTTGGAAGTTTGGGAAGCCAGAACTCAAAACAAGATCCGACATTCACCTGCGAGAAAACCCTAATTTCTCCCCCATGGGCGTTCACAATTTGTTTACAAATTGCGAGACCAAGACCGGTGCTCTTTTCACCACCAGTAGTTTGAACGTTGGTCACGCCAAATTCCCGAAACAACTTGGGTAAATCTTCTTCAGGAATACCGGGCCCCTCGTCGGTGACGGAGAGGAAAAGGCGGTCGCCGTGTTTCCAGACCTGAACACTAACTAGGCTCTCCGGCTTAGAGAACTTGGCCGCGTTTGACACAAGATTCTCAAGAACCTGACGCAGCTTAAGAGGATCGAAAGACCATTCATTGGGGCTAGCTTCTTCGATTTCATATTTTAGAACAATGCCCTTCTTAGTACAAATTGGCCTCAAGGACTCCATTGTCTCTGAAATGAAACTACTGAGGATAACATTGGTTTTCCTTACCGAGAGCCGGTTCGACTTGAGATTTGAAAGATCAGAGAGCTCATCCACCAACGACCAAAGTACCTGTTCGTTTCGCCGTATGACAGAGAACAATTTTTTTGCCGATTCATCCAGCGCCATAAATTCCGCGGAACTTTCAAGTAGGTCCGTAAAGGACATCATCACGGCCAATGGCGACCGGAGATCATGTAAGACTTTGGAGAGCATCATGTCTTGATTTTTACTTTTGTCTTTTAAGCGCTGAAGCTCGGCGCGTTCAATGACTAACGCTAGTCCTTGCGCAACCGATTCCAAGAGCTTTAGGTGCTCAAGCGAATATGCATGTGCCTTTATACTTGAAAAAAAGACTACGCCAAATGTCTCATCCCGCAATTGCAGGGGGAATGTCAGGCTCGAGCGCATACCATCTTTTACGATCAACGCGGTCGACTGGGATTGAGGGTGGTCGTGCAAATAAGATTTAAGATCTCCGATGACTCTGGGCTTACCGGTACTCAACACCTTTTCTAGAGTGCTGCCCGAGATCTTCGCGGAATATCCTATTTTCAAAAACCTCACGGGAAGATGTGATTTCACCCACTTCGATTGCAAGCACTCACCCTCCTGAATGGCGATTCCTACGCGATCGAATGGAACGAAAACGCTCAAAGCATCAAATACGTAGTCCAAAATTTCTTCTTGAGGCTTACCGCTCAAAATCTTCTCTTGAAAGTCGTGCAGTGCCTCGTCGGCCTTTAGTGAAAAGGGACCCTCCTCGATGTCTTCAAAGAAAAGATATTCGACCATATTTTGCTTCCGGACTTTGGACCCCCGGATCGAACCAACCGTGCTGCACTTTTTTGACTCCGTATTTGGAGAGAACGTGATGCTGGTTGGGCTCGATGCCGTGTCGCTTGAGGCAGTTGCGCGCGCAAGCCAGCGGGCAGCCGTCGAGGACCATGATCGGTCTGCCGCTCTTCGCCGTTTTTATAAGCGAGGGCACGTCGCCGCCGACGCCGGCGATGCAAGACATCTCGGCGCGCCCCTCACGATCAACGCGAACCGCGACAGCGTTTGCGAGCTGGGCCGCGCTTGAGCAGCCCGAACATGAGTAAATCAAGGTCTCATTTCCTGATTGCATTTTATAAATATGCTCCGCGAATCGAAAAATACCTATGATTTGAATCACATCGCGTTTTTCACTACAAATCTTTCCGCCGGAAGACCACCACGCCCCAAACCAAAGGCAACACCAACCACAACCCCAGCGATGCGCAACTCAAAGCCAAGCCGGTGGGGCTAGACAAAAGACTCTGCAAAATACGCCCGGTGTAGCCCATCATCGCCGATCGATCGAGCAACAGCAGAAGACTGAGCCGGGCCAGATCGATCGGATTCGCCGCGGATAAAGTCAAAGCGGGAACTTCAACGGGATATTCATTGAACGCGCTCAATAGTGAAAAGACCAGGGCATCGTGCAAAACGGCGAAGTACAGCCAGGCGAGAAACGCCATACCGATGCCTTTCATCCGGTCGTCGACGAGGACCGCGATAAGCATTCCGATCGCGCAAAATATCGAAGTCAACACCGTACCGAAAACCAATAAGAAAATCATGCCGAGTCCAAAACTTGCGTTCACGGCAAGCGCGGCCGCGGTTCCGAAAACAAAGCCGCCAGACAGCGCGGAGGCCACGGCGGCCCATGCCGCAAGGTAGACGCTCGTCCGCCGGAGCGGCTGTGACAGCAAGACCGAAGTGAAGGAGCTTGAATTGTACCAATACACGGTCGAGTAAAACAAACTCACCATCGGCGCGAGCAGCAGGACGAAACCGAGGAGACTTGCCGTCGCCCGGTCGCCTTGCGAGCCGAAGCGAAGCAGTGCGACAGTGAACACGAAAAAGCCTGCGCCATAAAGTAGGATCCAGCGCGCCCTCATGACGTTCAGAAATTCATATCGAAAGAGCCGGCAGAATTCCTTCGTCATGCGCGAAACAATCCCGTCAATGCGCGCTCGAGCGTGGCGCAGCCCGACTGTTGCATGAGTGGCTGGATAGGTCCGCTGTATTTGGCGCGGCCGTCACTCAAAAAAACCATATGTGCGGCAAGCTGCTCGATTTCGGATAAAAAATGGGACACCAGCAGAATCGTCCGGCCGCGACCGGCCTTTTCGACTAAATATTCTTTGAACGCGATGCTGGAGAGCGGATCCAGACCGGCAGTCGGCTCATCGAGAATGATCACCGGGGCATCGAACATGAAGGCAGTTGCCGCGGCCACCTTTTGCTTCGTTCCGCCCGAAAGCGTGCCGAAGGGTTGACTCAGCACTTTCTGCAACCCGAATCGGACAATGACTTCGTCGCGTGCCGCGGCTTTCCGCTCGCGCAAAACTTCGAGCATGTCCATGAGCTCGGTCAAACTCAGGTTGGGCGGAAAATCGGGATTCTGGGGCATGTAGCCGATGTCGTGCCGGAAGAGACCCTTTTGATCGACGGGCTTTCCGTTCACCTGAATCTTGCCACGGTCGGGAATGGTCAGTCCCAAAATGCATTTGATCAGCGTCGTTTTCCCACTGGCATTCGGACCCGCGAGTCCGGTGATGACCCCGGGATGAAACTCGACATCGATTTGGTCCAGAACACTTTGAGTTCCGAACCTCTTGCTGACTTTATGCACGGAGATCATATTCCCACCAATCTACGTACCCGCGGAGACTTGTCAACGTAGGCCTCCGGAGTGAGCGCGGGCAGCAGGTTTTCCATTTCGTCCAGCAGCGAAAAGAAAAAACTGTTAATCAGCAGCACCGATGCACCGAATTTTTCCATAACCATCGAGGTCAGCTGCACCGGATGGTAAGGCTCGTCGCCTATGCCGTCACGATTGAGGTCGAGCCCGCGGTAACGGCTCCAGTAATTGCCGCTGAATTCATTCGTGCTCAAAGTGGCGTTCGTGGCGATATCGAAAGTGTTTAAAACGAAATCGTTTTTCACAATGGCGTTGCCGTCGCTATCCCCGAGAATCCGGATCGCCCAGCCATTTTCGGAAAGCGTGTTCCCAGTGAACACCGAACGAGTCACGCCCTCGATATAAAGTCCGACGGTGTTCCCGGCGATGTAATTGGCGCGGATGTCGCTATCCGAAATATCCTTGAGCAGAATACCGTACGCGGCCGGCCCGCGGCTGTTCAAAAATCGGTTCCCCGTCATCCGAATGCGCTTCGAGTACATGATCGCCACTCCCGACTCATTATCCGCGAAAAGGTTGTCGCGATAACTGTTGTCGCTCGAAAACATGAAGTGCAAACCATAGCGCAGGTTCCCCACGCTACGGTTTCCGCTAATCCGGCTTTCCTTCACGAATTCGAAATAAATTCCGTCACGGCATCCGCGGATGACATTGTCGCGGACTTCCATATTTTTCCCGTTCCAAATGTGGATGCCGTTGCCCGCCTGGCTCTCGGGTTTGCGACCGCCCTCGATTTCGTTGCCGCTGATCACGCAATCACGGGAATTGGCGACGTGAATGGCGAAATGGTTTCCCTCAAAGACATTGTTTGTAACCTGACACGATCTCGCGTTTTCAATCTTCACTCCGGCCAGTTCCTCGGTGTAGCTCAGGCCCGAATTGCGAATGACGAATCCGGAAAGCACGGCGCCGATCGAGCGAATGACGAAGACATTCTTAACATGTCCCGCATCTACGACCGGGCGGCTCCCACGCATGGCGAGAACTTTGATCGGCTTGGACAATTCAATATCGCTCTCGCGATATAGGCCCGGCCCCACGGCAACCGTGTCCCCTGCCTGCGCCGATTGAACCGCAGCGGATATGGATTTGTGTGCGCAAGCCGCGCAAACCTCGAGGATCGCGGCTTGACCCGGACAGTGAAAAAGCAAGACTACGCTTAGCGCGAGGAAACGTTGGCCCATGTTAATATGGCTCCCGGCTTCGGCGAAAACGATTTGAATGCGGAAGCGTCCGAAGAGGCGATCACGGATGAACCCATCGGTCCTTTTACCCGCTCGGAACGCAGGAACTGAGCTTGGGACACTTCCACCAGCTGCCCTGGTTTCGCAAAATCGCTGACCAGCACCTTCGCGGTCTGCTCCTTGTGAGAGCGATAGTATCCAAGCAAGCAATCGAGGGAATCGAACTTATAAATCCGGCCTTTATCAGTGATGATTTCTCCGCCGAAGCGATCGTCGGTGATTGTCATCCGGCACGCATCACAATGATCGACTCCGACCTTCAGCGGCTCGGGCTTGGCCGTGCATCCGATCAGAAAGAGAGAAGCCACCGCGGCCGCGACCGTACGACCGATTGCACCGTTATTTTTTGAACCGGAATTGAGCCAGTTTTTCCCTTGCGAGCGGCGCACTTGAGACAAAGTGTCCCAAGCGACAGCCAAGAACAACAAGGCCAATGCACCCAACAAGATATAACCTCCGACATCCGGGAGCGAATACGAGTCGATGTTGAGGATCTGTTTATGACCGATCAAAGGCGGCTGATAACTGTACCCGGGAATCTTCAAAGGAGCGTCCGGATTGAGATTGTGTCCGTACTCATATCCCCAGCGATAAAAGTCATATAGGCCGGCAAGCAACGTCGCGACGAAGGTCAGGAGCCAAGCTCGCGCAAATATAAGACTTCCCAGTGCAGCGACGATCACGCCCGTGATCAAAATCCCCCACAATACCCGTGGAATAATTTGTAGCTCGGGAATCTCGTCCGGTATGATCTTCCTCATACCTATGTAGTGGTTCAATATGTTGATCTGATCGATATTACCGCTCATCCCGTCCGTCTTGATTTGAAGCGAAAGGCCCTCAGGATATTGTGGAGCCCAGATTTCTATTCTCCAAATCGGACAAAGGCTCGCCAGACCCACGAACAAAACGCCCGAAAGAAACATGATTCGCGCCGTCTTCGACATCACTGCTGCCTTTCATTGAAATATGGAACATGGAACATGGATTGCACATTCAATGCCACAGAATCGTAAACAACCTTCGAGGAATCAATGAAAAGTACGAAACCGTTTCTTGTGAAACTGGCATTGGCCGCCGCAGTAGGTCCAGCAATGGTTTTACTGTTTGGAAATTGCACGCATTCCAAACGCGAAGCCACCGGCCTTGCGAGCGATGCCGCCCAAAAAGTCTACGTGGCTCCGGGAAAATTCGACGAATTCTATTCGTTCTTGTCGGGCGGCTTCAGCGGCCAACTCGCCGTTTATGGCTTACCATCGGGACGTTTGCTGAAAGTGATTCCGGTTTTTTCGGTCAACCCGGAAAACGGTTATGGATTTAACGAAGAAACGAAACCTATGCTCACCACATCGCACGGTTTCGTTCCGTGGGACGATTTGCACCACACGGAAATGTCCATGAAGGAAGGACAGCCCGACGGTCGCTGGATATTCGTGAATTCCAACAATACCCCCAGGGTCGCGCGCATAGACCTGACCACCTTCACCACCGCCGAGATATTGGAGATTCCCCATTCGGGAGGCAATCACGGCTCGCCTTTCGCGACCTTCAATAATGAGTACGTGGTCGCGTCGACCCGGTTTGCCGTTCCCATACCCCAAAGAGACGTTCCCATTGATTCGCGAAAAAAGAACTTCCGCGGCACGATCACCTTCATCAAAGTCGATCCCGCGAACGGCGCGATGAATATCGCTTTCCAGCTTTTGGTGCCCGGAATCGATTATGACCTGGGCCATTGCGGAAAAGGGCCGTCGAAAGATTGGTGCTTCTTCACGTCTTATAACAGCGAAGAAGCTTATTCTTTGATCGAAATCAACGCATCAAAAAATGACAAAGATCTGCTCGCGGCAATCAATTGGCGAACGGCCGAGAAATGTGTCGCGGACGGCAAAGCCAAGACCGTGCCGGCGGCTTATTCCCACAGTCTTTGGGATGAAGAGCGCATGACGACAGTTATGGAAATCCGCAAAGAATCGCGCTTTCTTGAGCCCGCCGATTGTCCCGGAATGATTTATTATATTCCCGTCGCAAAATCACCCCACGGATCGGATGTCGACCCGAGCGGCGAATACATCGTCGCGGGCGGCAAATTGGCGGCGCAGATCACCGCCTTCTCATTCAGCAAAATCATCAAGGCCATCGACGAGAAAAAATTCGCAGGCGATTTTAAAGGTATTCAGGTCCTCGATTACCCGAGCACGGTGGCCGGCATCGTTGAAAAGCCTTGCCTGGGTCCGCTTCACACCGAATTCGACGGCAAAGGCTACGCTTACACATCCTGCTTCATCAGCTCGGAAGTCGTGAAATGGAAGCTTGGCACCTGGGAAGTCGTGGATCGCATTCCGACTTACTATTCCCTCGGCCATATCATGATCCCGGGCGGAGACACGGCGAAGCCCTACGGAAAGTACCTGCTCGCCATGAACAAGATCACCAAGGATCGCTATCTCCCCGTCGGACCCGAGCTTCCCCAAGCGTCGCAATTGATCGACATCTCGGGCGAGAAAATGCAGCTGCTGCTGGACTTTCCGACGATCGGCGAACCTCACTACGCTCAGGGCGTACCCGCCTCGCTGCTGATGGAAAAACAAAAGCGGATTTACAGTCTCGATCAAAACAAACACGAACGCGTGTCGAAGTCTGAATCCGGCACGAAAGTGGTGCGGGAAGGAAAGAACGTCCACGTCTATATGACCACCATCCGCTCGCACTTAACCCCTGACAACATTGAGGGCGTGAAAGTCGGCGACACGGTTTTCTTCCACGTTACGAACATCGAGCAGGATTGGGATATAGCCCACGGCTTCGCGGTCATGGGAACCGAAAATTCCGAGCTGCTCTTGATGCCCGGTGAAACGCGCACTCTGAAGTTCGAAGCGAAAGTGCCCGGCATTTATCCGTACTACTGCACGGACTTCTGCTCGGCCCTGCACCAGGAGATGCAAGGATTTCTCCGCGTTTCGGCCGCCAATTCAAATGTCCCGCTCAAATGGCTGACGGCGGCTCCGGATGAACCGAAGAGCGCCGAGGCGGCTCCCGCCCCCGTTCAACGGACGGAAAGCAAAGGCGTAGGCCCCGTGAAGGAAGTGAAACTCGCCGAACTCGATTCCGCAATGGCCGCCCAGGGCAAAACCATTTTTGAAGCGCGATGCGCGTCCTGCCACAAACTCGATCAACGCTTCGTGGGACCGCCCCTGAGAGCCGTCTCGCTGCGACGACAGCCGGAGTGGATCATGAATATGATCTTGAATCCGGCCGTGATGACGCAAAAAGATCCGGTCGCGAAGGATCTGCTGGGCGAGTATGCGACACAAATGGCGGATATGGCTTTGAAAGAAGAAGAAGCGAGAAAGGTTCTTGAATACTTCCGCCAGACCGATTCCGCACCCGCCAAATAGCAAAAAAAGCGGTCACTCCTTAAGGTGTGACCGCGCTGGATGCGGCGCAAACGCGCGCCAGTTCCTGCGCGAATTCGGCGATAAAGTCGGTCTTGCTTTCCGTTGAAACGAGAAAGGGGTTCATGAGCACGAGACGCAATTGCACCCATTGTTCATCATCCAAGACGACTTGCCGTTCGCGCGCCATTCGCGCGATGAGCGCGCCGTAACTGGATTTGCGCAAAATGGTTTTCGAAAGCGAAAAATTCGGGCTGTGCTCGAACGCGTGAAAGGCCGCCATCGTCCGGCGGTTGACCCGCGACAACGAGTCGCCGGCCGCGCAAATGCTGAAACAAAGCACGTTCAAGTCCGCGGGCAGAACGGGCAGCGCCTCGGGCACAGCCGATCTCAAAGTTTTCAGCACGGCCTCGCGCGCCTCCAAACCCTTGGCCAGCAGACGGCCGTAGCCCTTGTGATCCAAACCCAGCGTCTTGTTACTGAGCCATGTCGCCGTCACGCCCGCACCCGAGCGCGATCCCTCGAGCGTATGCGCCCAGCGGCTGTCGTTTTTGTCTAAGAGATAGTCGGCCGAAAACTTGCGCGTCCGGTAGGCCTCGGCGTCGCGCGCGATAAACGCTCCGCATGCGTACGGCACGTAGCCAAGCTTGTGTGGGTCAAGCGTCACCGAGTCGGCGCGCGCAATCGCCCGGAAAGCCGCGGCCACCCGTTTGGAGAGCTGCGCTTCGAGTTCGCCGCGGTCGAGCAAGCTCGCGAAATAGCCACCGTACGCGGCATCCACGTGGTGCCAAGTCGCATGGCCTTGAGCCCGGTGTTCATCGACGAGGTCCTGTATCACGTCGATCGGATCGATTTCACCCATCTCCGTGGTGCCCGCGACCGAGACCACCATGGCAACCGGTCTCTTCGCTTCGGCGGCCTGGCCCAGCTTGCGGCGGAGGTCGTCCGCATCGGGCCGCCCCTCGTCGTCGAGCTCGACATGCCACAAGGCCTCCGGTCCGAGGCCCATCAGCGAAACGCCTTTCTCCCAAGAAAAGTGCCGGCTTCGCGGGACGAATACGACCGGGCGCTGGAAACGCTCGCCGCGCTCTTCGAGACGCAGGAGCGATCGCCACAAGGCTTCGAAATTGGCCAGGGTACCGCCCGAAGTGAAGTGGCCTTCGGCTTCTGAGGTGAATCCCAGCATGCGGGCTAGATCGCCGATCGCTTCGTCTTCCAGGCGCGAGGTGACGCGCGAAACTTCGCGCGAGGTATTGTTCGGATTATGCAGAAGCGCGCAGATATGACCGATCAGCGCGGGCAAACTGACCTCCGACACCATGTGGCCGATGTATCGGGGCGTGAACTTGGGTGTCTCCTCCTGCAGCTCGCGCGCGATGCGGGTGGCTTCGCGGTCCAAGCGGCCGAGGGCCTCGACGAATTCCGGCGTGCGCCGGTCCGCCAGCGTGATTGCCGGACCGTCCTGCGGAAACTGCTCCTTCCGATAATTGAGCCATTGCTCGAGGATTTCGTTCCATTTGCCGCGCAGCCAGTCGCTGTTTTCAGCCTGCGGTCCAAGAAAAAAACTTTTGATCGCGATATCGCGCGGGTCACAATCGGCCATCGGTTTAGCCTACCGGTCGGCCTGTATTGGAGAGTATGTCGTAGATCATAACGTCGCCGGCGCGCCCTTTAAGATCTCGATGATTTTGTCCATCCGCTTGATTTCGATGAGTTGGTCAGAGGTCGCGATGATCCCACTCTGCGACCACTCGCTCATAACCCGAATCACCGACTCCACGCTGGCGCCCACGGCGTCCGAGATTTCTTGCCGCGTCAGCGGGACGGGCAAGATCGTTTCCTCTCGGCCCGAATATCTTTCGATCAGCGAGAGAAGCTGCGCCGCAATTTTTTGCGGCAAGGGCGCTTTGGCCAATGCCATTTGTGAATGCATAAGGTTCATCCGGCCAAACATCATTTCGCCCATGTATTCCTGAACGGATTTTTCGCTCACCCAACTTTTCATGAAGATGTCGCGCGGGATGCGCACGACGATGGACAGGCCCATCGCGATCGTCGTCACCGGATACACGCTGTCTTTTCTCTGCATGAGCAATGCGCCGATAAGCTCGCCGGGCGTGGCGAAATGCACGATAACGTCGTGCCCGTCGGGCGAGAGCTTCACGAGCTTGAAAGCGCCTTGCACGGCCAACGCCACGTGCGTCGCCGGCTCCCCTTCCCGGAAGAGAACCTGACGATGTTTCAGCACCTTTTCGTCGGCGCCCACAAACATGGCTTCCGAATGCTCGGCGTTCATGGCTTTGAACAACGGAAGCGACTCGATTTGAGAATGGAACTTGAGGCTCATTATCAAATTAAGTCGTGTTTAGCCGGTCCTGTCACGCACTGCGGAGGCGTGTCGGTTATTATGATCCAGATCATGATGTGATTTGCCGCCCAGTCGTAAACTCGTCTTATGAACGAGCCAAATGAGCTCCATCCTTTCTTGGAAGCCTTCCGCCACGACCACGTAGAATTGCTAACGCACTTAAGCGGGCACCTAAACCATGTTTTGGGCGCGCGGGACAGCGCCGCAGAAATCGCGGCCCTGCGTGGCTTCTTCAACTATGCCGCCGGTGAACTTCACATGGAACACAAGCTCCGCGAAGAGCTTTTTTTATTTCCCGCCGTTGCCCAGAAATCGCTCATTCGCGGAGGCGGGCCATTATGTACGCTGTATTTTGATCGTCATTTGAAACAACCGCCGCTTGCCCGTGCTGCTTCGGTATGCGGGCGTCCCCGCTCTTCTCCTTCCGCCAAAAACATACCGGATCATTGGCGATGGTTTTACGAGATGCAATCCCCCACGTGCATTCCTCTGGAAGATCATCTTGCCGAAAAAGAAATCTTAGATTTTGCGCGGGGCGCGCTCGCCACGCCCGCCGAGGGCATGCTGCCCGAAATCAGATTCGCGGCGCATGTGTATTTCGATCTCTTAAAGGGCCATTCCCAGAAGGAAGACAATTGTCTGATTCCCATGTGTCACTCGCTGGTTTCGTATACGGAGTGGTCTGAATGGTCCATGCGTGCCGACGCTTGGCTCAAGCAACGCCGGTCGGGGATTCCATTGAAAAACTTCTGATGTAGCCCATATGCGCCACGGGGTCGAGTGCCGGGGTAGTCCATAATCGATAAGATGCTTGGTCAGACACTTGCATCGCCATTTAAAATAGCTGTGAAGGAGTTCTCAAATGAAAGACACGCTAAAAGAAAATATGTCGCCCTATCCCGTCACCACTCACCCGCAAGAGAGTCTGGCCAACGCGTACGCCCGAATGAAGCGGGAGAGAATCCGGCATCTCCCCGTAACCGACAAAGCCGGCGGTCTGGTCGGAATCATCGCTGAGCGCGATTTCGAACGCGCCATGTCGCCCACGAACAGCTCTGCCCCCTTTCAGGAGAACGCCGTTGTCGCCGACTTCATGAGTTCCCCGGTCACCTTGCTGCCCGACGACACGAAGCTACTCGAAGTCGTTCACTTGATGATTGAGAAGAAGATCTCCGCCGTCATCGTCATGCACGGCGAAGAGATGGCCGGAATCATCACTCATGAGGACTTGCTGCGAGTGCTCGCGGAATTCCTGCAAGCGCAAACGTCATTGACGGAAAAGCTTTACCAAATTGGCGACAGCCCGACTGTAAGCAGATTTATGCAACTGCTCTCGGGTGTGGGCATTTAACTGTCTCAAGTTGAGACGCTCTTGAGAAAAGCCGGCGAAATTCCGATTTATTCCATATATGACCCGCTCAAGTCGCTTCCCGATATGGATCGCCCTGCTGATCTCGGCTATGGTGTCTCACGCGGAGGACGCTCTACCAACCGGGCTACTTGAGCCCTGCCAACGCAAACTTCCCAATAGAGAAAAACTCGACAAAGCCCTAGAGGGAAAAGTCGCGCAAGGTTGTCGCGATCAGATCCAAGCGGCCAAGGAAAAATGCCTCGATAATCAGGCCATGACTGACGATGAACTCACGGGGATCCGAACGCAAATGGAAGGCAGCGCCACCAATGGCCTCAAAGGCAATGTCGAAACGGCGCGCGGCGGATATCTGGAGGGGCAAACCAAACACGCAAAACATGCCGAGCTGTGCGGAGATCAAATGCTCCAAGTCGACCGCATCTGCAAGGAAATGGAAGACGGCATTAAAACCGCTCTACGCAACAACACGGACCACGAGACCAGCCTTCAACTTCAAGACGATCTGAAGCAGAACGTAATCGCCGCCACAGCCGCCCATCAGGCTCTTCTCGATCAGGGACAATGCTCTTCCAATCAATCCAAAATCTACGCCGACAGCGTGGCCAAAGCCGATCGCATCATCGCTTCGACCAGCGATTCCTCTGAGGCCAATAAAGAAAATAAAAAAACGGACGCTTACGGCCGGAAAGTCACGGACACCGCGACCGGCTCCGCCCAAGGATTCGCCCAGAAAAAAGCGGTCGGTCTTGTGGCCGGCAAACTGGAGTCGACCGGCGTCGCCTGGGCAGGCGTGGCTGCAAAAGCCGTAACGAAAGCTCCTGGCGTGATCGGAGTTGGAGGCTCGCTGATTCAGGGTGACGTCCCAGGATTGGCCCTGAAAGGCACGCAGAGCGCGGTCACCTATTTCGCTCCTTCAATCGCCGGCGCCGCGGCAGCGCCCTTCGCCGCCGTACCGCTTGTGATGTATTCGACGCCCGCCGGAACTTGTTCCGAAAGGTACGTCGATCCGGTCCAGGCTTATCGTTCGAAATGCTCGGTCTCGACCATGCAAGGCGCCTCCTACAACGAATCGGCCATCACCGCGATGTCGCAGAAATAGAGAAACGAATGAAACCAAGGATCGGGCGAAAGAGAATCCGGCGCGATGTCGCTCCGAACGAGATCGGATGGATGATCTTCGCATTTTTATCGCTCATGGTGCTCGCGGAGCCGTCGATGGCTATGGGACGAAGCCTTCCGATCTATTACTCGCTTATGGTTCTCGGGATACTTGGACTCATGGTCGCGGCCTCGACGTCGCTGTGGAGTCTTGTGTTCAGTAAGATTATCGGTCGCCTGCGCTTCCGTCCGGCCTTGATCCTTTTGATTGTCGCGACTTCGGCGGCGCTCAATTGGGAGGTCTTAAGGCAAATCGAAAATCGCTTTCCCATGAGCAAAGCACTGGTCACCGCCAAGATCCGCTACTTCTACGGCGAAAACTTCAATCAACCGCAGTGCGCGCGGCAAGTGAATATCTGCCCCGATTGCGTCTTGGAGATCAACAAATGGGAACGCGACCGGATGGCCGAGCGCCTGAAGAGCTTCCGCACGCGTTATCCCGCGGGGTTTGGCTCTTAAGCCGGTCACTTCAAGTCGCTTTCCAGTCGCACCCAATCCGGGGCGGCCGTGCGCGCCTTGCGAACCAATTCAGTCAACGAGTCCTTGCTCGACTGCACATTTTCAGAATTACTTTGTCGCGCCTTGAATTCGCTATGAATCCCGATCGACGTCATCGTGTCATTGACCTTCGAAAGCGTGATCCCGCCCTGCCACACCATAATATTCGAGGTGCCATGCACCTTCTGGTAGGTGATGTTCACGCGTGTCGGTAATTCAAAAGTCCCCTGATCGAAGCCATGAAACCACTGAATCGTCCAATCGATCGTGCCGATAATGGTGCCCTTAAAATAAGTGATGGCGTAAAGATGGGTAAAATCCGGTGACGGATGAACGGTGCGCACAGCCGTAAAACGATCCACGTCATCCCACTTAAGCGCCTCAAGATTCTGAAGCGCAGCCCATACTTCGCGGATCGGGCGCGACACACATCCGCCGCCATCGGCCCATCCCACGCCCGCGCTGTTCAGGCCCCCGTCAAGGGCGATCTTATCCACATCAAAACCACCGACCGCATCGGGCGAACAATATTTAGTTCCATGAGTGGCATCAACAGGCACATCGACCACCGGCTTGTTGACCGGATTATTAAACGGAGTTTCAAGATTCTTTCGAATGGCACATCCAAGCGGGAGTGCCGTTACAAGTGCCACAATAAAAAAAGATTTAATTTTCATATCAACGCCCTCTAAAAGCCAAAGTTCGCCAATAAGGATACTTTTGGGTAAACAAATAAACTGTTGCGATGCTCAAGCCCCACGCTGTCCAGAACCACGCCGGCCACTTCGACTCCACCGATAACGCCAACCCCGATCCGCGGCGCCATTTGGCTTATGACTCCGATGCCCAGGCCATAGGAGCTGAAAGGTAAAAATTCATAAAAATTTTGCGCAAAGTCAGATTCGATAAACATATGAGTGAAGTTGGATCGCGCCACCCGCGCGCGGACAAAAGCCTGCAGCGAATAAGTGCTCTCATCCACGGTTTGAGAAATCGGTAAAAAGCCGCGCATCCCGACATTGGCCCAATCAAGCAAGCTGTATGAACCTGCAATCCCTAACCAAGGCGATCCCGGCCCTGCGACCGAATGAGCCTGCACCAGGCCTTCCATCGCCCAAGCCGATGATGTGGGCACTAAGCCCTCATTCGGCAACGCCGATTTTGAGGTTTGGGAAAAAGCCGGCTCAGTTAATAAACACATCACCGCAAACAGGATTCGAACGTACATAGAGGCCTCTTGGATTTGTGATGTAAAAACGGTGACATTTCCGGATGGTCCGGTCAACCTCGCTTTGCGCACCTCTGTTCAAATAAACATTGTCAGTGCCTAGCGCGGCGCCTATAACCAACATCGTTTCGATCGAAAGGAAAAAGACATGCAAAAAACTAAACTTATCGCCGCTGCCCTTATTTTTGTTTTTTGTAATTCATCCTTCGCGGTAAGTATCAAGGGTTGCGACGAGGCCTCCATCACTCTCAATCAAGTTATTGAAATGAGAATGTTCGCCAATGGCGGCGTAAAGCTTTTTAATATCGACAAAGAAGAGCCTGCAGCAATGCCCGTCGGTATCGCCGTCACTATTGATCGCGGGTCCGATCTTTCGGAAATGGAAAGTTTTTGTCGATACGTATCCGGGCTTAGCCACGCCGATCTTAAATCCGCTCGCGCAAATTACAACACCCAAACAGCTTTACTCACGGTCGAGATACCTGTTCGTAGCTACTCTGGTGATTCAGGCGATTTTGAATCCGGCACCCTTTTTCTGGTGATCGATAAAGCTGGAAAAAAACCGCGCGATCTAGTCTCCGCCACGCTTCGTTAATCGCCTTTGCCCTGCCTTTATTTTAGGCACTCCTTTTGCTACGTATAATGCATGATTTGTAGAGTGGTGCTTTTATCCACGCTTCTTTCGTCTCAGTTCGTTTTTGCACTCAGTTGCAAAATTTCCAAGCAAAGTTCCATGGAAGTTTCGGGTGAGAATTTTACAGTTGCTTCGAATGACCACAGCAAAATCACTTTCATCGAGACGGATCAAATTTCCGACGCCGTCACTCAGCAAGCACAAGCCATTCTGAACCTAACTCTTACGCCTACGCCGACTTTGTTGCTGCGTATTCGTTTCTTTCTCGATCAGAATAAAGAATTTGTGTCGAATGGATCGACCAATGTTCTCTATCTGCAAGAGGCTCTTTTAAGCTCCCTGGTCGACTACGTAGCGATCGATATGCCGAGCAACAATATAGCAGGCCTTGAAAGGCTTGCTTCACGCTTCGATCCGTCCCTCATGCCGCAATATCCTGATGTGCAGCTTTCCGCGGATGACGTGAACAAACTTGTGCTGCTCACCGTAGGCCCGGCACTTTATGTGAAGATGCGCGAGCCTGAACTATTCAAAGATATAACCCTTGAGCCACTGAACATCCAGCGATTGGAAAATGCGCCCAAGAAAAATTCTCTCAAGCTGGATCAATTGATGGAGAAGTTTGAAACCAACCGCAGAACTTCCAGGCAGGTGCAAAGGGTCGCGCGCGACCTGAAGACGGGTAAATATCGCGGACTCTCCAAAGAGGAAATTAAGGAAAGAGTCCTTGCGCGATTTTGGAGACCGGCGAAAAAGCCGGTTTCGGATTGGTTGGATTCTGAGTTGGGCGGTGAGCCTCGAAGCCCACCGCCGCCGCAAATACTTTCGCACAAGGGTGCAGGTTTAGCCTTCATCCCGCGCGGCAAATTCGGCGAGCTCGAGAAAAACATTCGGCGCCATTGCGCGCAGTAGCGCGCGGGATTCACCTTCGGCGCCGAAGGTGAATAACCCCGGCACCACTTCAGTGTTTCGGATTCGAGTCCGTCTTATTCTGACCCGTGACTTTGCCACGCAGCCGGTTCAAAAATCCGCCCCTTCCCGATTGCAGTTCAATTTTTTTTGACGGCGTCGCTTCCGTCTTTGGAATCCAAACTTCCAGCAGCCCGTTTTCACAATGAGCCTCGACCTTATCCGCGTCGACATTCGAGGGAAGTGAAAAACTCTGATTAAAGCGCCGGTATTGACGGCGATAATTCTCACCCTCCCGTCCGCTTTCCTCATTGTACTCCGCACGGACCGTCAGCAGATTGCCGCTCACACTCACATTGATGTCGTCCATCGGAATGCCGGGCACCTCGGCACACAGAACGTATCCATCCTCGGTCTCACGGATATCGGTCATGCCGTTATTCGAGAGCGTCGGCCAGTCGCCGACAAGCGATCCGAATCGGTCCCCAAAAAACCGCTCGGCCATGCGCTCAAACTCAGGAATCAAATCGAACGCTCCCACCGATCGGCTTTCGTTTCTGACTTCGACTTCTTTATCTTTCGCCATACTCAAATCTCCTTCTGTTTCTGCCCGCCAAAAATGGGAGCGTTAATTTCAAATACTTGCATGTTCACGCCGGGTCTCCGCGGCTTTCATTGCGGCTTCATGGCGCTTCTTAGCTCCGCGTTTTCTCGCGCTGTTATGAGCCTGCCTTGAAAGCGCTGCGTGCGAAACGGTAGATCTCGGCTCCCGCTTTAACGCATTCAGAGAGGCACGCGAGCGCTTCGCGGAAACCTTTCTTCGCGTCGATGACTTTTTACGACTTTCCTTCTTGGCCGACTCACTGCCATGCGGCGGCGGAGGCAATTTAACCCCGGCCTTGCGAGCTTTCGAAAGGCCGATAGCGATCGCCTGCTTCGGTGAACGAGCCCCGTGTTTGCCTTTTCGGATATCGTCAATTTCCTCGCGAACGAATTCACCCGCCTGAGTCGATGGCGCTTTCCCCTCTTGAGCATCTCTCTTGGCGCGTTTGATTGTTTTTTTTGTTGGCATTTTTCCTCCGAACTTTTCACTGGCGCAAAATTTATGCCTTTTAAAATTCAGCCTGCGCCCTACTCAATTTACTTCAATCCACCTCACGTGGATTTGCGTCCCGCCACCGTGGCTTTTGTGGAATGCCTTCATGCGGGCACGGGATATGCAAATCCCAAAGCATGGAAGGAGAGTTTTATGAATGAAAATTTGGAGTTCGAATCCTCACGCACAGGCCGAAGTTTATTTTGGTTTCTCACCGGTGCAGCGGCGGGTTCGGTGGCTGTATTTATGTTTGATCCCGTTCGCGGAAGCAGACGCCGGGCTTTGGCTCTCGATAAAGTAAAAAGCATTCGCTACGAATCCTTGCTGTACGGTGGAAAGGTCCTTCGCCGTCTCAAAAATCGGGTGTTTGGAATGGCCACGGAATTCACGTCGCAATGGTCGGCAAGACCGGTGATCGACGAAGTTCTGAATGAGAGAATTCGTTCCGCGTTCGGACACGTCATTACCCACGCGAAATCCATCGAATCGAAGGTCGAAGATGGAGTGGTGTGCTTGCAAGGCGCGGTCTTGGCTAGCGAAGTTAACGACCTGATCAAATGCGTAAAACGTGTAAAGGGAGTTGTGAAGGTCATCAACCAACTCGAAGTTCACCAGAGCCACGAGAACATCCCTGGGCTTCAAGGTGAAGATAAGCCCTACGTGCAGTAGGTCAATGGCCGGAGCACCAAGCTTACCTTTTGAAGATCGCGAAGACGGAGCAAAACAGCTTCTTGCACGGCTGCGTGATCTCGAAGGCCAAAAACCACTTGTTTTGGCTGTTCCGCGCGGAGCGGTTCCCATGGCCAAGATTATCGCCGAAGGGTTGGGCGGCGATCTCGACGTTGTTTTGGTAAAAAAAATCGGCCATCCCCTACAACCGGAATTTGCAATCGGTTCGGTAAGTGAGACCGGCGAAATCATTTTTAGCGATGGAGCAAACGAGATTGGCCTGTCAAAGAAGGACATTGAAGAAAATGCGATTACTCTGTCCCGCCAGCTGGCGGAAAAACGGTTGAAATTTGGTCTCAGCCGCCCACCCATCGATCCCGAAAACCGCATCGTGATCATCGTTGACGATGGGATTGCGACCGGCGCGACAATGGCGGCCGCCGTTCAAAGCTTGAAATCCAAAGGTGCAAAAAGAGTTATCGCCACAGCGCCAGTGGCAAGTGCACAAGCGGTGGAGTTGCTCGAACTTAAGGGTGCGGAGGTCCGCGTCCTTGCCGTTCCGAAACACTTCGGGGCCGTCGGCTTCTACTACAGGAATTTCAATCAGGTCTCCGACGCGGAAGTTAAATCCATACTGCGGTAATGTTCCGCTTGCCTCGAGTGCAATTCGCCAAAAGAATGTAAATACACATGAGAATATTGAAATCCGTCCCGGCCCTGGCCCTGATTGCATTCGTAGCTACCCGGCTGGTTATCTTGTTCGGCTATGAGGCCTATCTCAGCGATGTGCGGCTATACTATCAAATCGCGATGGTGGTGATCGACAAAGGTGGTTTGCCCTACCGCGATGTTTTGTTCGGTTATCCTCCGCTGTCGTTGTCGACAATTTATTTACCCTATTTTTTTTCGCAGAATTACGACACCTATCGTTTGCTCTATCAGCTCACCAATGTAGCTTTCGATTTCGTCTGTTTTGTCTATATAGGGAAATTCTTAGCGAAGCGCTTATTGCTCAGCCCTAAGCGAGTGGGCTCGGCCCTGATCGTTTACTCCTTGCTTGGGTTGTTTCACGGTCATTATATATATGACCGCGTCGATATTTTTATCGTTATGTGTTTCGCTATATCGCTTTACTACGCGACCGCGGAGAAAAAACCGAAACTTATGATGGCGCTCACTTGGGGGATAATCGGCACTTTATGGAAGCTCATCCCGATTTTTTGGATGCCGGTATTGGTTTTGCTGAAAGCGCGCCGTGAGGGACTAAAAGGTTTAGTCACTGGAACACTCTACTCTCTCGTCCCAAGCTTCCTCATCCTCTGGGCCTATAATTATTGGAATGACGGCATTCTGCTTCCCGGTCTTACTTTGCACTCGGACCGCGGCATTCAAGTCGAGAGCCTATGGGCCACGCCTTTCATGCTCTGGCGGGCTTTTGATTCATCGGCCGGAGTGGACGTCATCTTCACGCATGGGGCGAGTCACCTCACCGGTTCCGAACTGCCCGATCTTTACGTTCAATTTTCAAAGTATTTGGGGTTTTCCTTACTCGCGGCTTTCTATCTCTTCGTCGTGCGGATTTTATTCGTAAAACTTAAGCGCAATGTGGACTTCGAGCGTAATGCACAGGCGCCGATGGTGTTTTTTATGATGAGCCCGCCGCTACTTTTATTTTTAATCTCGCAAAGGGTGCTGTCGACCACATTTATCATTTGGCTAATCCCCATTTTCACTATTTTGTGGGCGATGGAGCGAAAAAAAGTGGCGCTCATCCTGGCGTTCGGCATCAGCGCTCTCACTTATATTGGCTTCGACATGGGTTACCACTCGTACATCAATTTCGACGTGTTTTACGGAGCGATTTACTTGCTGCGCAACATCCTGCTGGCCGGCTATACGCTCTATTTCGCTAAAGCGTTCCATGATTTCTTTGAAAAATTACCGCAGCCCGATCTTGGTAAACCGGTCGCCAATCCGGCCCGCTAAGTTCTTTGATCCAAGCCGCATCACGGCTTCGTTCGAAAGTTTGCCGGCGTAAGAAAAAGTACTCCACGTCACCGCCGAGAATGATTTCGTTCCAGCCTTCCCGGCTAACTGAGAAACGGTAAATATGTTGCATCACTAAATCCGGATCGGAAATAAATCCATGCGCCCCGATCTTTTGCCGGCCATCCAGCTCCCATGCCAAAAAACCGCCTAGATCCCATTCATTAAATATGTTTCCCGGCGGCAGCCCGTTTAGAAAATGCAATGCCTCCACGGGAACCGTAGCGTGCAAAGGATTTCCGAAAATAAGAAACCGAAGGCCTCGGTCTTGGGTTACGGATAAAATCCCTATGATTAATGCCGGAATAGCCATCGCCAAAACGCCAGCGAAACGGAACTCCGCCTTCGCCCAACTCCAATTCAGTCGCGCAAGCCCTGCCGCCAATAGCACCCCCAAGCCTAAACCCGATAGAGACAAAAAGCGGGCTGACGAGATACCGAGGTAAGACAACGTCACGGCGGCGGCAAATAAAAACCAACCGTTTCTTCTCGTATTTAGGGCCGTGACCAAAAGTACTGCGGCCATATAGATCACAAGAAAAATTTTGTACGGCAAATTTAGAAAATCCGCGGATAGACTCGGAGTCCATTCCGCAATTTGGTTAAAGACACCCCAGTTCCCCGCAAAAGTTTTATGAATTGACCAAAAGATAACGTCTAAGCCCGTTGGGTTAAGTACGGTCATTAAGACCGACAGCACCATGACGATTACCCATTCACGCCGGTCCTTAAAATCCCACTCACGCCAACAACTCAAAATAAAAAGCCCGAGCAAAAACCAACCGATCACGTACCCAGGATGCAATTGTACCCACAAAAGGAAAAGTCCGGGCAAAAGCCATTTCAATTGCCCACCTCTTGCCGTAAAACGTGAATCGGTCAAAGCCATCAGCACAAGCAATGTAAAAAGATCCGAAAAGAAAGAAGCCCGGTCGAGAAAACAGCGTGGCGAAGCCGCATAGACCGCCGCCGCCAACACAATTACCGAGGTGAGGGGCGCCAGCCTTCCCCGCGCGCAAGTTCTTAATATAATACCGGCCGCGGCACCAACGAACAGCGCGCGCAAGACAATCACGCCTTTGTATCCGCCAAGCGAATAGGTCGAAAAATAAACGACATAGGACAGCCATTCATGCCACAAATCCCAATGGTAATCTTTGATCGTGAATATAAAGGGATCGGTGGCACCAAAGCTACCCAGTGAGAATAGCCGGCGCCCAAAAGTAATGTACAAAAAGAAATCATCCAAGCGAACTGGATCTAGCGCAAGCAACAGAATGGCCGCCAGGCAAAGCGCCGGAGCCCAAAATCGCGGTGACTTCATTAAAGAAATGCTAATGCGACATGGCCGGAAATGCACTTAAACTTTGGTCGATAAATCACCGCCCGCCGGATTGACCGGCGATATGCAACACTTGGCCGGCGAAAATCTGATTGCTGCGCAAATTATTTTTCTTTCTGATGTTGGTGACGGTGGTTCCGAATTTACGCGCAAGACCGATCAGATTGTCATTTCGCCGCACCACGTACCTTGCGACGGACGTCGCATAAACCTTCGCCTTAGTCCTCAGCCTCATGCCCCACCTAATTTGACTGGACCGCAAGCCATTGATCCTCATCAGATGACCCACCGACAGTTTATATTTTTGCGCAATGAGCGAAAGATTTTCCCCTCTTCTAACGACATGGATCCCGGCCACCGTTTTCTCTGCCCGCGAAGCAGGAGCCCTGACTTTCGTCTTCACCAAAGTCGCCAGCACCCGGTTTAAACTTCGGACTTTGTCGGCGGCTTCAACCGGAACCCAAATTTCGTAGGTTTTGGGTTGAGGAGGCGTGCCTGAATTCATCAATTGCGGATTCACCTTGGCCAACAATCCCAAATCTATTCCCGAAATCTGCGCAAGCTGTTTCAGCTTTATCGAATTGGGGATCTCAACAGCTTCAAGATTCGGGTAAGCGACGCCGTCGCCCGAAACCGTGAAGCCATATTTAGCGGGGTCCCTGCCGATCAAAACCACGGCCAAAAACTTAGGCACATAATTGGCGGTCTCGCTGGGCAGAACCTTGGACTCGCAAAGCTCCCAAAAATTTCTGGTTCGGGCCTTCATAATGGCACGCAATATTCGAATCTCCCCGGCATTGTATGCCGCCATGGCGAGATGCCAAGAACCAAACACATTGTATAAATCCCGCAAATATTTAGCGGCGGCTTCAGTCGCGCGAATCGGATCGCGCCGCTCATCAACGTGCCGGTCGACCCGCAACCCATAACGGCTGGCCGTGCCGGCGATGAACTGCCACACCCCGACGGCCTTGGCTCGTGAGTGCGCGTCGGTGCGGTAGCCGCTTTCAATCATGGCTAAATAATAAAGTTCGGGCGGCATGTCGTTTTCGGAAAGAACATTCTCGACCACCGTCTTGTACGCCTGCCCGCGATCGAGAAAGCGTTGAAAACGCTCACGATCCTTTTCGCTGAAGTATTTTATCCAGCGTTGGATATCGGCATTAGGTTCAATCGGGAATACTTCCGGCCTCGCCGGACTTTTTGTAAATTGAATATATTTATGCGGCGTTTCGGCAACCGCCGCTTCCGTGACGGTCGGCGGCTCAACGGACGCCGCCGGCGCGCGAAGCTTCACTGAAGCGCATCCGGCCAGGATCTCAAAAATAAAGCTCACCGCGAAAAACCATTGCTTGGGGGAAAAATTCAATTCTTGATTCATCCCTTAATCATGATCCACTCGACGGTCGAACAGGATAAATTTAAATTTATCCTCGCCAAGAACCGGATTAAACTTCCTCAAGGGGAAACCGGACCGTGGCTTCCGTACCGTCCAAGACTTTACGGATGTCAAAATCCCAGTCGTAAAGCTTGGCCACCGTGAATACCCATGCCAGGCCCAGTCCACTTCCCGTACGGGCACTGCCTTCGTGGCTTCCCACATTGAAAGGTTCACCGATCCGCTCTTTAACCTCATCCGGCAAACCAGGACCAAAATCCCTGATGATCAAAGTATTTTGCGCCACGATTATATCTACATTTTTTGTTTGCGGAGAAAATTTAAGCGCATTGCTGAGGAGATTCGAAATAAGCTGCTCGAGGTGAATCGGATTGGCAAAAACCGCAAAATCAAAATTCAACTCAAGCCGGATCCGGCCGGGGCCGATCTTATCAAGACGGCCGGCAACCGCCGTGGCAACGGCCTTCATCCGGAGTGCATGCAAGTCTTTCTGTATCTGCGAACTTTCCAATTCGGCCCATTCAAGAAATTGGCTGACGATGTCCGACATTTGTTCGACTTCCTTGATTACCGTCGATGCATAGTGATTCGGTAAGAGACCGGATTTCCGTTGGGCCTCGGTTTCAGCACGCACAATCGCCAAAGGCGTTTTAAGCTCATGGGCCATTTGCAAAGTCCAAGATCTAGTGAGCTTGTAGTTCATATTGATACGGTCGATCAATTTCTGAACGGTGCTCAATAGACTCGAAAACTCATCCGACTTCGCCCAAAAACCGTGCGTGTACCGGGTCAAACGCATCGGCAAGGGCCGCACATTCCTCAGGTTAACAAGATGTGAGGTCGCTTCGCGCAGATGCGCGATCAAAAGTCGCAACGGCGAAAGGAGAAGTAACGTGAGGATAACGGAAGCCAAAAATAAGGCGACGACGATTCCCGACACATAATTGATAACCCGAAGATCAATGATTTCCCAATCCAGGAAGTTGCGGTCCAACACGAGCCCGACTTGAAGAACGAGTGTGCGGGGGCCGGGAAGAGGGATATTTCTGACTCGAACGTATTCATTCTTCGTTTCGACGGCCACCCATTCCGGCTCTATGGGAAGATCCGTCTTAAGAAGGCCCACGTTAAAACTTTCGTAAAGGATTTTTGCGTTGCGGTCGCGCAACACAAAAACCTTGCCGATCCTGGAGCCGCCCAAAACCCTGGATATCGCTTCTTCCACGGAAGCGGTGTTTTTTACCGAGTCCTTAAAATCGTCGGACGCCAATAGGGCACTGGAGCTTTCGGCGATTTGACGGTCGACCAATTTTAAGCGCTGGGTTTTAAAGAAATAGGCGTGAACGACGTTGATCCCTATTGCGGCAAAAATCAGGGTAGTTAAAATAATAAAGAAGAATCTATTCCTCAATCCAATATCCCGTGTTGCGGCCGTTTTTGATTTGCACCGATGCGTCGGCATCTTTTAACCGTCGCCGCAGTTTATTCACGGTTGCCTCAACCACGTTACTTTCCACGTCTTCGCTCATCTCCCAGACTCTTTTATAGAGAAATAATTTATTAAATATTTTCCTGGGCGTCTGCAGCAGTGTTCTTAAGAGTAAAAATTCTTTATTCGTCAGTCTAATTTCATTGCCGCTCACTCGCATGCTCCGGTCGTCCAAGTTGAGCGCAAGATTCCCCAAGATCAATTCAGGATTCCGCCGACGCAACAATACCCGGATACGCGCGACCAACTCGTCACTGTCAAAAGGCTTGGCAAGGTAATCGTCGGCGCCCAAATCTAAAAGCGCAGCCTTCTCGGAGGCGGTGGTCACGGCGGATAGAATCATAATTTTGGCCGCGAAAAAAAGCTTCAACTGCACCACCAGTTGCGCGGAATCCCGGCCGTGAAGCAGCCGGTCCAAAACGATCACGTCAAAGCGCGCGGGAATCTTCAGCAGCCCCTCAAGTTCACGATAAGACGTGCATGAGAAGACCGAAAAGCCTTCTTCGCGCATAATTTGCGCTAAATGCTCTTGTAGTTTCGTTTCATCTTCGACAACCAAAATTCGATGTGACAAGTCCGCAGAAATCCCTTCAGGCGTTTTAGAAAAACCGTGCTTCACATTAAGAATTGTCGAGCGATCCGTCATTCGCGGGAGTCTAAATTTAATTTTATTTTCGCGCATTAAGGATTTAAAAGTTTCCCAACAACTCAATATTACATGCGTTTTCGGTGTCGCATCGAAACAAACCCACTCTGGACGATGGGTTGCGGGAAAATTTGGATTACGTCATCCTATGGATCAGAGTTCTTGTTATAACGTTCTTGTCTGGTGCGGGGGGATTTTCCGCAATTCGTTTCCCCCCGCGGTTTTTAGGGCAAGCGAAAAAAAGGGGAGAAAATGCGCTTCAAATTATCGGTTATCAGTGTTGGGTTCGCGGTCATTGGAATCGGCTGCAGTAGTGCCCCAAAAGCGGCCCTCCCTTCCGCGCACGGGCCGACAAGTCCTACGCAAATTGCAACGGCCGCCCCCGTTGCCGCCGCAAAAGTGGCAACCAACGACAACGGCCTAACATGCCAACGCGATCAAGAATCACGTTCAATTAAAATTGAATCCACTCAGCCTAAGGGCTGCAGACTCCTCTACCCTAATGGCCAAACATCCGTCGCTTCGTCATCAATCGGAAACCAACACTGCGAAAATGTTCGTAACCGCATTCGTGAGAAACTTGAAGTCGCCGGCTTTAAATGCGCAAATACACTCCCCACCGCCGCAGCCGCGACTAGCGGACCAAAACCCGCTTCGGCAAAGGCTCCCTAACGCGGCGATCACACCGCATAACCGTCGTCATCGAAATAAGCTTTGCGCCCAAGAGGGCTGAGGTCCAAAATGTTTCTCCGAATGGAGAAACACCTATGATCAAAGCCAAAGCTTATGCGGCCCAATCCGCCGACACCCCCCTTCAACCTTACACACTCGAGCGCCGGGACCCACGTCCCGACGATGTCGTGATCGAGATCGCCTACTGCGGAATTTGCCATTCCGACATTCACACTGTGCGCGGCGAATGGGGGCCTACGGTCTACCCTTGCGTTCCGGGTCACGAAATTGTCGGCAAGGTTACGGCGATCGGCAAAAAGGTGAAACGTTTCAAAGTTGGCGATCTTGCCGGCGTCGGTTGCTTCGTCGATTCCTGCGGTAAGTGCGCGAGTTGCAAATCCAACGAAGAGCAATTTTGCCTCACACATACGGCCTTCACTTACGCCAGCACTGAGCTTGACGGAAAGACGCCCACCCAAGGCGGCTATGCTTCGCACATCACGGTGAAAGACAAATACGTTTTGAAAATTAAAAAAGGCCAAACCCTCGAGCGCATCGCGCCGCTTCTGTGCGCGGGCATCACGACTTATTCGCCGCTCAAACGTTACGGCGCCAAAAAAGGTAAGAAGGTCGGCGTCGTAGGTCTTGGCGGGCTCGGCCATATGGCCGTGAAGATCGCCAAAGCCATGGGCGCCGAAGTCACCGTGTTCAGCACTTCGCCGGGTAAAGAGCAAGACGCCAAAAAACTGGGCGCGAAAAATTTTATCGTCACCACTGAGCGTAAAAATTTCGGCCAGGCCGCCGGAAAATTGGATCTCATCATCGACACGGTTTCCGCCAAGCACGATTTCTCGCCGTACTTAGGCACGCTGAAAATCGGCGGCACACATGTGTTGGTCGGAGCGGCGCCCGAGCCGAACCAAGTCGCGGCGATGGCGATTATCCATGGTCGCAAAACCTTGGCCGGCTCGCTTATCGGCGGCATCAAAGAAACCCAGGAGATGCTCGACTTCTGCGCGCGCAAAAAGGTTTTGGCCGATATCGAATTGATTCCGGCCAGCCAGATCAATGAGGCTTATGAAAAAACCATCAAGGGCCAGGTCAAATATCGCTTCGTGATCGACTCGAAGACCCTTTGAGAGCCGGCCCCCTTGCCTGTTGTCACAGGCGGCGGGATGGCCGGGGCCGAGAAGACTTTGATTCAATAAATTATCTTCTTGGCAAGAAATTGCCTTAAGCGAGCTTCAATTGCTCGTTGTGGTAATGCGCGTAGATGGCGAGATGATCACTTAATCGCTTTGGATCCTTGGTCGTGCACCAGGTTCTTCTAAACAAGCGGTTGATGTCGGCTCGACATTTGGCAAATGTGTGATTGATGCTAAAGAGCGGATCGAACTTTGTTTTCTTAAGCTCTCCACCTCCCGTACTTGATCCTCTTTTGCTTAAAAACGGCTGGTGCGTGGCTTCGGGGAAATACTTTTTCACATCGGCTGGATAGTGAGGGCTTAAGTCAGATTTGATTATGGCGTTGGGCTCGATATAGTTTTTGATCTCCTCGAAAAGCGCTTTTCTCCCCTGAGCGCGGTGATCGGCCCTGTATCCGTATTTTTTGTAACTGAGCTTTGCTAAGCGACCTTTGCAGGGCATTTGTGAAACTTGAAAGCCCAAGATCCTTCTGGTTTTAAACTCCAGCGCAAGTATTACCGACAAAGGCTTACATTTGGTGTGCTCAAAGGTTTCCAAATCATCAAACTCAATGATCTCGCATTTTGGCGATGAGGCATTTTCGATTTGAAGCCCAAGCCTGGCTTGCTCGGCCAAAAATCTAAGCTTTCTCACCACTGTTTTCCGGTTGAGACAAAATATCCTGGCGGCTCTTCTTTGTGACATTCCTGAACACATAGTTCGTTTTATCATTTCATTTTTGTAGCGCTTTTTTTGCCTAAAACAAGGATGAAGAGTGGCTCTGGAAAAGCATCTTTTGCAGTTCAAACATCGAAATCTTTGGATTCGTTTAGAATCGGATGTCCGGCGGAATGAGCCAAAGCGGATGATTCTCGGAATAAGGTGCTTTGTTTCGGACGTTAAATTACAATTTGGGCATATAGGGGTCATGAAGAGTCTATAAGAGCAATACCATCACCAATCCTTTAAGCCGGCCTCTGCCAACAGGCAGAGGGGCCGGTTCTAGACCCTTTGACGTCGTTCAATAGTGCCGGTAACATTTTAACTCATGAAGCTGCCGGCAATTTTGATCATCTTCATTTTCGCGCTGAACGTCTTCTCTGAGGTCGGAAGCGGCCATTGCCATGAATCCGGCGTTCAGGAATTGAGCAGCGGAATGCACGCCAGTCTCACCTCCAACGACACCGGCTCATCCCCTCATGCGGGAGCAGAAGACACGCACACCTGCCACTTCGGACATTGCGCTCATCTTATTCTCGCCGTGGGAATGCCTGCTTCTAATTTATTTTCGGATGCAAGTTTATGGCGTTCAGTCGCGCTATCGGTCACTTGGCGGGCGCTCTCACCGCTATTCAAGCCGCCTATCGCTTAATCCTCGTTTACCCATTCACTTCTTGACCATATTTGAACTCACTCACGAGGACACGCTATGTTTTACGCAAGTCTGCTGCTATTTCTATTTTCTGCCCACGCGGAACAAATCTATTCCACGCAAGAGCTCATCAACCGCGCGGTTTTGCGCAATCCCGAGCTGCAAGCGCAACGCATGAACGCCGATGCCGGCCAAAAATTCACCGAGCAGGCCGGCAAATGGGATAATCCCGTTGTCGAGCTGGGCATGGAAAAAAAAGAAGAAAGGGAAGGAACCACCGATTTCGTACATCTAGGGCTGGCACAGTCCATTCCCCGCCCGGGGCGGCTTGGCGCAAAAACCGAAGCTGCAAAAGCCAATGCGCGAAAGGCCTTTGTTGAAACGAGGGCAGCCGAGGTCCGCCTCAGGGCCGATGTGCTCAAGGCGATCTACGCCTACAAAATCGCGAATGAAAAAGCGGAACATGGCAAAGAACGTTGGGAACGATTCAAGACCGTGTCTCTCTATCTCAACTCACGCACTTTCGCTTCGCCGCAAAAATTTGCGGAAGCCGCCATCGTTCGCACCAAACTCTTGGTTCTCGGAAGGGACTTCCGCCGCCTCACCGCCGATCGTAAAATCGCCTGGAACCGGCTCAATCTCTTCTTGGGATTAAACGAAGACGCAAAATTCACGGCCCCTTGGTACCGATCGGCCCCCGACTACTCGGCGGAAAGACTCCTCGCACTGGCCGAGAATCAAAATCCTATGCGCGAGTCAGAACGCGCGCGGGCGGATCAATTGAGGCATGAGTTAGCGCTGGCCAGATCCGAGTCTTTTCCAAACGTCGTGCTCTCGGCGACCTATAGCGACGGCAGCGGTGTACATCCGGAAAAGTTATATGGGCTGGGCCTGGCCTTCCCGCTTCCGCTTCTTAATGGCAACCGCGCCGCGATCCGCGGAGTGGAGATACAAAAAGATGCCCAGCAAGAAAGAATCAAATGGATATCCGATTCATTGCGCGCCGAAATCGCTTCCGCACTAGAAAAATACAATTCCGCCAAATCCTCTCTTGAATCTTTGAAACCCGATGAAGCCGCGCGCTTCGAAAAAGACATGCGCAGCATAGATCAAAGCTTCAAAAGGGGCCAAGTGGATTTGATGACCTACATCGAAGCCGATGCCGAACATTTCGAAAGCCTGAATGCGATATTCGATTCTCAAGCCGATTTCATCGCGGCCCACACCGTACTCTTGGCGCTTATCGGCCAAGATCCCCTAATCTTGGAGTAACAAATGTTGAATTGGCTCTTCACAAAATCACTCGCGAACCGTGTCTCGATCTTGTTCATATTTCTGATCGCTTCGCTCGCTGGAGCTTTCCAAATCTCCAGCCTTCCGATTGATGCCGTCCCCGATATCACCAATGTCCAGGTCATGATCAATACCAAAACCGGAGCTCTTGACCCCGAGCGGATCGAAAAATCCGTAACCTATATTATTGAATCCGAGATGGCCGGCCTGCCGGGCCTTGAAGATATTCGCTCGCTCAGCAAATATGGCTTATCCCAAGTCACCTTGGTTTTTAAGGACGGGACCGATCTCTACTTCGTGCGCCAACAGGCCGCGCAGCGCTTGCAAAACCTGAACGGCCATCTGCCGGAAGGCATTTTGCCGGAACTTGCCCCAATCACCACCGGACTAGGCGAAGTCGTGATGTACACCGTCGACGCAAAAAAGGACAGTGCCTTAAGCCGTGAGGACGAAAACAAGCGGCTACTGTATCTACGCACCATCCAAGACTATCTGATCCGGCCCGAACTCAAAAAAATCCAGGGCGTCGCCGAGGTCGACACGAACGGCGGCTTCCGTAAAGAAATCCACGTCAACGCCGATACCCGTGCGATGGAAAAATACGGCGTCACCTTCGATGATCTTTATAAAAAACTGCGCACGATCGGCGATAGCTACGGCGGCGGCTACATCCAGCGCGGCGGCCAACAGGTCATCATTCGCTCGAACAGTTCGCTCCCGGACCTCGAGGCTCTGGGTGCGATCCCGATAAAGATCAATTTTCGCGGCCAACCGATTCTGCTGCGTGAATTGGCCGGGATCCGCGAAGACCACACGCAAAGAGTGGGTGCGGCGACGTCACAAGGACAAGAAGCGGTTTTGGGCACGGCGCTCATGTACATCGGCGCCAACAGCCGCGAGGTTGCAGCAAACGTCAGCGAAGCCATCGCAAATCTTAAGTTACCCGACGACGTAGAAATAAATATAGTTTATACGAGAAGCTTTTTGGTCGATGCAACCATTAAAACGGTTGCCAAAAATCTTATCGAAGGCGCGATCCTGGTGGTTCTCGTTCTATTGCTCTTGCTTGGAAATTTCCGCGCCGCCGCGGCCGTAGCCTTGGCTATCCCGATTTCAATGCTATTCGCCGTCATCGGCATGCGCTTTTTCGGAATCTCCGCCAACCTGATGAGTTTAGGAGCGATCGATTTCGGCTTGCTTGTGGACGGCTCCGTCGTCATGATCGAAAATCTTTTGCGCCACCTTGAAGAGAAGGGTGCCGGGCGCTTGACTCTTGCAGATAAATTAAAACTAATTATCGAGTCTTCTCGCGAGGTCGCCAAGCCCGTGATTCTTGGGCTTGCCATCATCATGGTCGTCTACGCGCCGATCCTTTCGTTACAAGGTATTGAAGGGAAGATGTTCCATCCCATGGCCATGACCGTGCTCATGGCACTGGCCGCAAGCCTGGCTGTCGCGATCTTTCTGATGCCCATCCTCGGTTACATTTTGCTTAATCCCCCGGCTAAAAAAGCGCGTAACCGCACCGCCGCCTTCGATTTTATCGCAAAACTTTATGCCCCGGTCTTGCGTTGGACCATCAGCCACCGATCCATAACGCTGGCATTAACAGCGCTTTTCTCACTGACCAGTTTTATCTTGTTCACCCGCCTCGGCTCGAACTTCATCCCCCAGTTGGATGAAGGCGACATTGTGGCCGGGCTGGTCAGGGACACGGGGATCTCGCTTAACGAATCGCTCAAAGAACAAAAGAAGGCCGAAGAGCTTATCGCCGCCTTCCCCGAAGTGAAGCACGTGTTCTCGCGTCTCGGCACTCCTGAGTCCGCGACCGATCCGATGGGAATTAATTTCGCCGACACCTTCATTATCCTCGAAAAAGATCATGCAAAATGGAAACTGAAAAATAAGGAGGAACTGAAACAAGCTATCATAGCTAAGATCGAAGCCGAACTTCCGGGCAATGAAATCAGCCTGACCCAGCCGATCGCCATGCGCTTTAACGAAATCCTCGAGGGCAGCCGCGCCGACGTCGCCTTACGCATCTTTGGTCCGGACCTGGATAAGTTAATCGGCTACATTGATCAATCCAAGGCGATCATCGAAAAGATCCCCGGAGTTGTTGAGGCGGAAATGGACTCCCTCACCGCTCTTCGGAAAAGCCCGGTCCTTAACATCAATTTGAATTACAATTCCATGAATAGGCTCGGTGTTAATTTACATGAGGCGAATTCGACGCTGATGATGGCCATGGGCGGGATCCAGATCGGGAATTTCTATGAAGCCGACCGCCGTTTTCCCGTCATCCTTCATTTAGCCGAGGAACTGCGCGAAGACCCCAGCGAGATCGCCCGCATCCCCTTAAGCCTTCCTGAGGGCGGCAGCGTTCCGCTTCGCGCTATCGCGTCGTTCGATCAAACCGAGCAGGTCACAACGATCGCGCGAAGTTTCGGCAAGCGCTATGCCGCGCTTTCGATTTTCCTCTCAGGTCGCGACATCGCGGGCTTTGTCGGGGAAGCAAAAGATCGGATTTCCTCGACTCTGAAACTCGATACGGGATATTTTCTCGATTGGGGCGGCCAATTTAAAAATCTTGAGCGCGCCCGCATGCGCCTGTCCTTGGTCATCCCGCTCACGCTTCTCGTTATTTTTATTCTGTTGCTGCGAGACTTACGCAGCTTGAGATTAACTTTATTAATTTACCTCAGCATTCCGCTGGCCATTACCGGTGGCATTCTTTCTTTATACATCCGCGGGATCCCGTTCAGTGTTTCCGCCGCGGTCGGATTCATCGCGCTTTTGGGGATCGCTATTTTGAACGGCATGGTGATGGTGGATTTCATCAATCAATTGCGCGCGAAGGGCGAGAGCGTTCGCACGGCGGTCCTGCATGGCGCGGCGGTGCGCCTGCGTCCCGTCGTGATGACGGCACTGGTGGCGGGTCTTGGATTTTTACCGATGGCACTAAACACCGGCCTAGGCGCCGAAGTCCAGCGTCCCCTCGCGACCGTGGTCATCGGCGGGATTTTGACTTCGACGATTCTTACGCTCCTGCTGCTTCCCACCATGTATATTTGGCTTGAGGAAAGGAGCTCCTGATGCGTTGCCGGGAACACGTCACTCTTGATGAGCGAGTTCAAGAAAAACTGAACACATACCAGAGCAAAAAGTTTTCAAATTTCAGTGGGAGAATGAACATATAAGCCCAAGACAAGCGCGCGCGCCCATTTGACGCAATTCAATGGAAAACTAAATATATTTGTTATATTTATAGCGCTCCCCCGAGCGAGGTTAATTCATGGCCAAAATCGAATCTCAGTTGGCAGCTCAAACTAAGCAACTCGAAGCCGTTATCGACCTGGTCCCGGTCGGTATCGGTTTGATGCGCGGCCCCTCCCTCGTCTTTGAAAAAACCAACGCTAAGTTCGAGGCCCTTGTCAGCCCGCGCGAATACATCGGAAGGTCTTGGGCCGAGGTCTATCCTGAACTGATCGATTCAGAGTTCTCGGTTCACTTGAAAACCGTTTTTGAAACGGGGCGGCCTTACTCCGTTCAAGAACACAAAGTCGTTCGTGAGATCAGCACCGGCCTTTATGAAAACCGCTATTTCGACATCAGCTATGTCTGCACCGAAGACGGCTTCGGTAAACCCTATGGTGTCTGCTGCCAATGCACGGAAGTTACCGACCGTGTTGTCGCGCGGCTCAAACTGGAAAACAGCGAAGCGCGGATCCGCGAGAGTGAAGAGCGCCTTGCCTCCGCTGTCGCCGTTTCCAAAGTTGGATTTTACGATTGGGATATCGCCGCCAACCGTTTAAAGCTGGGCCGGCAAATGAAACAGCAATGGGGCCTGAGGGAAGAGTGCACACTTGAGGACGTCATCGCGCGGATCCATCCGGATGACCGCAAGCGAAATCACAAAGCCATCACCGACGCTATCTTGGACCGAACCGATTACCACACCGAATACCGGGTCATCCAACCCGATGGAAATATAATCTGGATCGAAGCGCAGGGCCGGACTTCTTACGACGAGCGTGGAAACCCCGTACGCTTCTTCGGCACCTCGCTTGACATATCCGATAAGAAAAAAGCGCAGGAGGAGCTGGAACTGGCGAAGCGCGAGGCCGAGCGGGCTAATGCCGCAAAAAGCGCTTTCCTGGCCAACATGAGCCATGAAATCAGGACCCCGCTTGCGGCAATATTAGGTTTTACCGAGCTCATGAAAGAAACAATCACCTCGAGCGAGCGCATGAGATTCGCCGATATTATTATTCGCAGCGGGCACTCCTTAACCCGCCTGATCGACGACATCCTGGACATTTCAAAAGTCGAAGCCGGCCGCCTTGAGCTTGAGAATATCGATTTCGAGATCGAACCGGTCATCGAAGAAATCTTGGGCCTGTTTCACGAAATCGCCCGCGCTAAAAATGTTAAGCTCACGATGTCCATTGATGAGCGCACACCCCACATCGTGAACTCCGACCCCGTCCGCGTACGCCAAATCCTTCTCAATCTGATCGGCAATGCCATCAAGTTCACCTCCAAGGGCGAAGTCGAACTTTCAGTCAGACCGCTGGATAACAATCACAAGACCCCGCAACTCGAATTTCAAATTCGCGATAGCGGCGTGGGGATGAGCATGGACCAAGCGGCTAGATTGTTCGAACCATTCACGCAGGCCGACAACAGCACCACGCGAAAGTTCGGCGGTACCGGATTAGGGTTGGCGCTTTCCCGCAAACTTGCAAATGCCTTAGGAGGCGATGTGCGTGTGAGCGCTTGCGCACCCAGTGTCGGCTGCACATTTGTGGCGACGATTTCCACCGGCGACACCGCGGAAAAAAAATCGCATTGCAATTTACTGGAAGTGCCGCAAATTCCGGCCGCAGAAAAAATACGCGTGCTCCTGGTTGAAGATTCCGAAGACAACCGCTTTCTTGTCGCCCATGCTTTGAGGAAGGCGGGAGTCGAAGTCGACTTCGCGGAAAACGGTGCGGAAGGCGTTCTTAAGGCCAGTGCCGCCGACTATGATGTCGTTCTTATGGATATGCAGATGCCCATTATGGATGGCTATGAAGCGACCAAAGCTCTTCGCGATAAAGGTTACGACAAACCCATCGTCGCCATCACCGCGATGGGAATGGTGGAAGAAAGCCGACGCGTAAGGAAATTGGGCTGCGATGCTCACGTTCCCAAACCCATCGACTATTCTTTACTCGTGCGTACGATTCGTGATTTCGCGGGCAAGATGCATGCCGTTGCGGCCACCTAAGGGCGGCGCAGACGCACTCTACACAATTCGATAGCCCACGCCCGGCTCTGTAATAATATGTTTGGGTGCGGAGGGTTCGCATTCCAATTTTTTACGTAGCTGACCAATGTAAATACGGAGGTAATGAGGATTCTCGGCGCCCGTCTTACCCCAGATCTCGTTGAGCAATTGCTCCTGCCCAACGACTTGTCCACGTCCTTTAATCAAAGCTTTGAGCAGATTGAATTCAGTCGAAGTGAGATGAATTTTATTTTTTCCGACTGTTATCTCGCGATTGTTCAGATCCACATATAGCTCGTCGGAAATAAAAACCGGCGAAGCCTCAGCGTCTTTTTCCCGGTGGCGTAAGGCCACGTTAATCCGCGCAAAAAGCTCGGCCATGCTGAACGGTTTGGTGATGTAATCGTCCGCACCGGCTTCGAGCAATTTGATTTTTGTCTCTTCATCGTCGGAAACAGTAAGAATAACGATTGGCACTTTCGACCAGCTGCGGACGTCTTCGAGCACCCCAATGCCGTTACGATCCGGCAAACCCAAGTCCAAGATGATCAGGTCGGGATGAAAGACTTTAAGCTTTTCCATTCCTTCAGCCGCAGTTGCCGACTCGGCCACTGCAAAACCTTTAGAAGCCAAATTGATTTGCAGGGTCCTGCGGATAGACTCTTCATCATCAATGACCAAAATTTTAGTTAAGGGGTTCATCCGGTCCTTTCGGCGGCGTTCCGAGCGGAAGAATAATCGTAAATTTAGCCCCGCCGCCAGGCCGATTCTCCGCCTTCACTTGGCCGCGATGGAATTCAACGATCCCACGAACGATCGAGAGCCCCAGTCCAGTTCCTCCAGCCGGCGAACCGGGAACACGGAAAAATTTATTGAAAAGTTGAGGCAAAAATTCGTCCGGAATCCCCGGCCCTGAGTCTTCAACCATCAGAAACAAGCGATCCTCGTCTGTTCGCGCGGAAATAAGTATCTCGGCCTTTTCCGGCGTGTAAATGACCGCGTTCATCAAAAGATTCGCCAGTGAATGCTCCAGCAGGCGAAAATCCATTTCGACGAGCGGCAAATTTTCAGGAACATCCGTCTTCACCACATGCCGTTCCAAATTGTGGCCTATGCGCTTTAAAGTGACGCCGATCAAATCGTGCACGTCATGCCATCCTTTTTTAATGGCCAAGGCACCCGAGTTGAGTCGGCTCATATCCAAAAGATTTTCGATAACCCGATTGAGGCGGTCGCCGGCCTGGTTCAATTCGTTCGCGAGCGATTTGCGCAGTTCCCGTGAATCCGGAATGCTCTCGTCTTCCAACACGGCCGCAGATCCCATAATCGATGTAAGCGGCGTGCGCATTTCATGCGAAATGGAATTCAGCAATGTCTGATGCATCTTCTCGGATTCTTCCAAACGCTCACTCTCGCGCAAGCGCGCTTCAACAAAATGTCTTTCGATCGATAAACCCAATTGCCCGCAGACCGAAAACAATAGGCCCTCTTGATCTTGCGAAAGATTCCGCCCGGCAAGCGGCTCAAAAGCAAAAACGCCGACGGTCTCTTGATTGCCGCTCATGGGGATATAGAGCGCCTTGGATTGCGACAAGGTTTCGGTTGACCAGCCCGCGACCTTATTTTGTGCGAAAGCCCATTGCGCCACCGCAAGTTCCTTATCGTCGATGTAGACGGCGTAAGAAAGCTCGGACTTCACGAGTTTGCCTTCGCGATCCTTGAGAATGACGCCGCAATTGGCGTTAAAAAGCTGTCCTATGCGCGAGAGGACTTTGGGCAGGAATTCGGTTTTCTCGCGGCTAGAAGAAATTTCCTTAAGAATTTCGTAAAGGACGTTTGTCCGCTCTTCCCGCTCACGAATTAAAATCTCATGTTTGCGTAAACGCGCGGTGAACGTGCCGGTAACCAAAGCGACTAAGAAGTAACTGATGCACATGATAACGTCTTCGGGTTGCGATATCGAAAATGTCAGGCGTGGCGGAATAAAAAAGAAAATCCACACCAGTGAGCTAAGTGCTCCCGCAAAAATGACCGGCCCAAGGCTTGATACTTTTCCCACCGCTAAAACGGCAAGTAAAAATAGAAACCCGACCGCGCGGTAACCGATCAAAGGATCAAGAAAACCGCTGAGAAAGGAAATCCCGAAGAACAGGAAAAAAATATTCCAGTAAGGCAAGAAACCCGTCTCAAAATTAAATTTCGGCAATAAGCGCGGCCGGTAGGTCGAAACTTTTTCTTGCCGAAGAACATGGACATCCACTTCCCAATTTTCCCGCACTAACCGGTCAAGTAAAGAGCCTCCGGCAAACATGTCACGCCACCAAGCGCTCGCCGGCCGGCCCACCACAAGTTGCGTGGCATTCTTAGCACGCGCGACGCGCTTCAAAGCCAAAACGATATCCGCGTCGGCGGTCGTAATCACCTCGGCATTCAACTCTCTGGCTAACGCGATGTTTTTCGCCAGCTGTGCTTGGTCCTCGTCACTTAAATGCACGCCCGTATCGATGTGCACCGCGATCCACGGCGCCTCCAGATTGAAAGCCAAGCGGCGGGTGGCGCGAATCAAACGCTCCGAATAGGGGCTGTGCGAGATCGCGACCATTAGACGTTCGTTGGTCTGCCACGAGCCTTTGCCGTTTTTCATTTGATGAAAGCGCTGCAACTCGTGATCCACGTTCTCAGCGGTAAATCTTAAGGCAATCTCGCGCAAAGCGGTCAGGGTATCTTGTTTAAAAAAATTCTGCGCCGCACGTTCAGCCTTGTCGCCAAGATAGACCTTGCCTTCCTTTAAGCGTTTTAAAAGCTCGCTTGGGGAAATATCAATCAGCTCGATCTGAGCGGCGATTTCAAGCAAAGAATCCGGAACGGTCTCGCGGATCTGAACACTGGTGATCTTCTCAACGAGATCCTTACGGCTCTCAAGATGCTGAATATTCACCGTCGTAAAAACGTCAATGCCGGCGTCGAGCAATTCTAAAACATCTTGGTAACGTTTGCTGTGGCGTGAGCCCGGCGCATTGGTGTGCGCAAGTTCATCGACCAATACGATCGCAGGCCGGCGTTTTAAAATGGCGTCGAGATCCATCTCCTCAAGCTTTACCCCCTTATATTCAATCACTTTCCTGGGAATCGCCGGGATCCCACGGGCGAGGTCCATAGTTTCAGCCCGGCCATGGGTTTCCACTACGCCGATAAGCAAATCTTGCCCTTCACGCAAGCGAGTTTGCCCGGCACGCAACATGGCGAAGGTTTTTCCCACTCCAGCCGACATCCCCAGAAAGACACGCAAGCGTCCGCGCCGGGAATTTTCTTCCTCATTTTCTAAAATGTTCAGCAGTTTATCGGGATCCGGCCGGTCATCTTCCATCATTCAGCCTATCCAAAGATAAATTCAACAACACAACATTTACGCGCTCTTCGCCGAGAAAGCCGAGCTGTCTTTTCTCAATTTTATTTTCGACGAGAAGTTTAAGGCCAATCTCGGAAAGCCCGCGGGCTTTCGCCACCCGCTCGACTTGGAATAAGGCCGCCGCGGGACTGATATGCGGATCGAGACCGCTTGCCGAGGCATAAATCATATCGGGCGGCACGTCCTCGCCGGAATATTTCGCCCGCACGTCCTTCGCCTGCTGCTCCAACTTTTTAGAAGTGAGACCGAAGTTTGACCCGCCCGAAGAGAGCGCGTTGAAATCCCCGCTGGAAGGGCGTGAGTAAAAATAACGGTCGCTGGTGAATTTCTGCGCGATCAAAACCGAGCCTATAACCCGCTCGTTTTGGCGAATTAAACTTCCGTTGGCTGAGTCGCGAAAAGCGAGCTGGGACACCGCGGTCATCATTAGCGGGTATACTATGCCCGTGAGCACGGTCATCGCAACCATCATCCGCATAGCCAATATGACCTGATTCAACATAACCGCCTCCTTAAACCAAGTTCATTGTGGAAATGAGAACATCGATCAACTTAATGCCTATAAACGGCGAGATCAGCCCACCCAGTCCATAAATCAAAAGGTTACGGCGTAAGATTGTAGCGGCGCCCAAAGGACGATAGCGGACGCCGCGCATCGCCAGCGGAATAAGAGCCACAATAACGAGGGCGTTAAAAATTACCGCACTCAAAATCGCGCTCTGAGCCGACGCTAAACCCATCAAATTCAATTTCGCAAGCGGCCCTAGCCCGGCACCGTTAACGGCGTATAACGTACCGAAGAGTGCCGGCAAAATCGCAAAGTATTTGGCCACGTCATTGGCAACGCTGAAGGTCGTGAGCGAACCGCGAGTCATCAATAATTGTTTACCAATTTCGACGATTTCAATAAGCTTCGTGGGATTACTGTCGAGATCGACCATATTGCCCGCTTCTCGCGCCGCTTGCGTGCCCGTGTTCATCGCCACACCGACGTCCGCTTGCGCCAAGGCCGGAGCATCGTTGGTGCCATCGCCCGTCATCGCGACCAAATGCCCCTTAGCTTGCTCTTCACGAATACGCTTCAATTTTCGTTCTGGCGTTGCTTGTGCCATAAAGTCGTCAAGGCCGGCCTCGGCCGCGATCGACGCTGCGGTCAGCGGGTTATCGCCGGTAATCATGACCGTTTTGATTCCCATCTTGCGCAATTCATTAAATCGTTCGCGAATGCCACCTTTGACGACGTCCTTCAATTCGATCACGCCGAGCACCCTTTTCCCTTCACTCACCACCAGAGGTGTGCCCCCACGCCGGGCTATTTCATTGGCCGTGCTCTCGACTTCTTTCGCGATCTTGCCACCAATGTGGGCTTGTATGGCATCCAGTGCGCCTTTGCGAATGACCAAAGAGTTCACACTCTTCTTCAAATTCACACCGCTCATACGCGTCGTCGCTGTGAATGGAACGAATTCCAAATCGTGAGGGATCACCGTTTCGGCACGCATGGCGAATTTCTCCTTGGCGAGCACGACGATTGAGCGTCCTTCCGGCGTTTCATCGCTCAATGAAGCCAGCTGTGCGAAACGCACGAATTCATGCATCTCGATACCCGGCGCCGGAATAAAATTCGAGGCCATGCGGTTGCCGAGCGTGATCGTGCCCGTTTTATCCAGTATAAGAACATCGATATCGCCGGCGGCCTCGACTGATCGCCCGCTGGTCGCAATAACATTCCTGCGGATCAAGCGGTCCATGCCGCTGATCCCGATCGCGCTCAGCAACCCGCCGATTGTTGTCGGAATCAAGCACACCAGCAAAGCCGTCAATACCGGCACTGTAACGATCCTTGAGAGATCTTGCCCGCCGGCCGCGGCACTAAAGTCGGCGAAGAATTTGAGCGTTGAAACGCCCAGTAAAAATACGATCGTCAATCCCGATAGTACGGTACCTAAAGCCAGCTCATTGGGAGTTTTCTGCCGGCTTGCCCCCTCAACCAGCGAGATCATACGATCCAAAAAAGTGCGCCCTTGCTCGGCGGTAATGCGCACGACGATGCGGTCGCTAATTACACGGGTACCCCCCGTGACCGCGCTACGATCGCCGCCGCTTTCACGAATGACCGGCGCCGATTCTCCGGTGATCGCCGACTCATCGACGCTCGCGATACCTTCAACGACTTCACCATCGCTCGGCACGAGGTCACCCGACTCGCAAATGACAAGGTCTCCGTTCTTAAGCGCGCTCGCAGGGACTTTCTCCTCAATTCCGTTTTTCATCAGGCGCGCCAAAATCGAAGTCCGCGAGCGCTTCAAACTTTCCGCCTGCGCTTTACCGCGCCCTTCCGCCAAAGCCTCAGCAAAATTCGCGAATAGCACCGTAAACCAAAGCCATAGAGCGATTTGCAATTCAAACGCGAACGGCTCTCCACGCAGGGCCGCCGGAGGAATATAGAAGGAGGTCATGACCGCGCCGATCAAAGTGACGAACATAACGGGATTCTTCATCTGGCGGCGGGGATCCAGCTTCCAAAATGAATCCTTCATCGCGGTCAATATCAGGTCATATTTATCTGTCATAGAGCAGCTCCTAAAAAAACCGGCCCTGGCGCATAAGAATATGTTCGACGATTGGTCCAAGCGAAAGCGCGGGAAAGAAAGTCAGTCCACCGACCACCAAGATCACTGCGATCAACAACAGCGCAAAAAACGGCGTATCCACCTCGAACGTTCCCGGCGAAGGCGGCGAATACTTTTTCGCGGCGAGCGAACCGGCCACGGCCAGCAACGGCAAGATTATCGCAAAGCGACCCACGAACATCGTCAGTGCCAAGGCCAAATTATAGTAAACTGTGTTGGCGTTTAAACCCGCGAACGCGCTGCCGTTATTTCCCGCGGCGCTAGTGAAGGCATAAAGAATTTCGGAAAAACCATGCGGTCCTGAGTTTGAAATGCCCGCAAGACCAGCCGGCAAAAGCACGGATAGACCGGTGCCAAATAAGATCATGCAAGAAGGCGCAAGAATGGCCACAATGACCATCTTCATCTCTCGGGCCTCGATCTTTTTACCTAAGTATTCGGGAGTCCGTCCCACCATCAATCCAGTCAGAAAAACCGTCATCAAAACGAAAAGCACCATTCCGTAAAGCCCGGCCCCCACGCCGCCAAAGATCACCTCTCCGCTCATCATATTGAGCATCGCCAATCCGCCGGTCAGCGGCGAAAGGCTGGAGTGAAGGGCGTTAACCGCGCCGCAAGAAGCGGAGGTTGTGATCATGCTGAAAAGCACGCTGTTAAAAACACCGAAGCGAACTTCCTTGCCTTCCATTAGGCCGAAATTATGTTCGGAATAAAGTGCGAGGGTGAAGACGGCCAAGAAAAGAGCCAGCATGCTGCCGAACAGCGCCCAACCGTGGCGGCGTGAGCCCACCATGCTGCCAAATGTATACGTCAGCGCCGCAGGGATCAAAAGCATGGCCAGCATCTCGATAAAATTGCTCAGCGGCGTCGGGTTCTCGAAGGGATGCGCGCTGTTGGCATTGAAAAATCCGCCGCCATTCGTGCCGATCATTTTGATCGCCTCCTGAGACGCCACCGGCCCGACCGGCAAGACTTGCGCGGCACCTTCGATGGTCGTGACGTGAACATATGGTGAAAATGTTTGCACAACCCCCTGACTCACCAGCAGCAAACAGATCACTATGCTTAAGGGCAAAAGCACATAAATCGTGGCGCGGGTCAGATCGACCCAAAACGAACCTAAACTCTTGGTCGACCTGCCGGCAATTCCCCGCGCCAGCGCTATGGCCACGCCTATGCCCGTCGCAGCACTAAGAAAATTCTGAACGCTCAACGCCGCCATCTGAGTCAGGTAAGTCATGGTGACTTCGCCCGAGTAGCCTTGCCAATTCGTGTTCGTCACAAAACTCACCGCCGTATTCAATGCCGAATGCCAAGAAACATTTGGTAAATTTTGTGTGTTTAGCGGTAAAGCCGATTGCATGAGCTGAAAGAAGAACACGACCGCGATGCCAAGGATGTTGAAAATCATCAATGCAGTGGCATAGCTTTTCCAATCCATCTCTTGGCGCGCGTCCACACCCGATACGCGGTAAATTAGATTTTCAAGCCAGCCCAATGAGCGCACGACAAAATTTCGCCGCCCCTCAAAGATCCCTGCCATATATGAACCTAGCAGGGGCGTGAACCCCACCAGCAGCAAGATGAAAGCCGCAAGCTGAAGATATTCATGATAGCTCATGGCTTTTCCTTTTAAAATTTTTCGGGGTTAAATAAAGCGTAGACCATGTAAATCAAAAGACCCGCCGCCACCACCCCTGCAATAATGAAATCCATGAAAACCTCGGTTCCGTTGCTTTTAATTTACGCTCTACATCTGCCGAAAGAGCGTAAAAAGGCTGTAAAAATAAAGCGGATGCCAAGTGAGAGGAGCGCCGAGCTTTAAAGACGAATAAGCAATGCCAAGTTGATACGGTCTTCGCTCTTCACTAAATCAGGAGCCCATCCCGCAGTATCCGACCCAGCCCCTCCGGCATTGCCGCCGGGAGGCGTCACCCCGCCCTGGCCAGCAAAATAAGGAACGTCGGCGCTACGATGGATGTACTCGAACCGGTAAGTGATCGATTGCTTGGGCATATAATCGAAAGTCACTGAAGCATCCCAAGCGTGAAAGGGATCACTGGGATTGGCCGTGTATCCCCTTTCCGCGACACCGGAAGCGGCTGTTGCCCCATTGACCGGTGGAACCAAGATGAGATAGCGACCGGGATTATTAATCATTCCTCCACCGAACGTTAAACCGTAACGATCGTGATCAAACCAAAACCGATTATAGGCCATGAAACCGAGAAAATATTGATTGCCACAATTCACTCCGGCGCCCTCTTCACAGCCTGCATCCAAGGTCATTGAAAAAGCCGCTTTACTGAGAAGATCTTTGGGCGAATCCAAATACTTAACCTGAATACTGTTGTCGGAGTGAACGCGTAAGCGCTCCTCCTTCCCCAAAGTGTCATTGCCGTAGTAGTTGTTCGACACGATTGAGAGCCAACCTTCAGGACGATAGAGAGCCGAGAATCCGGCGCCCGGTTGCTCATGAAACATGCCGTAAGATTGCCAACCGTTGATCAGCCAAAGCTCCAACTTAAAATCTTCGCTCGGAAATATCTGCAGTCGAGCACCGTTGAAAAACCACGGCGTGTTCGCGGAGACATAGGACATCTGATAGACCCAGTTGTCATAATTGTAGTAGCTGCACAATCCGATATAAGACATAAAAACGCCGAAATCGAGATTGATGCCATGCCATTTGTCCCAATGATATCCGCCGTAAGCTTCGGAAATATAGCGGTAGGCATCATCCATCCTCCATTGACCCCGCGCAGGACTGGCGTCATTTCGCGCGGTCATCGTCGAGTACATTCCGAATTGGGTCATGAAACGTCCACGAACATTTTCGTAGTTGAAGTCGCCGCCGACGCCCAACTGTTGCACCTGCATTTCATTTGTCCGGCCCGAGTTCGTCGAGCCGACCAGCGTGTGGTCCTTCGGTCTGTTGAACTGGTAAATGTAATTTCCATCAAATGAAAATTGGCCGGTAAAATATTTGGTAGTGAGAGGAAATTCCTTTTGCCGGCTGTTGCCGTTAAGCCAACTGAAATCCGCAAAAGAAAACGGCTCCGCGCCCCAACATTCAAATCCGGAAAATAAGAATAATGCGGCGGCCATAAAACGGAGTGCGCGCATGAACATAACTCCTTCCTCATCGATGAATTGTCTCGACGTTAGAAGGAGCAACTAAATCAAACAAGTAAATATCGCGTAAAAACGGGTAAGCTAGCGAGTGTACTTTTCCTTATATAAAGCTCGGCTTTTTTCGATCACACGGTGAGCTTCGGCGCGGTCAAAGAATTTTTCGACCGTCACGATCTTCTCCTCCAAAGTTTTATAATCTTCGAAGAACCGGCGGATCTCTTTGATTCGGTGAGGCGGCAGCTCATCAAGCGAACCGATATGCGAAAACTCCGGGTCATCGGCGTGAACCGCGATGATCTTGTCATCCGCCTCGCCTTGATCAAGCATCTTCATCACGCCGATCGGCTTGGCCCTCATAATACAAAGAGGCACGGCCGTTTCTTGGCCGAGCACCAAAATATCTAAAGGATCGTTATCCTCGCAAAACGTTTGCGGAATAAATCCATAATTGGCCGGATATTGAACCGAACTAAAAAGGATGCGATCCATTTTGATGAGGCCGCTCTTTTTATCGAGTTCATACTTAGCTTTCGAGCCTTTAGGAATTTCGATGATCGCGTTCACAACTTCCGGAGTTTGTTCTCCAATTTCAACTTCGTGCCATGGATGCATAAATCCTCCTATTTCATTTTTCGCCGATAAATTTTCGACGGGCCCGAGACCAGGTAGCTCGCAAAGCATGCCGCCACTGCGTACGGCGCGACATCCACTCCGAATAGTTCCACAGCCATGATCGAGCAAGCCACCGGCGCATTCGCCGCACCCGCGAACACCGCCGCAAACCCCGCCGCCGCGAGGAGTGGAATCGTTACCGGGATAAACAAAGAAAGCGCGCTGCCTAAAGTCGAACCGATAAAGACCAATGGAATAAACTCCCCGCCTTTGAAGCCCGAGCCCACCGTGATCGCGGTAAAAATCGATTTAAGTAACGGTAAATCGAAGTGCGATGCGGATTCAAAAGACTCCTGAATAAGCGGAATACCTAAGCCGGTAAAACGGTAGGTCCCTTCCCAATAATAAAGTACGACCAACAATACCCCCGCAAGAAACGGCTTCAGAGGGGGATACTTCACGTATTTTTCTTCAAAATATTCAAGCCAATGCGTGGTCAATGTGAAGAGCCTCGCCACCAAACCAAAAGCAAAACCCGCGCCGGCGATCCATAAAAGCGCGGACCATAAAAACGGAGTGATGACCGTCGGGTAAACCGAGTGGGGCGCGTGCAAAAGAACGGAAGTATAATATGCTACAAAAGATGCGACCAAACACTCAAGCCACGCGAACGATTTCAACTTGCCGGTGTGGATCACTTCGATACCGAAAATAACGCCCGCCCACGGCGCTCCGATGGCCGCGCCAAAACCCGCTCCCGCGCCGCAGACCAACAGAATTTTTCGCTCACCATTTTCGATTTTTAAAAAACGTGAAAGCTGATCCGAGAGTGCCGCGCCCATTTGTACCGCCGTGCCTTCGCGGCCGGCTGAACCGCCAAACAAATGCGTAAGCAATGTCCCGATTAGAACGAAGGGAGCCATTTTCACCGGCAGGACTTTACGCGGATCGTGCATCTCGTCCATGATCAAATTTGTCCCCGGCACGACATCGCGGCCCAAGACATGATAGGCCCAGCCGATCGCAAGGCCTGCTAGAGGTAAAGCCCAGACGATCAAGCGATTT
>CAZVOP010000004.1:0-84155 GCA_964628445.1 uncultured Pseudobdellovibrionaceae bacterium | reverse complement strand
GTTTTGCTTTTCCCATTTAGTGGTGACTTTTTTAACGTTCGACCAAAAATCCAAACTGTGATGGCCGGTGATGTCCCCGTGCCCGAATTTTGAAGCGTTGATTCCGCCGAATGAAAACGGCTCGCGTGGAACCGGAACGCCGATATTCACCCCAACCATCCCGGTCGAAGCTTCGCGCGCCACCCGCTCAGCCAAAGGGCCGCTCGAAGTAAAGACCGAGCAGGCGTTACCGTACTCGACGCTATTTTCGATCTTGATCGCTTCACTTAAATCCTTGCAATGAACCACACTCAAAATCGGACCGAACAACTCGACAGTGGCCGCCTCACTCCCCGGCTGAACACGGTCGAGAATCGTCGGCCCAAGCCAATTCCCCTCTTCCATTCCGGCAGGCGCTTTAACCTTGCGGCCGTCGAGCAAAACTTTGGCGCCGGCTTTTTCCGCCCGCGTGATCGCCTCGGTTAAGAATTCAACTTGCGCGCGTGTGATCAGGGCACCCATATCCGTGCCCAATTTGAGTGAGCTTGCACGCTGAATGATTTTTTCGACGTGGGCACCCACGTCGCCGACCGCCAATAACACCGAAGCAGCCATGCAGCGCTGTCCCGCGCAACCGGTGAAGCTGTCGGAAATGCCCGCTCCGCTCAATTCCGGATTCGCGTCGGGCAACAAAACAATATGATTTTTAGCGCCGCCCAAAGCCAAAACTCTTTTTCCGAGCTGAGTGCCGCGCTGATAGACCGTCTTCGCGATCTTTGTGGAGCCCACAAAACCGACGGCCTTCACTTGGCGGTGATCGATGATCGCATTAACGGTTTCGGCGCCGCCATGGAGGATCGTAAATACTCCGGCGGGCACCCCGGCCTCGATCAAGGCTTCCCCGATTTTGAGCGCGGTCAAAGGCGTTTTATCCGAAGGTTTCCAGACGTACGCATTGCCCAGTGCCAAGGCGATCGGAATCGTCCACATCGGGACCATCGCCGGAAAATTAAACGGAGTGATGTTCGCGACCACACCGAGCGGTTCACGCCGGTATTCGCAAGCCACTCCGCGCGAAATCTCCAAGCGCCCGCCCAAATCCAAATTCTGAATGGAGAGCGCGAATTCGAGAACTTCAATGCCTTTCAATAGCCCGGCTTTGCCTTCTTCATAAGTTTTGCCCGACTCCGAGCTTTTGAGCTTAGTGATGGCGTCAAGATCGCGCAGCAAAATATTGCGGAAATTAAAAAGGACCTTGCTGCGCTCTTTAATGGGGAGGCGCCCCCACTCGACTTGCGCCTGAGCCGCGGCCTGAATCGCCGAATCGATTTGCTTAAAGTCAGGGAGCGTGATTTCGCCGATCTTCTTCCCCGTATGCGGAGAGACGACCGCCATTGATCCCGCGGACCCGTTCGTCCATTCACCCTTAATCAGATTTTGACATGACAACATACTAGAAACGATAGATCAGGCGGGAGTGATTGCAAGGAAAAAGACCAAGGGGAACTTTTCAGCCCCCCTTGGGTTTCAATCTGAAGATCGATTACACTCGTATCAGCGCGGAATATCGGTGTTACGCACCGTCTGCTTTGCTTTCTCGGTCTTATCTACGGCCCACTGCTTTGCATCCTTAGATGCCGAATCGGCTTTCGTATCCGCTTGACCCATGATTTGGCTCAGCTTTTCCGCCACTACGTCTTTGGCTTCGCCGTAACGTTGTTGAATCAATCCTGCGATTGAAGACAGATTTCCTTTAACGCTTTCAAGTTCGTCGCTGGTGAGCTTGCCCCATGCATTTTGAATCTCACCTTTGACTTCAGTCCATTTGCCTTTAAAAATATCGTCGTTCATAAAATTTTCCTTTTCATAAAATCAGGTTAAAGAATCCTTATGGTAGCGAGCGCGGTGAACGTCCACCGACGAGGCTTGCCACAAAGCTGATCACGGCAAGAATCATGAAGACGAACAGCAACATGCGTCCGATTTCCATCGAGAAACCTGCAAAACCTGAAGCCCCAAGTAACATGGCCACAAGAGCCAGAACAAAAAAAGCCACTGCTGCTCTCAACATACAAATCCTCCTTAAAGAGAGTTCGATCGCCCCCAGCGTTCATCCGCTGAGATTCATTGATCTATTAAATGAGCAAAGGCGGTGCCGGAGCTCAGGTGACGCTCAAGCCGCCTGCACTTTATATAATGGGGCGATTTTTCCTTGGCGGAGGATTTGCCGAACGTCGGGGACAATGCGAACGCATGATAGTTTCTATTTTTTTGGCGGCGGCGTCATCGGCGGCGCGATTTTATATAGGATATCCGCTTCCAAGACTTTCCATTTTCCGTTTTCCTTGATGCGCACCGGGGTGCGGCCGGAGTAATGAACCAGCATCTTCTCCTTTTGGCTGAATTGCATCTCGATAGGACTAACCATGAGCGACACGAAGAAGCTTGCAGGCTTCATACGGATCGATATCTTTTCGTCGTCGCTGGCGAGTTTGCGGAATTTAAATTCAATGCTGCGCCCGACTTCAAAAACGCCGAAGAGCGCGTCGACGGTTTTGCCGTCATTCAGCTCAGGCAAGGCCTTTCCCAAAAAAGCTTCCGCGGCGGGTCCGGTGATGAAATTGTCGGCGATCTTTTCGCTGGTTTCAGGGGATGTCAGGTGTTTCACGCCATCAGTGACCTTGTAGGTGCGAAAATACACTTTGTCGTCTTTGACCTCCAGCTCCCAGCGCTCTCCGATCTGCAATTGATCGAGAGTTTGCGAAACAATCCGGGTGCCGATGATCACCGCGTCTTCCCTTAAAACAACTTCACCGTCGCGGTTTTTAATAAAAGAGGTCGCGATTCTTTTTCCGTCGCCGGCATCGTCAATGTGAATGGACTGGATAAACAGCGGCTCGCCGGTGATTTTCCCTTTGGCGTAGATTTCACCGATACGGTCTTCGCCCCAGGCCAGGGACGCCGTGAACAAGCTCAGCAAAATAAAATATTTCACCGGTTTATCCTTTCCTTGGAAACCAGGCCGTACACAGTATACCACGTGCCCTAAACCGTCTGAGCTTAATTAAAAGGAAAGCTAGGCTAAAACACGCCCGACGCATCGAGCCCGGGGTGCATGCCGTCTTCTTCCGTTAGAAAGGTCCAACTGGAATCGTATTTCGAGAACTGGGCCTGGCGCAGTTCAAAATGCTGAATCAGTTTCAACATCCAAAACGGGACCTTTAGCTCGCACTTCAGCTCGAGCACAACCGTAGCCTCGGGCGAAGCATATTGACCGGCATGATCGTAGTTTTTGAACTTATCCTGATCCGGAAAAATACTATATTGCTCTTCACTGTAGCAGCGCATGCGGCGGTCAAAGGTCACGCGCGAATACGGATCAAAAAGGCCGAAGTAAGCTTTGCGCTGATATTGCGTCATCATCTTCGGCTTAAGGCCCAAGCTCAAGATATGAAAACAGGCCCTTTGCATGACCGGGTGATCCAGATCGGAATTGACCTCGCGGCTGATTCCATCACGTATAAACGTGAGCGTATCGCTTGAGGTGAGGGAGCAACGCTTTTTATTCATCATCAAATCGGCTTTCGATTTGATCTCCATAAAAGCCGGAAAATTAGGTTTCATCCCGTAACTGCGTATACGCATCGAAAATCGGTGCGCCAAGTTCGCCCGCTTGCGCTCCAATAAGAGCATATTGTCGCTATCCAAATAGAGGGAGTTGATGACGTAATAGCCGTCACCGGCAAGCCTCGAGTACTTGTCCATCTCGCAATAGCGCTCAAGATATGCCGAAATGGGATCCACCATCGCAAGTGGAATCTGAAATTTTAGTTCGCGCCGCGTGAGATCCACTAGCCAAGCTCCGCAAATTGAGGATCCAGTAAATTCAAGTTCGGCATGCGCGCAAAGGCGCCTATATCGCGCAGGTACTCTAAATAAGAGGTATAGAACTTCAGCGCTTGGACCAAAACGTCACGCTCAAGCTCAAAACCGAAATCGCTCAATACGGAGCGCAAATCGACGTCCCTCACGCCGCGCACTTTGGCCGAAATCTCGCGCGTTCTTCCCAGGCGCGACTTAAGGCTTTCGACTTCAGCCGCCAAACCGTAAACGAGCGCGCGCTTACGCTTAAGTTCATTCCGCGCTTCCTCGGCCTTTCTGCGCGCCTCCGACTCTTTAACGGCAAGCAAGGCGCGGTCGCGCGCACGAGTTTCGTTGTCGAAGCGAAGGAACGGAATATTAAAAGCGATCCGGACTGAATCATCGCGATTAATTGTGTCGCGCTGAAAGTCGATATGATCGATCAGCTTACGATCCTCAGCCCACTTGATCTCCTTATCGATCCGCTGCAGGCGCGCCTCCAAACGATTATGTTGCACAAATAGCGGCTGGCTATTTTCGCTCAATGGTCCGACTTTCTTCGCAAGCAAGCCCACTGCATCGATCAACGCCTTTGCCGAAGCCTCGACCTCCTTTATTTTTAGCTCGCCCGCGGTGCGCGCCTTTATGCCGTCGTTCTCCGCACTCACCTTTTGCAGGCGATCAAGTTCCTTCACCAAATCTTTGAGGTCCGCCTTCGGTAAGCCAAGAATTTGCCCGCTGCGATCAACCGACTTCTGCAGTTGTCCTTCGCGCGCGTCCAAAACCTTCAGCATCTGCGCTTGCAAGAGCTGATTGACTAAGTCCAAATAGGCGTCGAATTGACGTTGATTAACGACTTCTTGTTTTTCCAAATCCGCGAGCTCGCGCGAAACGCCGCGCGATTCGGAAAAGTAAGCCATCTCCGTCCAGTTCTTTAGGTGGAAGCGGAGCTGATGGCTCTCGGACCCGTCGGCATTCCAAGGATTGTCATAATATTTTTTATCGCGATCCTTGGTTCCGTGAGCGAGACGGTATTCGAAGTATTGAACCGGAATCACGCCGCTGATCGCCCATGTGCGCTCCTCGTCCATTGCCGGCAAATCCGCGCCGGCGCTTAAGCGCTCTTTCAACAAGGCACTAAGCGGCGTAGGCACTGCATGAACATACGTCGCCGCCATCAGAAGCGCGATCATGAGTGGGTAAAATCGAAACACGTGCGCCTCTTATTGGAGATTGGGGATCTCAACTTTGATTAAATCCGAGCCCTTTTTCTTTCCGTTGTCCGAGCCGACATAAAGGGTGTTTCGATCGGCGCCGAATGCCATTGCTTCCGGGCGCCCGTTGCGAAGCGAGGTGAGCATCTCCACCTGTTGAGTCGGCGCATTGTCGGCCAAAAACCAGATCTGCCCGGTTTTTTCACTGCGGCGGCAATTGCTCAAGATCACCAATCCAGATTTGTTTTTAATGAGTTCCGTGATTTTAGCCGGCTCGTCGCAAAGGCGCGAATCAAGCTTCACCATCGAGTGCACGTCAAGATCAAGATGGTCGATGCGGCCGGATTCGATCTGCTGGCCAAGCCCGCGCACCTTCAAGATCACCGAAGTGCCGTCGGGAAAGCGCGGCTCCTTCAAAGCAAAAAACGCGTCATCGCCGTCCATGCTGAAGCCTTCGATTTCAAGATTGTCGATCTCCGCCGAAAGGCCGCGCAGCAAGGGCTGAAGTTTCAAATTATCAAACATGGGAGTTCGCATATCGATTGCGCGCTCCACCTTCGCCGCGCCGTCTTTCACCGTAAAGCGCACAATCAAGCTGCGCTCACGTTTCACTTTATCTTTTTTGCTTCTGCTCAACGACGACATCGCGAAAAACTTATCCCCGCTTACGGTCATCGACTCAAGATCGTCGAATTTGTTTAGGCCCGTCATATGCAAATTAACGGGCTTAAATGGATCGGCCAGCGACACCAGCCAAAACGGCGAACCGTTCGGACCCGTCTCATCGGAGCCGACCAGCAGCGAGTTCAAATCCTTCATAAAGATCATTCCGCTCGATTCCAAATCGAGGGCCTCCGCCAAGGTTTGCGAAGCCAAAGCCTTATCGTCGGAATCCGCATAGGCCTGAAAACCCAATTCGCTGAAACGAATTTTTTGCCCTGCATGAATGCGGACTTTCTCGCCCATCATCAATTGATTCTCAATGGGCAAAGAAATCACAAGTTCACGCCCGAAAAATGTAGGCCTAGCTTGACCGGCGATTTGCATGCGCTCCGGAAATGCGGTGATGCGGTTACCAAGCGAAATGATCTTGCCATTTGCGACGCGGCCTTTGTTCATGAGCGGCTCGATCGATACGCGGTCACCAACGCGGAACTCCGCCATTCGGTTTTCGTGAATAAAGCCGTAAACCGTATTCGGCACGCTTGAAGACATCGTTACCACCGGCGTAAACGGCGGAACTTGTTCGCGCGGGCGAAAAGCCACCGTGGCGACAACTCCGTCTTCTTCGGCATAGCGCACGGCTTGAGCTTTTTGTTTCTTAAGCTCATCGACTTGCGCTTGCAAGCCGAGGATCTCTTGCTCCATCGGGCTTATTCCGCCGGACGCTTTACCGAAAGACTTCATCAGGGAATCGCGGACTTTCTTTTCCGAACGCAACGATTCGAGTTCGGTCGTCAATTCGAGCAACTTCATATTGAGTTCAAGCGGCTCGACCTCGACCAGCGGTTGACCTTTACGCACGGCCTGGCCCGGGAGCACAAAGATTCTCTTCACCACCACGGGAGTTTCAAAAGCAATCGTGGTCTCTCTGGAATCGGCGATACCAAGGCATTCCATATTCGCCTGACCGACGAAACCTTGCAATGCCGCAAGTCCTGCGAGCGCACAAACAACGGCGATCGCTAAGCGCCGGTTACTTTCCAAGTAGTCTTTAAAATCGCGCCAGGTCTCAGACTTCATGCGCCTTATCCTGCATAAAGAGATGGACGTCGCGCAGCGAACCGACACTCGCAAGCTCGCTCATGATCTGCGCTTGCGAGTTGGTCTTGCGCAACTTCAATTGATAGGAAAGATCCAAACGCTCGCCCTGCCCCATTTCCCGCACCGCAATCAAAGAAAAGCGGCGGGCATGAAGGCGCAAGATATTATCGACCGAGCCTTGGGTCTCGACCTTATTGTCGAGCTGCATTCTCAAGACGGCGTCGAAGTCGCAATCCGCGCTGAAGGGAACTTTATGAACCACGAAGACCGCAAGGCAAAAGAACGAGATGCTGATGATGGCGATATGGTACGCGTAAACGCCGCAAGCGAGGCCCGCGGTTAACGACGAAAACATGAACATCATGTCGCGCGTGTCTTTGATGTTGGTGCGAAAGCGCAGAAGAGAAAAAGCGCCCATCATGCCAAGCCCGCGCGCGACGTTGTCACCCACGGCTTGCATCGCGATCGCGGTCAACAGCGGTGCAAAGATCATCGCCTGCAAGAATGCCCGCGAATACGAAAGGCCGTTGAACGAGCGCACATAAGTGAGCGCGATCGCCACTCCCAGAATGAAGGCGAGTAAACAGGCGTAAGTGATGTCGATAATGCTGGCGTTTATAAAAGTGGATTTGAGAACCGCGTGATCTAACATGCCCGCACCGCCCCTTGAGATAAGGAACTGTATACACGACGCGATGCATACAAACAAATTAGATAGTGGTTTAGGAAATTATTCTAGGCGTGCTCAACGAAGATTTAAGGAGCGACGCCGAGATACTCGCGAAGCAGCCCGCCGGCCAACACCGCGGTCGTTTCGTCGGAACCCGTATCGGCCAACATCGTCAGGGCATACTCATGGCCGCGATGGTTGAATACGATGATATGGTTGCGCACTTTGACGTTCACACCCACGCCGTCAATCGTGGTCGGGCCGTCATAGGTTCCGGTCTTTGCGCCGACAAAAATGCTTGATGGGATATATTTGCGCGCACGTGTAGAGCCGGTTCGACAAGTGTGCATTAGTTTCCAAAACGTCTCGGCGCCGGCGTACCTTCCTTTATAAGTGTCGTGCATCAGCTCGGCGAGGTCAGCGGCGGTCAGCTCATTGCCGTGCCTTGAACCCCAACTACCCTGCCAACCGCGGGTGTCATGGTAACCCATCGCTTCGGTGAATCGAAAGATCACCTCCCGACCCATGTCGGCGTCACCTTCACCGATTTGTTTTTGTAGCTCGGTCCAAGCCGTGTTGCTTGAGACAACCAGCATGTCGGACATCAATTGCAATTGCGATTTACTTAGCCTCCCGTCTCGCTGATCCACCAGTGTTGAAGCGACATAAACCTTGGCCACGGACGCGCCGAACATGCGGCGGCTGGACCTTAGAGATTTAGCGATCACCTGATGTCCATCGAGATCCATCAGCACCCATTGAACTTTGGACGCCGGATTATTCATCGAATCGTTTTTTATATTTTGGTAAGCCGTTCTGGCCGCCGGACCGAATGTGCCACCCTGTCCTTTGCTGAGACTGAGTTTCACGCCGCTGACTTTGATATCGCTCAGGTTGGTGCCGTCGGGCAGGCGCATGAAATCGCGGTCGGTGACGGGATTGGTCGGCATCAGCGCAGCGGCCATCGCCGGCGCAAGCATTGAGACAATAGAAAACACCAGTCCCTTACGGACTAAATCAAATCCATTCATCCCACTCCTCCATGAGCAACGATTCACGGCTTATCTATCTTGGAAACTAAATTGTAACAAGCGCGAGATCGCTCGCAAGGCTAGATCAGAATAACGGTTAAAATGAAAACGCCGAACTGTTTGTTAGTCCGGCGCTTTTTCAAGTGTCAAAAATTTTCGCCGGACGAAGCACCCGGCATTATCTGCCTAGTCGATGTACGGCCGCGACTGCTTCAAATAAACCTGGCGTTTACCCGTGTCCGCGCTGTCGACTTTAAATTCCAAGTCGAGTGCGAAGTCCGCTTTGTTCTGACCTAAGAGCGGTTTGAAATGCGCTTGCGCTTTCAAGACCAAATTCACTAAATCAACGACTTCCTCATCTCTCATCACGTCGGCCGGATTGTCGGCCGGCAAGATCGTCATTTTGTCGTCGCCGATATTGGACTTTTGCAGACGATGGATTTTGTAAGCTGCGGTGTTCAGCGGATTATTGGTGTCGTAGGTCACTAAAATTTGTTCGGGCTTAACGCCGGCTTTGGGATTGGCCACGCCGTGCTTGTCCCCGCGTTGCGCCTCGATGTAAACGCCCGCGTCTTTGATTTCGGTATTGCGGGCGACGTTCTTGGTAATGACGACACCGTCAAGTTCTTCATCGCCGAAAGACGGGTTCACTTGAATTCCCATCAACACCTTGTCGTGCGGAATGCGAAACGCCGTGCGCTCTTCATAGGCGCGTTGATTGAAAACCGACGACCACACCCAGCGCAAAGTTTCTTTAAGATCTTCACGCTTCTTCGCGACCTTTTTCTCGTCGCCTTTTTTGTTTACCGGCTTGTACGAGTAAGAATCGTAAAGACCGGCGCCGTTGAACTCAGGCAAATCTTCGGAGTTGGTCGAACTGCGCAGTTTCATTTTGCGCGGCAAGCCGTCGCGACCGCGTTCCTTATCAAAGAGCGCGATGAGTTGATCGACAAGCTGATCGCTCACCACCGACTTCTCGCTGCGAATAAGAGTTTGGATGGCATTAAGACGCTCCACACGATAAGACGTGTTCTCGATGTCTTCCATCATCGGGTCGCTATTGACCTCATCGACCATGTTCTTAATGGTCGGATTGTCGTTTAAGAATTGCTGATAGAAATAAAACGGAATGCCGTAACCGGGTCGAATGACCGTGCGGCTGGCGGTGTTCATCGCTTTGACCAACTCACCATAGTTGGCCGACTTGGCGCCGACTTTATCGGCGTCCTTATAGCCCAACTCGCCGCTTTTAAAAATCGACTTCGCCGAGAGATCGGCCTTTAAAATTACCGGCTTCTTTTTGGCTTTCAATGCCGCCAAAGCCGCTTCGGCCTCTTTCTTGGTCGCCTTCGTAAGCTGAGGAGCCTGACCTTTGACCAAGGTCAGCTTCACCCAGTCGCCGTCTTTATAGCCCTTAAGAGTGACGCCGTTCACGCCGTCTTTTTCTTTGGACAGATCCAAGTTCGGTGTCTTGCGCGCAATTGCCTTCAATTGCACGTGCGAATTGATATTCTGCTCACTCAAGGTGATCGTACCGGCCACGACCGTCAATTGGTGCGGCTGCTCGGTAAAAACCGGAATCGACATCGCATTGAGGGCCTTGTATTTGGCACTGCCCTCGCCCTCCAAATCCTGACCGGTCAAATAAACCAACTGCCCCGTAGCCTCGCCCGGGTTACGGATGATGGCTTCGGCATGGGCAAGTTGCGAAAGGAGCAAGAGCGCGCCCAACACAAATGTCATGAATTTGATATTCTTGATCATGTGATCCTACCTTTTAATTTTTGCGTCGACGCCCGCGGCGGCCGACAGAGAAGATGATTTAATAACGTTGTCCAATAAATTTTCCATTTTAGGATCGACGACTTTCCACTGCTCGAGCGCGGGCGAGAGAGCTTTTTCAATTGTCTTACTGGCAACAGCCACGACTTTTCCTAAAATTCCGCTCGCCGCCGCCAGATCCGCGCTCGCCACTTGGTTTGCGAAAACCTGGTAATTGCTTTTGATCAAAAATCCTTCAAGATAGATCGCATTCAGCAGCACCTTGATCGCATCGGTCGAGTCGATCAATCGCATCACGTTGACTTCCTTGCTCAAATATTGCGCGCCGATCGTGACCAACAGCAAAGCATCGGTTTTTTTCTCCCAAGGAAAAGCCGCCGAATCGTTTATCGAGGCGCGAACATGAGCCAATGCCACCGACAAAGCCAGCAAGTCGCGAGCATTAACTTGGCCCTTCATCAGAGGTTGGGCGGCTTTCTGCACATCCGCGGCGCCCGCCGCTTTGGCGATTTCCCACACTTTGCGCGCGCTGGTCGCATAGTATTCGCGCAAATAACCTTGAATCACGCTCAGCTCGGCCGCGTCTTCCGGATAAGCACGCTTGAAACGCTCGATCTCGGCGATCGTGTCTTTCGAAAGGGTATTGTGAATGGTGTTGCGAAGCTTATAGAGGTCGCCCAAATATCCAGGCCCCGAATACCCGTCGCCGCCGCCACGGGCCGTATACAGATTGGCGATCCCGTCGCGCGCTTTTTGCAGGACGCCCGATTCAATGAGAGGGCTTTTCTTGGCCAATAAACTCATCGGCAAAAATTGAATGTCTTGAGTCATTCCGCTCAATAGAAAATTAAAGTAATAACGCGCGAATTTGGTTTCGTCCGCCGAATCGGCGACTCCGCGGATCCGGCGCGAGGTCGCCAGAGCCGAATTAGGATAGGTTTCCATGTAATAGCGCTCAAGAACCGTATGTCGCACCATCGTCATGGCTTTGGGCATGGCACTCACGCTTTGATTCAGCAATGCTTGATGATCCATGCCATGATTACCGCAAGGATCGCCGTAAACGTATTCACCAAGCAAGTTGTAGTAGTTGGTGGTGAAGAGGTTGGCGACATAAAAATCTTCTTTGCTCACCAAGTCCTGCGCGGTTTCATTGCGATAAGCGGCTTGAAATAGCCCGGATCCGCCTTGGCCCAATTTGTAACAACCGTTGGCACCCGCCCCGCCCACCGGACTACGTCCGTTCACTCCTTGCAGGAAATTGAAGCCGAATCCGCCTTTTCGGATGGTGTTAATCTTCTTAAAAGTGGCGACCAAATTCGCATCATCCGCGAAAACGTTCAACGAGAACAGTCCGGCTAAAGCAAACATGAACAGTGACTTCATCTTATAACCCCAATACCGATCTAGCTTCATTGTCGAATGCCGCTTCACCGCACACGTTTTTATCGGAAAACGGAGAGCAGCCGCGAATACGGCCCATAATGCGGTAAAGCAGTTTGTTTACCCCGCCCGCGGAATAGAGCTGTACTTTTTCGCGTTCATAAGTCGCTTCATGAAGCGGGAACTCGCCGCTCATCGTGATGCGAGTTTTTACGCCGGCCTTCAAGAGATCCAGATAGCTTTGCAGCGAGACGCTGGGGTTTTGAAAAATAAGTTTCCCGTCGACGACGGTGAATACGTTCCGCGCGCCGTAAAGGTTGCTGTAAAACTCGATTTTTTTATCGTTTGAAATGGTGAAGCCGGTGCCCTCGCGGTTTTGCAAACCATTTTCGGCCTTGGGGCTATAGGTGATCATGTACTCAACGCCCATAACCTCTGCCTCGCCGTCACCGTCGATGTCGTAAACATCGAAGTCCTGCGAGTTGTTGCCGAAGTAATGAACTTTGACCATTTTTGCATCTTCAACCGGAAAAATCTGGCGCATTTCCCATAGGTGACCCAGCGGCAAGCGCGAGCAACCGTGCGAAACCGGCCCGCGTTTTACGGCCCACAAGGTGTTGTGACTTAGCGGCGCCCCAAGCGCGGTTTTAATGGCGGTGCTTGGAGAGAAGAAACGCACGGCCGGGTTATGAAAGCCGTTACCAATTGCTTGATAATCCATCTTAGGTGCCCAACCGTAGTAGGGTTCATCACGAATATTATCGACATTGCGGGCGCCGCGCGAAACGAAGTTCCAAAGACCAGGGGTCGCGAATGGATTAATGGAGTTTCCGAATTTATCCGAAGTCTTGCCGGTGGTCGATCCCGTAGGATAAATGGCCGTAAATTCGGGATAGCTCAAAGTGCAAGAAGCAGCCGAGCATGTGAGCGCGTCGACCAACTGACCGTGATCGTTCATCACTTTGATTTTATATTTGTTGCCGGTCACTTCTTTAAACAGATCGAGAGCCGCGGCAATAAACTGCTCATCGCTTTTACCGTTGATCGCGAGATCGCTTGCGGTATTGAGTTTAGCAAGAACTTCGGGCGTGGGCTTATCCGTGTAATTGATGCGGCCCCAAAGCAAGCTGTCGATGGCGACGATCGTTTGCGATTCCGCGCTCAGCTGCAATCCCTGTTTCAGCTGCTCTCTCCATTTTAAGAACTCCGTCTTAAGATTGATCTTCAGATTATGCACGCGGCCCGGGTTGAGCGCGGCCAAAACTTCAAGGCTCTTTTTATAGATGGCTTCGCGCGATGCCGGCTTTGAATCCGCGAAAGCGCGAATTCCATAAGCCGGCGAATCGATGATCGCTTGATAGTAACTCAACTGCGGCAACATTTTGCCGCCCGCAGGCTGAACATTAATGCGCTTGCTCGCGGTGATTTTATTGTAAACGTTCGAGCGTTTTACCAAGTCGAAAATGTAATCGCTCACCGTGTTCTCGTCCAAGATGACACTCACGCGAGTCTGGTTGCCGCGCGCCAAGCGCAAGTGGATGCGATCGGGATTTTCCTGGCGCATGGCGAATCCGGTGTAAAACGTCGGGTGATAGCCATTGGTGTTGCCGGCGCCCGGCGACCAAGTGATGCCCCAATATGGAATTTGTTTATTGAAATCGGCGATGGTTTTTATATCCGCGTCTTGCGCGAAGACCGCGGCGCCATGCACGCATAAGTAGGCTCCCAAACATTTCGTCAATAGAGACTTCATTGGCGTCCTTCCCCGGAGGGTATGAATGAGCGTATGGGGCGCAGTGTTATTAGAATTGCCGCATTATGTAAAGCCCTTATTTCAAGGAGTTAGGGCTTCGGTCAAAAATTCAGGACTGTCTAATTGATAAGAGAAAAGAGGCGCGGGCTATGGATGCGCATCTGCCGAAATTTAAATTTCTCAGTGATCCAGATTGCGGTTTTCTCACTGAAAAAGCACACATGCGTGGGATCTTTGCGGTAATACCAACCTTCAAAATCGGTCTCCACGGTAACCAACGCCGTCATCACGGCCAACTCACCGCCGTCCTTAAGAATTTCGCGCAACTGTTTGAATTCACGCCCGGGGTGATAAAGGTGTTCGGCAACCTCGATCATGGCGATGAAATCGTACTTTTTTTCAAGTACGGAGCGGTCCGGATGGAAGTAAGGATCATAGAGTGAAATATGATGCCCGTCTGCGCGCAATAAATGAGCGATAACCGGCCCGTTCCCGCAGCCGAAGTCCAATATATGCAAAGATTTTCGATAGCGCTTTATAAGCTCCACCACCGGCAAAGTGAATTGCTGGTAGCCTGGATCTTCAACAACGTTGTTGTGCAAGCGGTAACGCTCCTCTTCTTGGTCCGCACTCAAATATTGCGCGGGATCAAGGAAGCGCAGATCGCACTCAGGACAGTGATGAAAGCGTGAGCCGGTGCGCTCATCCATAAAAAACCGGGGGGATGCCGTCTCACACAGCCGGCATTTTATTTTATTCATGGCTTCCAGTCTCCGGTTTGAACTCTACCCCAGATCGACCTATAAAGCACAAATGGAAATTCCATTCGATTCTTTAAGTTCCGAGGCCCTCGAGGGCGTCATCGACGACTTCATACTGCGCGAAGGCACCGACTACGGCGATGTCGAAGCGAGCCTCGAGAAAAAACGCCGCGACATCTTTCTGCAACTGAAGGCGGGTAAAGTGAAACTGGTTTTTGACCACGAGAGCGAATCCATCACAATGGTGGCGGCAACATGATCCAGCTTTTATTTTGTTTGGTGACCTTAATGGTCCATGCCGCGGATTCTTCCAACGGCAGGCAAGCGCGCGCTGTGATCGACCTTGGATCGGGAACGACTAAACTTATGCTTGCTGAAATAGAAACCGGCGCGGGCGATCCAAAACTCGTCGCCGAGTGGCCGGAGGGTCTCAGCGTGCCCCTGGCCTTAGAGGCCGCCAAAACCGATGACGGCTCAATCCCCAAAGAGGCGCAAGACGAGGCGCTAAAAGTTTTGCGGGAATTACGTGAGAAAGCACTCCATGCGGCCCGGTTCCACGGTTATAAAAAAATTGAACTCACCGTTATCGGCACACATGCTTTGCGAACCGCTAAGAATCGCGACGAAGTCATTGCTAAATTCAGCGCTGAAGGCTTTCCCACTCAAGCCATCACCCAAGCCGAAGAAGCCCGCGCCGGATATTACGGAGTCATGCTCTCGCACCGGCCCGAGAAATGCCCCCAAGATACGCTGGTCGTTTGGGATGTCGGCGGCGGCAGCATGCAGCTCACGCGTGCGAAAGAGATGACCCCTAACTTTGTCGGTCTTCCCTTAGGTTCGGAAGGCTTTAAACAAAAAGCCATCGCGCTTAAAAAACACCCCTCGGCCGATCCCTCCTGCCCAAGCCCCGTCCCAACGCCGAATCCGCTCGGCAAAAATAATTTATTACCGCTTAAAAATATCGCCCGCCGTGAAGCCGCAAACGCATTCAAGAATAAAAAAATGTGGCCGGTCAGCTGCGTGGTGGGAATCGGGGGCTTACACACCAAAGCGATCGAAGCCCAAGTGGTAAAGAATTGGGACCGCATCAAAGCTTGCACCTGCGGAAAAAGACAATGCCTGCACGTGAAGAACAGCTACACCCGCCGCGAGCTGGATTGCCTGAGTCAGAGCCTGGCACCAAAGACCGATTGCGACCCGGCCCTCAAAGGCCCCTACTCCACAAGCGGCGTGAGCAGTTTGCTTTTGATTCTTGGCTTTATGGAACAACTGAAGATCGGCAAGGTCACGACCGTCTCCGTAAACATGGGACCTTACTTCGCGATGAATCCTTCCAACGTAAACTTTATTGATTTATCCGTGCCTTAGCGGCTTCGGCCACCGGCGCTTGGAAAAGTTTACAATTGAGGAGACGTAAATAGTCATCTTTTCGATTGCGTACCAACGCCCGAAAAGTGTATAACGCAATACGTTAACTTCTCTGCTTGGGGTACGGATGTTAAAGCAAATCTCATTATCCGCGTTATGTGCCCTGGGGCTGATTGGTGTCTCGGCGTTTGCCGAAGCGAATGTGGAAGTGATCGAAACCTGTAAAATCACCCAGTCCTTAACTCTTAGCCGCTCAACCCAAATCCTTTGCGACGGCGACCTGAAGATCGATGCCAAGACCGTTATTTCGACGGGCCCGTTCTCTTTGCAAATCTTTTCTGTGGGTTCCATCGAATTCGGAAAACACTCGAAGATCGTTTCGACCGCACGCGCTCCGCAAATTGTAACCTTGTTCGCGCGCACCGCCTTTGGCCGTCTGGATGTTTCTTCAAGTGTGGACGTGGACATGGAGTTCGGTTCGCTCGCCCCTGACTTTCAGCAACGAATTGAGCTCGAGTACGGGGCTGAAGTACGCGCCTTCGTGGCCGGCCAGCTCTTGCCCCTTGAAGGCCCGGAGCATAGAATCGCGCGATGAACAAACAATCCATTGTCGTCTCGGGTGGGTGTTTTTGGGGAGTCGAAGAACTCATCCGCAAAGTGCCCGGCATCATCGGCACCCAAGTGGGATATGCCGGGGGCTTAAGCGAAAACCCAACCTATGAAACCGTTAAGACCGGCACGACCGGTCACGCTGAAGCGGTAAAAATTGATTTCGACTCAAACACAATTCATTTATCACAGGTGCTTGAACTCTTTTTTCAGCTCCATGACCCGACGACTTTAAACCGCCAAGGCAATGACATCGGCACTCAGTATCGCTCGACAATTTTTTATGAAAACGAGAGTGAGCGCCTGATCGCGGAAAAAGCAAAAGCCGAAGCTTCCGGCCACTGGAAGCGACCGGTCGCAACGACGATTGAACCGCTTAAACGGTTTCACGAAGCGGAAGCCTATCATCAGGACTACTTGCAGAAGAATCCCGGTGGGTATAATTGCCATTACTGGCGTCGCCCGACGGATCCTTAGTCGTCACGAACGAACCGATCCACACCAGGAATTTGCGCATGCGTTCCATGTATGTGAAGACAGCCGGAATCACGATAAGAGTCAAAAGTGTCGAGCTGATCACACCGCCGATGACCGCTACACCGAGCGAAGTTCTTTGATTTGAAACCTCATTCAAGCCGATCGCCACCGGCACCATGCCCGCGATCAAAGCGAAGCTGGTCATCAGGATCGGGCGCAGCCGCACCGTGCATGCGTCGACGATCGCGACCGACATCTCTTTACCCTCGCTAAGCAAATGATTGATGTAGTCGACCAAAATAATCGAGTTCTTGGTCGCTAAACCCATCAACATAATACACCCGATCATCGAGTACAGATCGAGCGATTTACCGCCGAGGTAAAGCGCGAAAAACGCGCCGCAAGTCGCGAGCGGGATAACCATCATGATCGTGAACGGCGTGAAGAAAGACTCGTAAAGCGAGGACAGAACCAAATAGATAAAGATTAGGCCGAGGAGCGCCGCGATCATCATGCTGCTGCCGAGCTCTTCGAAGTTCTCGGCCTGGCCGACAAAGCGGTAAGTCACGCCGGCCGGCAATTCCAACTCGCCGCCCGTTCCAAACATGGCTTTGATGTCGTCCATCGCGCCGCCAAGACCCGGTCCGCTGGGCGCGATGTCCGCGCTGACCGAAACGTAACGGCCGCGGTTTTCGCGGTCGATGTTCGCAGGGCCCGTCGTCGAATTGGCTTTGGCGACCGCACTCAATTCAACCAAACGTTGATTCATGTTCGGCACCAAAATATTTTTAAACTCATGCTCAAGATCGCGCTGATCGGGGCGAAGTCTTACGCGAATATCGTATTCGCGCCCGTTTTCACGGAAAACCGCGGGTGTAATCCCCTCGACTTGCCCGCGCAATTCGCGCCCGACTTCCGAGCTCGATACGCCAAGGCGCTGAGCGGCGTTCAAGTCCACCGTGACTTGAAACTCCGGTTTGCCGGGACGAAAACTGGTGTCGACGTCTTTGAGCGCCGGGTGATCTTTTATTTTGTCACGCAGCTTGGTCGCGATCTCTTGCACTTGCGCCAGATCCTGCCCGACGATGTTGACGGTGAACGGTCGCATGCCGCCGCCGATGTAATCGATATCTTTCACCACGGGATGGGCGTCGGTGAATCCTTTAAGCGCTCCCCGCATTTTGTCTTTAAAATCCGAAGTGCTCATCTGGCGCGTGCCGAAGGGCCGCAGAAAAACCATGATCTCGGCCTTGTTTTTTTCAAACTGACGCGAGCCCACAGTGACCAATGTGTTCACCACTTCCGGATCTTGGTGCAAAACCTTGTCGACCTCTAAAGCGCGATCACGCATGGCCTCAAGGCTCGTGCCGGGGACCATGTCGAGGCCAACCGAAAATTCGCCGCTGTCTTGCGCCGGCAAGAAGGTTTTCGGCACTTTCTTAAGCGGAATAATGCTGCTGGCGACCACGACAAGAGTGGCGATCAACGCGATCCACGGCCGGTGCAGAACCATACGGATAAATTTGGTGTAAAGCTCTTCGGTGCGCGAATAAAGCGCATTGAACAGGCGAATAGGAGTGCGGGTGTAATAAAAAAAGCCCGAAGTCGGCTCTTTGCCATGCACGCCGCCGAAGTAAGCACTCATCATCGGCGCATTCGTCAACGCATCAAACAAGCTGATCGCCATGATGAAACAAACGGTCAGACCGAACTGCTTCATGAACTGCCCGATCACGCCGCTTAAAAAGCCGATCGGCATAAAAACCGCGATCACCGTCAAGGTCACGGCGATCACCGCCATCGTCACCTCAACCGTCCCGTCATAGGCGGCCTTGCGCGCGCCCTTGCCCATCTCCATATGCCGAAAAATATTCTCCCGCACCACGATCGCGTCATCGATCAACAATCCTACCGCCAAGCTGAAGGCAAGCAAGCTCATGATGTTGATGCTAAAGCCCGCAACCGCCATCAAACCGAATGCGCCGATCAACGACACCGGAATCGCGACACCGGTAATCAAAGTGGAGCGGATACTGCCGAGAAAGAAATAAACGACCAAAATAGTGAGCAAGATCCCGATCCCGATCGACTCTTGCACGTCCTCCACGTTCAGCGAGATGTAGCGCGCCTGGTTGCTGACCATCGTGAGTTCGGGGTTGGCCTTGGGATAGCGCTCTTTAAGCTCTTTGTTGATCGCGATCAGTTTTTTCTTGATGTTGTTTGAAACCGCGACCGTGTTGGCGCCGTTTTGCTTAAACACGTTCAAGATCAGAGTCGAATCGCCGTTCAGGAAAGTGTAAGACTTCGGGTCTTCCAAGGTGTCGGTGACTTGGCCGACGTCCTGCAAAGTCAGCGCGCGGTTATTTCCGAAAAAATTCACCGAAGCATTTTTGATCGCGCCGACCGATTCGAATTCACCGACGGTGCGAAAGACCATGTCTTTGCCGACGCTCTCGCGTGAGACGCTTCCGGCCGGAATATTTTGTCCGGTCATCGCCATTTTTTGCCCGATACCGGTGACCGAAAGATTAAAGCGCGCAAGCTTCGCACGATCGAGCTCGACATGGATCTCACGCTTGCGTCCGCCGATCACTTCGACCAAGCCGACTGAGTTCACTTGCTCCAGTTTCGGGCGAACAACGTCATCGGCCAAATCGAAGCGCTCACCCATCGGCAGATCGGCTTTTAAGGTCAAAGTCAAAATCGGCAAATCGGAAGGATCGATGCGGCGGATGGTCGGCTCGTCCACGTCATCGGGAAGCTTTTTGCGCGCGCTTGAAACCTTGTCGCGCACTTGTTGCTCGGCGTACTTGACGTCGGTCTCCAGTGTGAACTCCGCGATCACCACGCTTGTGCCTTCCAAATTGGTCGAGCGGATGGTCTTCACGCCGGAGATCGTGCCGATCTCTTCTTCGAGCGGCTTTGACACCAGAGTTTCAATCTCTTTTGGACCCGCTCCCGGATAAGGCGTCGTGACCGTCACCACCGGCAGCGTCACGTCGGGAAACAAATCGACCGGAAGTTTTATAAATGCCGCGGCCCCCAGCACCATCACCAAAAGCAGAACGCAAGAGATGAAGACCGGCCGTTTAATGGCGAGTGAGGATAGATTCATTAGTTGGCTCCCCAAGTTTTCAAGACGTTGTGGATTTGCAGCAAACTCAATTGCGACTTCACGCGCTGGATTTGCGCCATCGCCAAATTTTGTTCGGAGGTGGTGGCTTGTAAAATCGTCGTGCGGTTATTGAGCAAGCGTTGGCGCTCACGTTTAACGAGCTCGGTTTGCGTTTTCTCCAGTTTGATCGAGCGCTCAAACCTTTTCTGCGATTCGCTCTTTTGTTGCACAAGATCGTGCCAAGCGCGCTCTTCGGCGAAATTGGCGAATTCTTTTTGGCTTTCAGCCGCTTTGCTGGCGGCCTTATAAGAGCGGCTCATGTTGCCGATTAAACTGTAATCGAGCGGTATACTGAACTGCAATCCGACTTGCCAAGTCGGATTGTTGCCGTGCTGAAGCTCATCCCAACTTTGTTGCGTATTTTTGTTGCCGCTATTATTCAATCCGTTGGTGGCTACACCGGCCGTGAGATCCAATTGCGGAGCGATCATCGAAGCGGCGCCCCTTGCGTCCTGGGCGGCCATTTGCGCCTTCTCATAAATCATGCGGAAATCCTCGCGGCTCATACGCTTTGTCGGGTCGTTTGAGGCCTTTAACATCATTTCCGACGCGGGAAGGTCGGCCAAAGTGTCGACCTCGTCGCTTTGCCGGCCCCGCAAAGTATTGAATTGGCGAATCGCACCGGCTCTCTCATCCAACGACGCTTGCAGCTCAAGCTCCCTGGTCTCGAGCGAGGCATCGACTTGCAAACCGTCGACGTCATCGACGAGTCTCATAGCCACCCGTTTTCTCATCCAAACGCTGAGCCTTTTTGCCCGGTCGACGTTTTCTTCCTGGAGCTTCACGATTTGATTGAGCGACACGACCGACCAGTAAGCATTCTCGGCCCGCAATGTGATATTTTTTAAATCAAACTTGGTCTGCAAAATTTCAATGCGGCTTTTTGATTTTTGCAAAGCGTATTGAGCGCGGGTCCCTTCACCGAAGGCATTTCTCCATAATGACTGCGTCAGGTTCACGCCCGCGCGAGTGTCGTAATAATCGTTTAAGGGAATATAGACTGGATTTACGCCAAGCAGCTGGGTGTGATTGGACTGAACATAAAAGTCGGTGCCGAGTCCAAAAATGGTTTTGTCGCGAACCCCCGTGCGCCAGCCGCTGTTTTTGGTGCGCGAAGGCGCAAACGGATTGGTCGGCTCATCGCGGTCATCGGTAAAGTTATAGCTGGCGTAAAGCTCCGAACTTAACGGAACCTCAGCCTCATCCTTACGCAATTCAGCCTTGATCACTTGCTCTTTGGCCGCGCGCGCTTCCGGATTTAACGTCATCACCTGCGCCAAATAACTTTCAAGCGAAAGAGGACTATTATTGCTTTTGGTTTGGGCGCTGACCACCCCGCCTGCCGCGATCAATACGATTAAAATGCTTCTCATCGCATTACCCCTTTCAAAAAAAGTCCCGCCACATGTTGCGCGTATTTTCGCCGGTATTCCGGATCTTCAAAGGATTCCGAGAAGAAGCGTTTCGCCAGGTAGTTCTTCCGGGCGGAGTCGCATGTGCTGGTGAACAACAGTGTCGCTAAAATGACGGGATCGAGTCCATCTTGAAGCAGTTTATTTTCGATGGCTCGACCAAAGAACTGCATGACCTGTTTAAACGAATTTAACATGGTCTCTTCAAACAACTTAAGCACCATCGGATTTCCGGCCCGCATCTCACGTTCCATGATTTCAAAAAAATTGATGTTCGAGATAATCGAGCTTTGCATCTCTTCCACGAACAATTCGATGCGTACGCGCATTTCTTCGGCACTTGCCGGATCCGCCAATATCCGTCCGATCGCTTGGCTGCGGTCGTGGGCCGCAGGCTCGATGCACGCGCGAAACAATCCATCGCGGTCTTTAAAATGATAATTGATGAGCGAGCCGGCCACTTGCGCCTCAGCGGCGATATCTTTAAGTGAGGTCCCATGAAGACCAAGAGTCGCGAAGTGCTTGCCGGCGACGCCGATAATCTTGGCCTTCAGCTCTTCCGAAGAGAGTTCGAGCTTTTTCTTAGGCCCCTTCGCCATCGCCATTTCTGCCCGCCTTTTGCGCACGTCTAAATCTGAAAACAGTTTATTTGAATTGCGATTCAAATACATTAAAATACTTCTTAACATAATTTTGTCTAACAATACGATGTAAAATCAATAGCTTATGATTTGTGGCGGGGGATCAAATTGAGATGGCGTTAACCGCGAAGACCCTGTAGGATTTCAAGCCATGAGCATGTCAGAAAAGACCTATCAGAATAAGCAAGTCCTCGATCTTTTGGCCGAGATTTACCAAATGGAGATGGCGGGGGTGAACCGCTACCTTCACTATTCATTCATGATCATGGGTTACAACCGCATTCCCATCCAGGCCTGGTTTCGCGCCAATTCACGCGAGTCGATGGATCATGCCACCGAAATCGGCGAAAAAATCACTTCGCTCGGCGGCCACCCTCCGCTTGGCTCGTCGAAAATTCAAGAGCACAACTTGCACAACGTTCAACAGCTGCTTGAAGAGAGCCTGAAGTTCGAAGAAGAAGCCATTTTGTCTTATAAAAAATTGGTTCACCTGGCCGCCGACTTAGGCGACATCGCACTTGAGGAAATGGCCCGCACCTTTGTCAGGTCGGAAGTGGAACACGCCGACGAAGTCCGCAAGATGCTCAGGAAACCCGAAGGCAATTAACTTATGCCGGTTTCCGTAACTAGTTTTTATCGCTTTCAAAGATTAAACGAGGAGCAGGTTCAGTCATTAAAGACGAATCTTGAGCGCATTGCCGAAGAGACCGGCTTACGCGGCCTCTGCCTACTGGGGCCGGAAGGCATTAACGCGACTCTAAGCGGGACCGGATTCGATCTTGAACACATTAAATCCTTAATCACCGAAGCTTTTGCAACCACGGAGATCGAGTTTAAAGATTCCGAAGCCGCAAAACATCCCTTTCATTTTTTCCGCATCAAAATCAAAGACGAAATCGTCACCTTGGGTAAACCCGGCTTTGCACCCGAGAAGGCCAAGAACAACCACCTTTCGCCGGAAGAGTGGCACCAGGCACTAAAAGACCCCGATGTTTTGGTTTTGGATACGCGCAACGATTACGAAGTCGACATCGGCAAATTCAAGAATGCGGTGGATTTTCGCACCAAAGAATTCCGTGAATTTCCCGAAGCCTTAAAGAAAGCCAATCTCAATAAAGAAACCAAAGTCCTGATGTATTGCACCGGCGGGATTCGCTGCGAAAAAGCGATCCTCGAGATGAATGAACAAGGCTTTCGAAATGTGCATCAGTTGGAGGGCGGGATCTTAAACTATCTCGAAAAATTCCCCGAACAAGCCTTTGAAGGCGAATGCTTTGTTTTTGATTACCGGGTTGCGGTCGATCAGCACCTTCAGCCGACCGCGCAATTCAAGCTCTGCCCGCACTGCGGTCAGCCCGCGGATCGACCCATCGCTTGTCAAAAATGCGGAACCGAAACCTCGATCTGCAAGTCTTGCGTGGAAACTTCATTAGGCACCTGCTCAAAGAACTGCGCCCATCACGCCCGCCTGGGCCACAACTCATCGCAACGCCACGAACAAGAGCTCAGCAAACGTCACAAGATCTAGATCACTTTCTTCAAAGTCAAAACGGACACGCATTCGCCGCTGAAATTTTCAGTGCGGAGCATTTTCAGAAATTCCCGCACGCGCAAAATATCCGTGGACGAAAGATTGCTCCCGGCCCAACTGGGCGCTCTCTCCAGTGTGTGAAAAATCGCGTTCCAATCCTGATCGCCGGCTTTAAGTTTAAACTGAATGTCATAGTAGGTTTCGCGCAACAGCGTTTTGAGCAAAGGGTCGGCCGCCAAATTACCGCTGAGATGATGCTCGATCAGATAGCGTAAAAAATCGGGATACTCATCCGGCGACAACAGACCATGCCGAAACATCAGCGTGTAGGCGAACCAGCGCTGAGGCACCATCTTGGGCTCGTTGCGGCCGGTGCGGACCAACTTCGTCAACCCCTGCAAATCGATGGCCTTTGCTTCGGCGGCTACAGTGGCAAGAGCCTTGCGAAAGTGAAGTGCGTCGCCCTCTTGGTAACGGGCCGTGAGGAACGGCAAATCCGGAACTCCCCATAAAGACATCGCATTAAAAATTTCAACAATCGCATCCCGCCTCTGCATGTTGCTTGAGAATTTAGCGAGTAAGTCGCGCGCCTTGTCCTGAATCGAATACCGGATCCGACTGCGCTCGAAATTTTTGAAAGCCTTCTGGTCCTGACAGGCCCTGACGACGACACTCAACAAACGATCTTTAGGCTCACGAAGCTTCGACCAATCCAAACTCTCATCGACCAACAGCTCCAATGCACCGTCAACAAACGCCGGCCCCTGGGGAGCAAGTTCGGCAATCTTGTTCAAGTAACGGCTTGCCTGTTCGGGGTGTTCGATAACCGCTTTTACATTTTCAAGCGCGAGTGCCTGGGTTTCATTGAGATCAAAGTCAGGTGCGTACTCTTCTGCGAATACCGCGGGTGACGAAAACAAAATCGAAGCGCTGATAAGACCGACCAGCTTGCGCATTCCGAACCTCCACGGTGAGGCCAGTCTGCGAAAAGCATGCCCGCATTTTTTAACGCATTTGCGCGCGCACAAATTTCAATCCATCGACCCATTTCGGATCTGGAATCGATTTTCTAACGCGCCACTCACGTGGCTAAATCGCCACGGTAGAATCCGAGGCCGGCGGAAGGCTCGCGAATCCGCGCACGCCATGAAGTTCGATTGCGGCAAAGATGAACGTCGACAGGAATTTAAACCCAGAATGAAACGGACTTGCGCGCTTGGCGGGCGGCGCGGATGCCGGAGTCTAAGGCGCCCGACATGTAGCCGTTCATATCCAGACTGGTGTGTTCACCGGCGAAGATTAAGCGTCCACCAAGTTCCGGCGTGTGATTGTCACCCCATAGGCCGGTGACCTGGCCGGGAGTCAGGCAACAATAAGAACCTTTTTGGAATTTTCTCTGACTCCAATTCGCCATCGAAGAGCGCAAAGTTATTCCGTCAGGTCGCTCGGCAAGCAAGGCCACACGCGGAGAACGATAGATATTGGAGAGGTCGTTTAACGTTATTTCGATTTGCGGAAGAGCGGCGTTTTTACCGTTATGTCCGGCCAAGAAAGACGTCAGGATCCCATGCCCGCCTTTTTGCGCGCGCGAAGTCTCCCAGTAACATTGCGAAGACAAATCCGTGAAAATGTAAGCACCACCCACGGCGCGGTTTCCCATCTTCATCCAAAAGCGTTCTTTAAAATCCAGCATGATTTTGCTGTGCGTGCCGTAATTCATATTCATGATCGCCCGTTTTTTAACGGGTGAAACCGTCATGGAGCTAATCCCCTGAACCTCGCGCAGTGCGGAGAACGGAATCGTGCAGATCACCCGGTCGGCCATGTAAACCTTGGTGCCCTCACCCACTTTGAAGGTGAGCTCAATTTGCGACTTACGCTCGCGGATCGCGATCAACTCGTGCTCGAGGTGAAGTTGCGGATCGCTTTGGCCTTTGGGGAATGCGCGCTCAAAAAGTTTTTCGATAAAGCGGCTGCTTCCGCCGCGGATCCGGTAAGCCTCGTCGCTGGTGCCGAAGAGAGAAAATCCGTCCTCCAGATTGTCGTCGATCATATCCAGAAGGGCGATGGCGCCAAGATGATCGGCTTCCAATCCAAATTCCGCACGGTAAGCAATGGCCACCGTGTCCTTAATCCATGGATCGACATCGTTCATCGAATCCAGGAACTCGGTCAGCGTCATGTTGTCATACTTTAAAACGCCCGGATGATGTCTGTGCCAATATCCAAGCTGTGCGCCTTGAGGCAGGCCTCGGCGCATTTCTTCGACCGCAGCTCTCACATGAGCGATCAAAGGCGAAAGCTCGCGCGCGAATTGCTCGTCGTTGTAGTACTGCCCGCCCACGTAAATAATATCGAGATCGCTTTGCCCGCGGTTTTCAAGCAAGTAATCCAGTTCAAGACCGAGCTTCTTCGCCCACTGAATCATGATGTTGTGATTTTTGTCGACAAGCTCGCCGCCCAACTCGACAAATTGTCCGTCTTCATTGAATCCGTCTTGAGTGTGCATGCGCCCGCCAAGCCGGCTCGAAGCTTCGAACAAACGGTAAGGCACATCCCACTCTTGCAATTGAACGGCGGCGCCAAGACCCGAGATACCCCCGCCAAGAATAACAACTTCGGTTCCGTCGTGGAGCTTATTGCCGACTGCGGGAATGGAAAGCGTCGCTACAGCCAAACCGGTCGATTTTAAAAAGTCGCGGCGGGATGCGGAAATAACTGACGAGGAAAAACCGGAAGATTTTCGCACAGCCGTTTTGAGCTTTTGGAACAACGGTGATCTCGCCAAAGTCTCTCCAAAAAAATAAGCATCAAATGAACAAAACCCCTTAAACGTCCAACGCCTAAGGGGTTTCGAGTAACCAAACCAGACACCGCCTTCGGCGATTAGTTCTTAATGCGCATTCCGTAGAAGGAGCGCCATACGAAGAACAAGCCGATCACGAAAAGGCCGGCACCAATATAGTGAGCCATCTCTTTAGCTTCAACGGCGATTTCCACCGCAAGCAAACCGAACAAGGTCGTGAATTTGATGATCGGGTTCAAAGCCACCGACGAGGTGTCTTTGAAGGGGTCACCAACGGTATCCCCGACCACGGTCGCCGCATGCAACGGCGTGCCTTTTTCGCGCAAATCCACCTCAACGTATTTCTTCGCGTTATCCCAAGCGCCGCCGGCATTAGCCATGAACATAGCCTGGTAAAGACCGAAGACCGCAATCGAGATCAAGTAGCTGGCAAAGAACGTCGGATCGAAACACGCGAAAGCCAAAGTCAGCGAGAACAACACACCGAAGATGTTGATCATCCCGTTTTGCGCATACTGCGTGCAAATTTTCACAACTTCTTTTGATTTCTCAACCGAAGCCGCTTCCGCCGAGTCCAAACGGATATTTTTCTTAATGTATTCCACCGCGCGATAAGCGCCGGTCGTTACCGCTTGCATCGAAGCTCCGCAGAACCAGTACACAACCGCTCCGCCCGTGATCAACCCAAGCATTACGCGCGGATCCATCAAATCGAGCTTCAGGTTCAAGAGCAAGATGATCGAAAAAATCATCGTGGTCGCGCCGATCACGGCGGTACCGACAAGAACCGGCTTAGCGGTCGCTTTGAAGGTGTTACCGGCGGAATCATTTTCTTCGAGCAAGTATTTGCCCTTTTCGAAATCCGGTTTGAATCCGAATTGCTGTTGGATTTCGGAAGGTGCCACGTGCTCGATCTGCGAAAGCTCGAAAACCGATTGCGCGTTATCCGTAACCGGGCCGTAAGAATCGACCGCGATTGTCACAGGACCCATGCCTAAGAATCCGAAAGCGAGCAAACCGAACGCGAAAACCGCGGGGAACACCATGTAGGCGTCAAGACCCAAAGTCGATGTCCAGTAAGCAACCGTCATCAGGCCGACGATTGTGATGCCCTTCCAGAAAGCCGAGAAATTACCGGCCACGAGACCGCTCAATACAGTCAGCGAGGCTCCGCCTTCGCGGGATGCATTCACGATTTCTTCAACGTGCTTCGAATGCGCGCTGGTGAAAACTTTAGTGAATTCCGGGATCAAAGCACCGGCCAAGGTTCCGCAAGAAATAATGACCGACAATTTCCACCACAAGCCGTCAGACAAATGTCCGAGCAACATATGCGAAATCCAGAACGTAACCACCATAGAAATAATCGAGGTCAGCCACACCAGCGTCGTCAGCGGCGCTTCGAAATTGAATTTTGCTTTGCCTTTGAAAAGGCCGCGGGTCAAAGCTCCGTTAATCCAGTAAGAGGCCACCGAAGTGAGGACCATCAAGATACGCATAACGAAAATCCAAACGATCATCATCGCCTGGAGGGCGGTTCCGCCTTCTTTCAAGATCGGATGTCCACCATCAGGGTTAAGCGACATACCGACGCCCAAAATAATGAACGAGATAAGAGCAACGCCCGTTACACCGTAAGTTTCGAAACCATCAGCCGTCGGGCCGACCGAGTCGCCGGCGTTGTCACCGGTGCAATCCGCGATCACTCCCGGATTACGAATGTCATCTTCTTTAATATTGAAAACGATCTTCATCAAATCGGAACCGATGTCCGCGATCTTCGTGAAGATACCGCCGGCCACACGCAAGGCGCTCGCGCCCAGCGATTCACCGATGGCAAAGCCGATGAAGCAAGATCCGGCGAGTTCGCTCGGAATCAAAAGCAAAATCACCAACATCAAAATCAATTCGGTACAAATCAGAACGACACCGATGGACATACCCGCACGCAGCGGAATTTCCATGATGTCCCAGCCGTTGCCGCCACGTAGCGATGCAAAAGCGGTGCGTGAATTCGCGTAAGTGTTAATGCGAATACCGAACCAAGCGACACTGTAGGATCCAAGAATACCAAGGACCGACCACATCAGAATCAGAGCGACGTTCCCAGCTTCCATTCCACGTAGGAAGTAGAAGTAATAAACCATCGCCACGCCGATGATCAGCTGCAGACCAATAAGGAACTTACCTTGCTGGAGCAAATAAGTTTTGCAAGTTTCGTAAATCAACGAGGAGACATCGAGCATTTTTTTGTGCGCGGGCAAACTCTTGGTGCGCATGAATTCCATAAGCCCGAACAACATTCCCAGTACGCAAACCCCGATACCGGCCCACAATAAAGTGGTTCCTGAAACGGCGTTGCCGAAAACATTCACATCTAAGCTCAAATCTGGAACTTTCAGATCGGCTTCGCTCGCCATGGCCGGCAAACTCAAGAATAGCAAAGACTGCAACCATAGACCGCAGCCCACAAGACTGCTTAAACGACGAAACTTGCTCCTCATCTCAATACTCCTCTAACGTTCTAAATGTGTGCACGCGTAAATTCTAAGAGAAACGAAAGCGTGTCAATTCCGCTTTCGCATATGAATGACTATGCTGCAGTAAGCTAATGAGGGGGACGATCCCCCCCACTACTTTGAACAAAACTATTTACCGGCGGGAGCCGTGCCATTAGCCGGAGGCTGTGCCGTACTGTCAGCAGGTGCTGAATCTGTAGGCAAAGTTTCCGGCGGAGCGGCTTGGTCGTCGGTCGCGGGAGCTGTCGGCACAGGTTCAACCACGGGAGGCGGTTCAACCGGAGCTTCGCGGCTGCATTTCGAGCAACCATTCATAAGCGTCGCCGCAGCGAGTACGGATGCGAGAACTAAAAGTCTTTTCATGATGTCTCCTTCTTAGTCTGATCAGTCAGATCTAGATGTCCGATTGTAAAAAAGCAAGACTTTAGAAGACCGTGCGCAATTGCGGATCAGATGCCATCTTTTTCATCAATTGCTGATGAAGATAGGTCATCAAGGGGCCGGCCCGGCCACTGCCAATGGGTTGACCCTCGACCGAACCGATTGGCAGTACGCCCAACGTCGTTCCGACAAACGCGGCTTCTTGGGCCTCAAGCAGGTCTTCCTTTTTCAGATCGGCCAGGCTCACGCTGCGCACTTCGCCGGTGGCTTTCATCGCTTCGGCGATACGCATGACTTCAGAAACCGTCGTTCCACGCAAGGTGTAATCGAAGTGCGGAACCACGAGGTTCTTATTTTTAGTGAAAATCATCATGTTTTCGGTGGCACCTTCGCACAGCGTGCCGCTGGGAGAAATGGAGATCGGAAAGTCGAAACCTTTGCTGTTGGACTCCATTTTCATCAGGACGTTTTGCAAATAGTTGCAAGACTTGATCTGGCTCCAAAACGGCTCTTTGGCGGGAACGGTGCTGAACATGGCGCGCACGCCCTCTTCATAGCGGCGCGGATCGGGCGGCTTGATCTTGGTGATCGCGGCATAAATTTGGTGCCCGATCACTTCCGCGGTGCTTGGCGAAAACCCACCGGGACCGCGCGTGACATACAAACGTAAGATCCCGGATGAGGCGCCGGCCTTTCTGGCCAATTCTAAAACGATGCCTTCGATTTCGGTCACGGTCTTTGGAAGTTTAAGGCCGATCGCCCGGCTCGAGCGCTCAAGACGCTGAAGATGCGCTTGCAGGTCGATAAAAGCGCCTTCATGAATACGGGCCGCTTCAAAAACCGCGTCGCCGCGATGAAATCCATGATCGTCCATGGGCAGCATCATCGCCCACGGCTCCCGAAAATAACCCTCCAACCAGCTTGAATAAAATCCTAAGTAGCCCTCCCAATGCGCGCAGTTTTTCTCGCGCAGTTTGGCCAATGCCTGGTCAGCGGTATCCCAGCTCATCCTTTTCCCTTGGTTTGATTGTGATGCGGTTTCGCGTTTTTCTCGATGTAGCCAATGACTTCGGCGGCGACATCTTTGCCGGTCGACTTTTCAATGCCTTCCAAGCCCGGGGATGAATTCACTTCGATCACCAGTGGCCCATGCTTCGAACGCAAGATATCGACACCGGAAACATTTAAGCCCATGGCCGACGCCGCCCGAGTCGCCGTTTTTCTTTCTTCCGGCGTGAGCTTGACCGTACTGGCCGATCCCCCACGATGCAGATTCGAGCGGAAATCCCCGGTTTTCGCCTTTCTCATCATGGCCGCGACAACCTTGCCACCCACCACGAAGCAACGGATATCGGCACCGTCGGCCTCTTTAATAAATTCTTGCACTAAAAAATATTGGTCGAGATCGCGGAAAGCATCGATCACACTCTCGGCCGCCTGTTGCGTTTCGGCCAGCACCACGCCTTTACCTTGTGTTCCTTCAAGAAGCTTAATGACCAGTGGTGCGCCACCGACAAGTTTAATCAATTCGGAGCTCATCTTCGTTGAATGCGCGAAGCCTGAGACCGGCATCCCGATCCCCTTTCGCGCCAACAGCTGGAGTGCGCGCAACTTGTCGCGCGATCTTGAGATCGCCACCGATTCATTCACGCAATAAACGCCCATCATCTCAAACTGGCGAAGAACCGCCGTCGCGTAAAAGGTGATCGAAGCCCCGATGCGCGGAATGATCGCGTCGAAATCATCAAGCTTCCGGCTGCGATAATAAACCGATGGACGATGGCTGGTGATGTCCATGTAACAAAGAAGCGGATCGATAACTTCAACCTGGTGTCCGCGCTTTTCGGCCGCCTCCACTAAACGTGAGGTCGAGTACAACGCGGTATTTTGCGAAAGGATGCCGATTTTCATGATGACTCTCTCGGGGTATCTTTAGACTGAATGAAACTGCGTGCCGGGTGAACTAAAAATTTACCTTTTAATGCCTGTCGCCCTAAAAGCATACGAAAACCCATCGGATCCCGGTTCACCAAAGTGACCTCGATCGGCCAAAGCTCAGATCCAAGTTGCACATGCGTGAGAATCACCGGCCTCAGGGAAGAATGCCCCATTGAGCTCTTCACCACGCGCTGCTCAACTAAAGGTGCCCGCACCCGTAACGACTGCCGCGGGCTTAAATGCGCGGTGACCACGAATGAAACCCAGGTTTGTCCGTCGCTTTTTTCAAGATATCTGATTTTGGTGGCATGAAGTGCCGAGGTGCGCGCCCCACTGTCGACTTTGACTTTGATCGCGGCAATTCCCAGGTCCGGTAAGGCCACGAATTCCCGCCAGCCGATGACTTTTCGTTTAAATGGATGAGCCGAGCGCAATTGAGGTGATCCCCTGATGGAGAAAAAGATACTTCAGTTGCGCAAAAGAAAAAAGGGGTTTTAAAAACCCCCTTCCTCTTTCAATCAAAATTGAAAATCAAAGACTAGTGCGACTCAGTCGACTTTTCTTCTTTTTTCACTTCTTTTTTCATCGACTTCTTAGCCATTTTTTTGTCGGCTTTTTTGTCATGGCCAACGTCCATTTTGCCGTGCTCTTCAGTCGTAGTGGTGGTCGTGGTTTCCGAAGCGGCTGCGGGAGCCGTATCATTAGCGAAAGCTACCGAACCCATACCCATAGCTACAGTGGCAGCAAGAATCATTTTGAACATGTGCAATCCTCCATTTATTAGATGCTAGTTCTTGTTATGAAGACGATGCTAGACTTGTGCCATAGGGATAACAAATCAAATTACGTGCGTGATGCGACGTTTAAGTAGGCATAACGCATGATCCAATTTTGAGTTGAGACAAGGCCGGCCTGCGCCTACCATATGAGGATGATCAAATGTATTTTGTTGTTTCCGCTCTTGCTTCTTCTTAGTGCTTGCACATCCATGGAGGTCTATGAACTTCCCAAAGTGCAGCGCAATTTCGCTGAAAACTTAGTGCAGGGCGAGGGCCTCGCGCAAAAGGCGGCTAACGATTACCGCGAAAAAAAGGCTCTCTACGACAACTTGTCCAAATCGGGCGCTTCCGCCTTTAAAGAGGCCGATAAAGATTTGGCTGCGTCTTTAAGACTCATGTTCGACCTAGTCCAAGACATCAATGCACAAAAAAAGCAGATGACGGAAGCCAGTGGCGACATCGCTTCGCTCAGCTACCAACGCGCGAAAGTGTATAGCAACGAAAAAGAATATCCGTTGATCACCGAAGCGCTAAAACGTTTTGAAAGCGCGTCCAAGCAATTAAACCAAGCCCTGCTCGATTATTCGCGCGAAAGCAATTCCATGGCCGACACCATCGCCACTAAGAAACTTTACTTCACCTTCGACGTCGCGGAATTCCAGGCTCGCGTGCAAAAATCGATCGCCACCTCGCAGGAAAACCAAAAGCAGATGCAAAAGGAAATCACTCGGGGCGAAGGCATCCTGAACAATTGGACCAAGCCGGTTGGCCGTGCCGAAACTGAAAAGATCTTCGAGGACATGCGCGGGCTTGCTAGCGATTACTCTCTCCAGGCCCAGTCTTTGTCGAGCATCAGCCGCGATATGCAAAGTGCCACCGCCGGCGCCGCCCGTATTTCTAGCCTCGAAGCCAATTGGCCGCAGGTGCAGAAGTTGGTTTCCGGCTTCGACACGGCGATCGAGACCTTGGCCAAATTGAATGAAAAATTTCAGCGCAAAGCGGAAGGCTTCCGCAACCCCTCTAAGCGAGGACCATAGCACCCTCTTTGGGGTGCTGAAGACCGAAGACGACCTCATCGATCACGGGGCCGAAGCTTTTCTCGCCGCTGACGATGCGGTCGGCGAATTTGCGCGACGGATCGACGAATAAATCGTGCATAGGCTTAACGTGATTGAAGAATTGCTCGCGCACACCTTCCGGAGTCCGCGCGCGCTCGCGCACATCGCGCTGCAGACGGCGTTGAAAGCGCAAGTCTTCTTGAGTCTCGACGAAGAAGGCGAAATCCAAAAGGGGGCGCAATTCACTTTGTGTCAGCAACAAAATGCCATCCAGGATAATCACCGGCCGGCACGGAAACACGGTCGCCTCAAACAGCCTGCGATGGGACGTAAAGTCGTAATTCGGCACCTGAATGTCTTCGCCCGTTTTGAGTTGCTTCAGATGGCGAACTAACAATTCAAACTCAATTGAATCGGGATGGTCAAAATTCACCCGCCCGCCGTCGCGGTCGAAATACTCATGCATGTCGCGGTAATAGGAATCTTGATGCAAAAGGCCGCAAAAATGATCGCCCAAATTGGCCTGCAGCATGCGCGCAAACGTGGTTTTGCCCGAACCGCTGCCGCCGGCGACGCCTATGATCAAAACCGAAGAAGTTATGGGAATATTGGGTGCCATACCTAATTGAAAGCTAACTACGAAGCCCTCAACCGATCAAGACTTTATGTGGCGGTAATGCGGAACTCGAGCTGGGGATTCTCTTTCTTTAACCAATTGAGATCCCATTCCTTCTCCAAAAGCACGACAGGCCGGTCACTTTCGTCCATGTAGAGCTTCCCGCCGCCATTTATCGCCGAGGGCGACTTTCCCTCTTTATCATAGGGCCAACGGGCCGTCGTAAAAGGCAGTCGATCCAGCCGAACTTCCAGCTGATATTCCTCATTGAGGCGGAACAGCAACACTTCGAATTGCAATTCGCCCACAACGCCCACGATAGGATCTTGCTTGCCGTAAACCGGATCGTAAAGAAGTTGGATCGTTCCTTCTTCGGCCAGCTGTTGGACCCCTTTGGCGAGTGTCTTTCTCTTTAACGGATCCTTAATGCTGAGGCGGCCAAAAATTTCGGGCGAAAACCGCGGGATGGGATCGAACATCAAGGCTTTGCCCGAGGTGATCGCATCGCCAATTTGAAAATAGCCGGTGTCGATCAGCCCCACGATATCGCCCGGATAGGCTGCATCGACGGTTTCACGCTCACGCGCCATAAAGGTGTTGGCGTAAGCGAGCCTCAGTTCGCGGTCGAGACGGGTGTGATGCACCTTCATGCCGCGCTCAAATTGGCCGGAGCAGATTCTTAAGAAAGCCACGCGGTCGCGGTGATTTTTATCCATGTTGGCTTGGATTTTAAAAATAAAGCCGGTGAACTTTTTGTCGGTGGGATGAATCGTGCCGATCGTGCTATTGCGATCCCCCGGAGGAGGCGAATAGTCGGCGAAGAGTTCCAAGAAGATATCGACGCCCCAGTTCTGTTTGGCCGAGCCGAAAGTCATCGGCGAAACCTGGCCGGCCATAAACTCTTTGTGATCGAAATCGCCGATGGCGACCTCAAGCAGTTCCATCTCTTCTTGCAGCTTATCGAAGAACTCTTGGCCGACGATCTCTTGGATCTTCGGGTCGCTCCAACCCTCGACTTTGACAACTTCCGCTTCGACCCGCCCTTTTTCATAAAGCAGCAGTTCTTTTCTTAGGCGGTGATAAAGTCCTTTGAACCTGTCGCCGATTCCGATCGGCCAGGTGACGGGATAGCATTTGATGCCGAGGGTGCTTTCGACGTCGTCGATTAGCTCAAGTGGATCTTTACCTTCGCGGTCCATCTTGTTGGCAAAGGTGAAAATCGGAATTCGCCTGAGACGGCAGACCTCATAAAGTTTGCGCGTTTGATTCTCGACCCCTTTGGCGGCGTCAATCAGCATGGCCGCGCAATCGGCGGCGATCAGCGTGCGGTACGTGTCTTCGCTAAAATCTTTGTGGCCGGGAGTATCGAGAAGATTGACCCTTAGGCCTTTGTAATCGAACTGCATGACCGAAGAGGTGATCGAAACCCCACGTTGCTGCTCAAGCGTCATCCAGTCGGAGGTCGCCTTCTTGGTGCCCGCTTTTCCGTGCACTGCGCCCGCCTCGCGTATGACCTTGCCCAGCCAGAGAATTTTCTCGGTAATGGTGGTCTTCCCCGCATCCGGGTGGGAGATGATGGCGAAGGTTCTTCGCCGGAGTACTTCTTCTTCGTAAGTCATAGAGTTTCCAAGGGTTAGCGCCTTATGCTTGAAAAGACAAGATGACACCTTCTTGATTGTGATTTAATTGAAGATCATGGCGAACAAAGAGCAAAAGTACGAGGACAACACTCCGGGACGATATTACGTCGACCGCGAATGCATTTCCTGCGACGCCTGCGTTTTGTGCGCGCCCGATCACTTCGTTATGAACATTGAAGATTCTCAAGGACATGCTTTTGTGTCCAAACAGCCTTCGACTCCCGAAGAGGAGGCGCGTTGCCGGGAGGCGATGGAGAGCTGCCCGGTTGAGGCGATTGGGAATGATGGGGAAGTTTAAGGGCGCCCGGCTTTTTTAAACCATAAAAAATCAGATTTTGCCTCACTCTCTGACGCCCCGGACGGGCGGCAGAAAGGTCTCGCAAGGACGGATAATCTTCGCGCATGAAGATCTACTGCCGTAGCGGCTAAACGCTGCGTTAGGAAAGACAAAATATTTGACGCCGTTTTTTGATGATTTTCATTTTCTCACTCCCCCGTAAAGAACTCCTCAGAATCATAGATTTAACTTCGCAATAGCCCGCTAAAACAATTTCTAAATAAAATCTATCAAGCTTCGTAAACAATTTCGAAGATGAACGCATAACGAATCCTCATGCGCAAAATGCCGATTTCAAAACAAGTGTTATGTTTCATTCGACGGAGGGAAATATGAACGCTCATCAATTCAACGACCAATTCGCCCACAAAGTAAGATCCGAACGCAAGATCACCAATGCTATCTTGCGCGACATTGTTTTTTCGGAAGACCGAAAGCTTCATCTTGAGCTTGGCTTTTCCAGCCTATTTGATTGGCTGACGCGCGGGCATGGATATTCTGAAAGTGCCGCGCAAAGAAGAATTCAAGCCGCGCGTCTTTTGCGAAGCATTCCGTCCATATCAGACAAGCTCGAAAGCGGCGCGACCAACCTGACCAATATTTCACGCGCACAAACCGTCTTCCGTGCGCAAGAAAAGACCGGCGTCAAATTATCTACAGAAGATAAAATGCAAGCCATTGAACAGATCGAGAACAAGTCGGGCCTTGAGACCGAACAAACGCTTTTGGGATTGTTTCCAGAAGCTGCCGCGACGATCCGCCTGGAGCACAAAACGGTGATTGACGATCAAACCATCCGCCTGAGCTTAAATCTGTCGAATGAGGATATGCAAAACTTGGAGCGTGCGAGGGAATTGCTTTCGCATACCCTGCCCGATGCGACGTTCAAAGATATCGTTTCCTATCTCGCCAAGGACTTTGTTAAGCGCAAGGATCCACTCACGCAAAAGCCCGCCACTGCCGCTCCGGCTAAACAGCGCGTCACGAAGTCCGCACGAAGAGTGACGATCCAAAAGGCCGAAGGCCGCTGTGAATATAAAGATCCACAAACGGGTCGCGTGTGCGGATCACGGTTTAGGATTGAAACCGATCATATTCGCCCAAAATCAATGGGTGGTGGAAATGGGCCAGAGAATCTTCGCTGCCTTTGCCGCGTCCACAATCAACTGATGTGGACGAAGTGGAAGGACGGCAAACCCTTTGCATAACCACGTTTATGGTCCTTCTTACGGGAGTTTTTTGAACCATGAAATGCATTGTGATCGGAGGCGGAATCGCAGGCCTCATCGGCGCGCGAGATCTTGCCAAAAACGACTGGGACGTCACCCTCATTGAAGCGCGGGCACGTCTTGGCGGGCGCATTCTCACCACCTATTCACAAGGTGTCGCGATCGAGCTGGGACCGGAATTCATTCACGGCAATCCGCAAGAGACCTTCGAGCTGCTCGACGACAAAGAGCATGAAACCGTGAAGCTCGAAGAATCCCAAGAGGTGTATTGGCAACAAGAACTTCATGAGGCCCAGAGCCTATGGGACCAGATCGAAAAATTTAGCCACGGCCTCAAAATGCACGATCCCGACATCAGCATGCGCGAAGAAATCGAAAAATTTAAAGGCCCACCGCGCACCAAAGCCTTAATCGACAATTTCGTCGAAGGATTTAATGCCGCTTATGCGGATGAAATGAGCGCCGCCGCGTTCAAGCAAGAAAATGCACGGGCCCCAAAAGATGCGCTGGAGGCTTCGCGCTTGCTCAGCGGCTACACTCATTTGGTGCGCAAACTTGAAAACGAGCTCCGCAAATTGGGCGTGCGGATCCTGCTCGAGTCACGCGTCACCGAAGTGCGGTGGCAACAAGGCCGCGTGAGCGCGGAGATCGCACCTCTTGGTGAAAATGCACTGGCCGAGGCCATGCTGATCACTTTACCCACTCCGCACTTCAATCTTGAAGCGACCAACCCCCTTCACATCTCGTTCTCACCGGACATCCTTAAGCACCGCCAAGCCGCAAAACAGCTTCCCCTGGGACCGGTGCACAAATTGGTTTTGGTTTTCCGCAAGCCTTTATGGCCGCGCACCCCCGGCAATATTCATTTTGTACATTCACCCGAACTTCCGTTCGGCGCACGCTGGAGTTGGGACTGGGAAAACAAGTGCGTCATCACCTCGTGGTCGGGCGGACGGCGCGCCGACCATTTTAAAAACAAGAAGCGCGAAGAGATTCTAGGCGAAGCTCTTCAAGAGCTCGCGCTGATCACCGGCAAAAAAGACATCTCGGCCGAGCTGGAAGAATGGCATTATCACGACTGGATTCACGATGAGCATTCGCTTGGCGCGTACTCTTATGTCAAAGTCGGAGGCCAAAACGCGCGCGATGAGTTGGCAAAACCGGTCGATCGCACTTTATTCTTCGCGGGCGAAGCGACCATGTCGGACGGCTCTGCGGGCACGGTCCATGGTGCGATTCGCAGCGCCCACCGCGCGGCTGAGGAAATCCTCAAAAGCTTTGCTTAAATCCCACCAACATCGTGCGATCCTTGCCGGGACGCGCGCCATACGGGCGGTATGAAACGATGTACTCGTTATCGAGCAGGTTATCGATTTTCAAATAGGCGAACGAGTTGTTCGACGTTTTGTATTTTACATTCAAGTCGACGACGCCGTAACCGTTAACGCTTAAGCGCCCCGCTTCGACCGATTGGTCGTATTGCCGGCCGGTCCAATTGAGTCGCAAGTCCGAGCTGATCTTGCCTCGCTCAAGCCCCGCGCTCACCGTGTACTGATGTTCCGGAATATACGGCAGCGGTGCCCCTGGGCGAATGGTGCCCGCGCCCCATTCTTCGGACGAAGTCGTGAACTGCGAATCAAAATGCGCGCTGGTGAAGGTGTAATTGAACTCGAGAGGAAACTTAAATTTTCTCCAGAACGCATCGAAGCGCAAGCGCGATTCGACACCGAAGATCGTGGCCTGCCCGCCGTTGAACTCTTCACTCTGGCTACCGCTCGTGCAGCCCGTCGAAAACGAGCAAAGACCTTTTATGTTACGGTAATCCGAGTAAAAGCCGATCGCCTCAAAAAAGAATTGCTTGAGGTAGCGAAAGCCCAACTCATAATTGGTGCTCTCTTCGGGTTTGATCGCATCGGCTTGCCCGGGTCCAACCGGCGCATAGCCCTTATTGATGCCGGCAAAAATCGAGGTCGTCGGCGTAACCGAATAAACCGCGCCCACGCCGGGAACAAAGAACTCATCCTTGTTCTGGACACTGATCGAACTCGGCACATCGTTGACAATAAATTTTCTGGAATCGCTGTGCAGCCGCTCATAGCGCGCGGCGATCGTGATGCGAAACGGATCGAGATTGATTTCATCTTTCGCGAATAGGGATTCGGACCAACTGGTGTCGCGGTCCACTTCGCTCTCAATGCGCGGATCCATTGTGCGCACCATGTGACCTGCGGTCATCGAATAGCGGTCTAGGCCATGATGGCGGCGAATCTGGTCCTCGTGAATTCTTAAACCCCAGTGCAGCTCATGCACACTGGTGCTCAGCATGTGATGGATCTGGACCCCACGCGAATAAAAATTACGTTTGTTGCGGGCGATATCGAGATCGCCGGAGGTGCCGATGACATTTGAATCCTGCTCGCCGCGCAGAATTTTATACTGATCGATATAAGTCGTTGGATCTTTTAAAACCGTGCGCAACGTGGTGGTGGAATTGAATTTATCGAGGCGGTACCAAACGCGCTCGAACTGATGCTGATAAGCGGTGACGACAAGAGTGGAGCTCCCGGTAAGCGCCGCCGTATAACTTGCTTGGTAGGTCTGATGATTCCACTGCATTTCATCGCGTTCGCTTGCGGCATAGCGCTGATAAGGGCTCTTTTTAAAATCCCCTTCGCTGATCCCTAAGTAACTCTCGTTCGAATCTTCGGTCGAACTGCCGAGCTTAATATCCAAAAACTGCGGTCGGTCCCCCGCACGCAAGCGGGTCCTGGTTTTAAGTAGGAAGTCGCCCTGTTTGAAACCGGTATCGCGATCTCCCGGCAATTTCTTAAAACCCGTGGTCTCATGATAGCCGCCTTGAAACAAAACGGAATGAATCTCGCCTTCACGCCCAACTCTGCCGACAATTTTTCGATAATCGAAGGTGCCAAGACTTCCATCAATAAAACCGCCAGAAACGATTTCCGGCGTGAGCAGATTGACCGTGCCGGCCACACTGTTCGGCCCAAATGGAACCGTCGCCACGCCTTTAAAAACCTCAACACCTTCGATGTGCTGCATATTCGGCGTGTAATAGGCCGCCGGCGCTGAATACGGGGCCGGGCCAATGAGAATCCCATCTTCTAGAATATTAATTTTTTTGCTGCGGTCGGGATTCACTCCGCGAAGCCCAATATTCGGTCTTAAACCATAGCCGTCTTCCTCGCGCACATAGACGCCGGGCACTTGGCGGATCACGCGGTTTAAGTCGCCGTCTTGCTGGCGCGCCAATTTTTCTTTGGAAATGTAACTGGAGGAATTCGGCTTATTGAGTTCTTGCGCTTCACTCCCGATCACACGAATCGTTGAAAGCGTCGAAGCCTCGTCTGCGAAAGCATGATTCAACATAAAAACAAATAATATCTGGATCATCGCCTATTCACCCACAGCATTTCAGGCGCGCTCACCGGCGCAGGTTTTATCCACGTTTTCGGCCTAAACGAATCTTCTTCTTGAGTCAGATCTTTGCCCGAATCCACCAGCGGGGCCGCGGCCCGGCCGTTGAAACTGCTTTTGGCTTCGGCATAAACCGCGACGTCAAGACCTTGATCATGAAAGCGTCTCTCGAGAAAATGTGCGAACTGCAAAATCATATCGGGCGTGCCTGACATTTCGGCTTCCTGATGGCGCAACAAATACTCGGCCGGCGAAACATACCAGTATCTTCCGCTCTTGCGTTCAACCACCTTGAAAACCGTGGAGGTGTTTTTTTCGCGCACCATCACCTTCCACGAAAAGCGCATGCCCTCCTCGCTCCAGAGCACATTGCCGGGGTACAAGAAATGGCGCAGCGGAAGCGCAAACTGAATCGCAAAATACAAAGCCAGCGCCGCCGGAATAAAAAACGAACGGGAGGGGGCCTTTGCCGTAGCAAAAACTCCCGGCTGCGCGAAATGTGATTCCCGATGCCGCAGCCAAACCCACAACTGCCGCGGCCAATCGCTGTCAAAAAACACCAAGGCCGAAGCCACCATGATAAACGTGAACAACCCGATCGGGAACAAAGCAGAGGTAATCGCGTGAAACACCACGATCGCGGCAAAAGCGGGAGCGCGGAAACGCCGGCTCATCATCCAAAATGGAATGGTGAGATCGAACAAAAATCCAGACCAACTAAAAACGTACTGCACCCAAACCTTATCCAGCAAAAATCCGATGACCGGCAAGTCGGTGTTCGACGTCAGCCAAAGGTTTAAGGGCTGCGCGCGCAACAACCAATCGCCGCCCAATTTTGCAAGGCCCGCAAAGAAATAAACCGTAGCGACTTGTCCCCTTAGCCAATTCAGCGTCCAAGCCGGAACCCATTCACGCCTTTCGCTCAATCCCAAAACGTTATCGAGTGAAGCCGAAGCATTTAGCGGCAAAAAGATATTGATGAAGGCAAGGAGTGAGATCAGATAATAATGGTTCAGGTAATTGCTTAAATCGAGCAACTCGATGTAAGTGAAACCTAAGAAAAACAAAACGCTCATCACGCGCGTAAATAATCCCAGAGACAAGCACAAACAGACCGCGATCAAGACGGCGAAATGAATGTAAATGCCGTTTCCCGGCCACAGCTCCACCCATGAGAATCCCAGGTACTTAAACAAAAATTGCGGATTGGTGAACGAGCGCTCGATCCAGCCCAAATACCAAAAACGCATGAGTCCAAAAGCGTTCAGCAGGCCGAAAATAATCCGGTAAGCGCCAAGAGAGGAAGAATGAACGGGTCTAAAAAGCAAACGCTCCATCAAATCAATCATTGTCCGCGTCGGTACGCGGCGGTTGCAGGTTCAGGGCCGACATAAAATCCGCTTTAAAAAGAGCCAAGAAACCGGCCGACTGAAAATACAGGCGGCATACCGCCGACGGGCTCGAGGCATCGATGCAGATGGTTTTGTCGGTGGACGCCACTTGATCGCGAAGTGGACCTTGTGCTTCGATCTCTTTGATCGAAGCATCCATTTGCTCAAGCCAAATCGACATCTGCTGTGCTAAAGGCCCACGCCCGACGGCGCTCAATAGATCCTTAAAGCCCGGGCCTTTGAAACCCTCAAAGCCCGCCCGCAAGCCGTCAAGATTGGCGCGCAAAGATTCGACGCCCGCACCACTTAAGGCATGCTCGACATCGTCGGGGCATTTTTGTTCACGGCAGCGCGTGTTCAACCCCAAAGGCAAACCGATTTTATAGTCCTTCAGTTTTTCGACATAAATCATGCCGTCGCTGATCTCATTCAAGATCATTTGCGTCTCATTGCTCTTCATGCGCGCAGCCAACTGGCGCGGATAAGCCCCGGCGCCGCTGGCCCAAGCGGAGTAAAGTTCTTCCGTGTGCAGAGCCACGTCATTGACCATGCTTTTCAAAACCGTGCAGCGGGCCTTACGCCGTTCGCTCTCACCAAGCGCATTGAATGCGACTTCATCCGCGCGCAACTTTCCGCTTAAACCCGGCTTCAAGGTCGCTTGGCGGTTAAAAATCAAACTCTCTATCGCGCTAAAACCTTTGCGGCTTGGCGCCAAGTGCATGACGTAGTTATCGCCCTGATCGACGGCTTTAAGATATTCGGCGTTCAAGGCGAAGCGGTTGTAGTTGGGCCACGAGTAAATCTCCATGCCCAATTTGTTGCTCTCGGCATGCATGGGCCCGAAGGGATTCGCAGCTAAACGTTCGTAAGCCTGAATGGCGCCGTACCAATTGCGGTCGACGTCTTTTTCGATTCCGCTTGGCGCATTTTCCGTGCACGAAAGGCGGCTCGAAAGTCTGAGTAAGGTGACGTAGTAGCGGAATTCACTGACCTTGGGACAAATCCACTGGGTCGAGAGCGTCCACACGAATTGTTGCCGAAGATCGCTTGAATCAAGCCTGCCGTAATCGCAAGCCTTTTCATCAAGCTCGGCCTTATCGGGCAAGCCACCCGATAGGCCTGGGCGCGCGTCTTCGTTTGCGGATTTTCCGCCGGGAAAAAAATCACTGCAGGCCACGCACAGACTGGCCAGAACAAAAACCTTCATCAGCTTTTTCATAGGACATACTCGATCGGCAGGGCGAGCTTCAGCTCATCCACCTGCACTTCTTTGGGAAAGGGTTTAAAATTGGAGGCTCGCTTCACTAATTCAAATGCCGCGCGATTCAAAGCTTCCGAGTGGGAAGGCTCACTTAAATTCACATCCGATAGCTCGCCCGCAGCGCTCACCTTAAATTGCACGATCACCGTTCCGCTTTGATGAAGGCGCTTGGCCGCTTCGGGATAAATCTTGCGGCTCTCTAAAAACAAGCGCAGCTCGTACTTGTAACGCTCAAGCGCGCTGACCACGACGCCGTCATGACGGCCGGCCGGCCCTTGGCTTAGGGAAGCAGCAACTGGTTCGCTCACCGGCTGAAGATTTTCTTTTACACTCGGAGCTTCAGTGGATTTTTCAAGCACCGGGCGCGCTTTGATCCGCGGTTTCACTTGGGCTTGCACGGACGGAACCTTCGCCGACCCATCCGTGTATAAAACCTCGACTCCGATCGGCACGACCTGAGCGTTCGAGATCTTCATCGCTAAAAAGAGTAAAGCCCCGGCGTGAAGAAGGCCGGAGATCAAAACGGTCCAACGAATATCAAGAGGCTTAATGACTGCATCCATGAATGCTTAGATAATTAGGAGTGCCCGCCCGCGAATGCAACCCGCACACGCGGATGAAAGTGCAATGAAAACGGAGGCGGCTATGGACCCGGTCTTGGGGCCCATTTTAACCGCCTACTTCGCCCATCCAACCTTATCCAATAAGGCATTGGCCTTGTTTAAGTTCGCGGCGACACTTTTCCAACTTAAATCCGAGGCCTTGAAGGTTCCGAAGTTTTCTACAATCTCGACCGGTTTAAAATCGCTATTTGCCGGATATTCAAACGAGGGCTCAGCCACCAATGCCGCTTGGCCTTCATGCGAGAGCAAATAGCCGAGCAAGATGTTCGCATTGGCTGAGTTTTTAGTGCCCTTAACGATTCCGCCACCGAATCCATTGGTGTGCAAACCGCCCTCAAATTGATCGGCGAAATTCAAACTCACCGGGAAGCGTTTGTCTGCGTTCTTCAGCCGAGCTAAATAATACTGGTTAACGACTGACGCTGCACAACTTCCCTCATTGATTTTCTTAAGCGAAACGGAATCGCCATCCGTGAAGCCCTCAGCCAGATTCTCGCTCCAACCGCGCAAAATGGCTTCTGCCTTGGCTTCGCCGTAGCGAGTGATCATCCATGCGGTCATCGCCGGCATGTATTCTTTGGCGTTACGCATGCACAAGCGGCCTTTAAACTCAGGACGCGCCAAAGATTCGTAAGTCGACAAATCTTGGGCCGGCACGACCGACGGGTCAAAGGCGATGGTGCGGATGCGGTAAGTGATCGCGGTCCAAAGGCCTCCCGGATCGCGCATAAAGGGAGCGACACGCAAGCGCATATTCGGCGCGTTCATCGCTTGAAAAAGTTGATTGTCGGCCGCATCAGCAAGAAAGGTTAAATCTTTAAGCAGCAACAGATCGCTTTCGCCAGGCACTTTCGCGAGCTCTTTCAACTCGGCGTAAGGCCGGCTTACGATTTCGACTTGCACGCCGCTCATCTCCGTAAAACCCTGCATGGCTTTTTCGACGCGATCCTTAGGGCGGTCGGTCAGTACGCGAAGGGTGTTCGCCGAAGCCAGTTGAGCGCCAAAAACCAAAATCAAGCTAAGCAAGCCGATTTGCATTCGATTCTCCTAGAAAATAGTTCGATAAACTGACTGCTTAGAAGCGAGGCGCCCTTAAAGCAACTCCGACCCGTCGATGAAAGTGCAATGAAAACGGATGCGGGTTTTAGGGATGAGCGTTTTGGCCCATTTTGACGTCTCTCTCTCTTTGGGAGAACCCGCGCGGGAAAGATTTTTCGAAGAGGCAGATCACCGTGGATCCTAAGTGAAACATTCCGAGCTCGTCCCCGGCCTGAACCGGCAGCGCCGGGCTATATTGACGATCCGTCGGCGCATGCCACATCCAGCGATTCGTCGTAATCGAAGGATCGAGGCTTACCGTAATATGCCCCACATTTGTGGCCCCGACCATCACCAGCGACCAATTTCCTTGGGCCGAAGTGAAATTGAGGACCACGCGCTCATTCAGGCAGAAAAGCCTGCGGATATTGGTCACACTCCATTCATTGACCGGCCACAAAAGTCCGGGAATATGGCGGGCGCTAATAAGATCGCCCGCGACCGGCGCATGAACACGGTGATAATCCGCGGGGCACAGATAATAAGTGTAGAAGCTGCCTTTTTCGTATTTTTTAGCGAGCTCTTCATCGCCAAGAAATTCGGCCACGGAATAATTCCAACCCTTGGCTTGAATCAACTCGCCATTTTGGATTTCCGCGTGTTGCGTGAGCTTTCCGTCGACTGGGTGAATGAAGCTGCTTTCGATCGGCCTTAAGCCGGCTTTAAGCTTGCGCGTGAAAAATTCATCGAGTGAGCGGTAACTTTTGCCCTCAAATTCCGCTTCCAAAGCGTTGATTTTAAAAAATTTCGCAAAAGCGTGGATCACAGCCCCCCGCCCCCTTTTTGAGAGCGGCAAACGCATGATCAAACCCACGGCCCGGCTCAGGAGCCGCTTCGGGATCCAGGGGAATATGGTCGAGAGAAAGAAGGTCTTAAAAGCTTTCATTGCGACTACTTTAGAAGCTCGCTAGAAGAGAGTCTATGGGTCGCACTCTGCGCAATATAAAACTGGGGTTGGATGAGTCGTTAGAGGAGCATCTGGCATGGATGGCGCCGGGCTATAGCGATTACCGCGTTTTGCGCCAAAGTGTCGATGCCCGCCAGAGACATTCGCCCCATTTCGTGTACTCGGTCGAGGTGTTTGAGAACGGCGAGAAGGCTTCACGGCCCAATATCGAAATCTCACCGGTGAAGTTCAATGACCGCCCGGTCGTGATCGTGGGTGCAGGGCCTGCCGGATTGTTTGCGGCTTTGCGCTTGAGCGAGCGCGGGATCAAATGCATTTTGCTTGAGCAGGGCGGTGAAACCGCAAAAAGGATTTTGGCGATCGGCCGCTTTTGGCGCTATGGCGAGCTTGATCCCTTGAACAATGTCGGATTCGGTGAAGGTGGCGCGGGATTATTTTCCGACGGCAAATTGATCACGCGAATTAAGTCCGAGCACATCCCCTACGTTATGCAACGCTTGGTGCAGTTCGGTGCGCCTGCGGAAATTGAGTATCTGTCGAATCCTCATGTGGGTTCGGACCGAATCCGGCGCGTGATTCCGAAGATGCGCGAGCGGCTGCGGGAGCTTGGTTGTGACATTCGTTTTAATTCCAAGGTCGATGAAATTTTAATGCGCGACAAAGCCGTCGAAGGCGTTCGTTTATCGACAGGCGAATTGATTCCATGTGAGCGTTTGATTTTGGCTTGTGGGCACTCGGCCGAAGACATGTTCGCGCATCTTCAGGACATCGGCGTGTTTATGGAAGGCAAATCCTTCGCAGTTGGCCTTCGTATCGAACACCCGCAAAAGTACATCAATCAAATTCAGTTTCGCGAGCATGCCGAGAATAAAAAGCTCGGCGCGGCCAATTACAAACTCGCCTACACCGACAAAAAGACCGAAGTGGGCGTGTGGAGTTTTTGCATGTGCCCGGGCGGCTACGTTCTCTCTTCGGCGACAGCGGGCGGTGGTGTCGTCGCCAACGGCATGAGCAATTATTCGCGCGGCTCCCGCTTCGCCAATGCGGCGCTGGTGGTGAGTGTTTCTCACGAAGACAATTTCGCGGGCGATTTGTTCGGCGGCATGAATTACCGCAAAGAGCTTGAGGCCTCAGGCCTTGAGCAAGTCTTAAAGGCCGGCGGCACGCGCGAGCTTCCCGCGCAGCGCTTGGTGGATTTTTTAGAGGAGCGCTCAGGCCCTGTGCTGGACACCTCATGTCCATCGGGCGTGGTCGCAACCCGTTTGGATCAATTGTTCGACGGGAATTTCAAGAAGCAGTTCTTTGAAGGTTTAAAGAAATTCGACAATGAGATGAGGGGTTTTATCAGCGATCAAGCTTTGCTTCATGGAGTGGAATCGCGCACGTCTTGTCCGTTGCGCGTGACCCGTGATCCGGAGACTTTTCATTCGGTTTCGCATCGAGGGCTATATCCTGCGGGTGAGGGCGCCGGCTATGCGGGTGGGATCACCAGTGCGGCATGTGACGGGATTCGCATCGCCGAGGCGATTGCTTTGGAAGTGTCGAGCATGAAAACTAAAGTTGTTTATTGAACACGGATCGCTAACGATTCCCTACACTTGCCGCAACGTTTCGATCCCAGCATAGAGTCGGCGCGTTAGGCTTCGACGTCCGGCGAGCGCTTCTCTTCCGAAACTTGCTCTTCTTCCACTGCGGCCTGTTCGCCTTCGGCTGAAGCCTCAACTTCCGCCGGCACTTCATCCGTCGAAGTCATAATTCCTTCCGTCACAAAATCAACTTCCTCGGAATTCGCGACACCAGCAAGCTTGGCCGCATCATAGCGTTCAAGCCAACGCACGTCTTTGTTGTCGACCTCTTCGCCCACGATCTGCTTCTCGCGGATATCTTGCGCGCGGTCGGCATCGCGCTTATCGCGCATGCGCTGCTTTTCTTGCTCAAAGAAATCGGAGCTGGTGGTGATGTGGCTGAGCTCGTCGGTGATTTTCAAAAGCTCATCCTCGCCCACCGAATACGATTCGGTCGTGGCGGTCGAAAGCTCGCCGGTCAAATCGCTCAGTTTTTCTTTCTTCACTTCTTCTTCGCCGATTCCCTCAGGAATCAACTGATCGATTTCGTGAAGCGACGGAAGCTCGGCGATATTGCGTAGGCCGAAAATCTCCAAAAACTTGCGCGTGGTCTCATAAAACATGGGCTTACCGGGAAGATCGCTGCGCTCTCCAAATGTGAGGAGGTGCTTTTCCATCAAAGCGCGCAACAAATGCCCGCTCTCAACGCCGCGGATCTCGTCGATTTGAGCCTTGGTGGTCGGCTGTTTGTAAGCGACGATCGACAGCACTTCCAAAGCCGGACCGCTTAGGCGGAACGGGCGCGCCTTCACCGATTGGCGCAAGTACTTCATATTTTCGGGCTTGGTGCGCAGCTGAAATCCGCCGGCAATTTCATCCAACGTGAAGCCGCGGTTCGATTCCAAGTAATCTTTCGAAAGTGCGGTCAAGGCTTCGCGGATGTCTTTCGACTTCACTTGCGTGCCCTTGAAAACTTGCTTGATCAAAGCGATCGAGATCGGCTTGTCGGTCGAGAATAAAATGCTCTCGACGACCGAGCGAATCTCACCTTCGGAGATCGTCTCGACATCTTCGATGTTGGCGGACTCAAATGAGGCGAGTTCGGTGTCGGCGAGTTCATCGGCCGCGGCTTCAATGATCTGCTCGTCTTCGTCAGACCCTTCGACTTCTTCGTCGGTGGCCACGCGCTCTTCTTCTTCCTCTTCGTCGCCCTCTTCGCCAAAGACCAGTTCTTGGCCTTCTTCAAGTTCGATGTCGATAAACACTTCGTTTTCATTCAGCGGCAACTCGCCGTCGCCGTCTTCATCTTCGGCAAATTCCAAATTGAGTTCGGAATTCGGAGATTCTTCGACCGCCGCCTCTTCGCGCGCTTCCGCAGCCGCCTCTAAGGGCGTGGGCTGAGGCTTCTTTTTCCAATCGCCTTTTTTGCTGGTCTTAGCTGCTTTTTTCTTTTTGCTCATGGTTCTACCTCGGGCGGTTTCTCTTCTTCAGAAGGCTTCTCTTCCGCTTCTTCGACTTCATTGAAGGCGTCAAAGGCGGCTAACGCCGCGCTTAGGGCGGAATTCACATTTTGATCGACAGGGTGTATCGGTTCTGAACCTTCGGCGCCGAAGGTGGCGTCGGGCTCAGAGGCCAAAAACTCTTCCGGCATCTCCTGAATCATCTGCGGCGGCAGAAATTCGATGGGCCGGCTGGGCTCAACGGCGGTCTCCTCCGGAGCCGCATGTATCGGCTCCGCACCTTCTGCGCCGAAGCTAGCCTCGCCCTCAAATCCCATAACCAACGGACCATTGGTACTTTCCAAAAATTCCTGTTCATGGGCGATCTCTTCCGCCACCTCACCCGGACTATCGACCGCGCGGACCTCAAGCAAGGCCTCTTCGGCCGCAATCTCCTCGTCGGTCGCCGCATCGGCGAAGCTCTCCACCACGACCGGCGCTTCCTCGCCCTCATACATCGGCACCGCTTCATCCAAGCTCAGCTGGGCATCGTTAATGATGGCCTCAGCCGTGGCCGAAGCATTCACGCTGTCGTAGTTCTCGACTTGCGAGACCACATCGCGGTCGATCGTACGTTTGGTGTCGATAAAAATATCGGCGAAAGCTTCATTCTGAAAAACGGAGATAAAGCCCATCTTGGCAAGCTCAAGCAAAGACAAGAAGGTGAGCAACACCTGATTGCTCATGTTTTCGGTTTCGGTGATCAGCTCGCGCATCACCGTGCGCTGGCCGACGATCAAGCGGTCTTTGATTTCCAAAATGCGTTCGGCGATCGACTTCAATGAAGACGACACATTGTGCACGGTCTTCTTCATGTTCTTCATGGCGCCGCGAAACGAAGCGATCAAAGAGAACAACGGGTTTTCTTCCAAAACCAGCTCGCCCTCTTCCAAAGCCTCGACATCCTCGCGTTCACCGCGCGTAAAAACGTCGCGGCCAAGCAACGGGCGTTTGTACAACTCGGTCGAAAGCTCGCGGAACTTTTTGTATTCCATGAGTTTCTGCACCAGCTCTTTGCGCGGATCCTCGGAAACCTCTTCGCCCTCTTCGTTGTATTGAGGCAAAAGCATGCGGGATTTAATATGAATCAACGTCGCGGCCATGGCGACAAACTCACCGGCGACTTCCAAATCCAAGCGCCGCATGGTCTTGATGTACTCTAAGTACTGGCGCGTGATCTCGTGGATATTGATATTAAAAATATCCATCTCCTGCTCCCGAATAAGGTGCAGAAGTAGGCCAAGTGGGCCTTCAAATCGATCTAATTGGACGTGTATGCTCATTCAGGCTAATCACACCAACCAAAGTCCGGAAATTCAAGACTTTTTTAGCCTATTGCGACAGCTAAAGAGGTCGCCAAAGCCTCGAGCACATGGACTGCGGCATAAACAGGCATCGCCAGCAACCCGCCTCCCAACAGCAAAATCATCAGAAGCGCCATGTTCAGCGTACCTTGATTGTTCTCAAGCCAAATATTCCAAGTCGCCGGCAGAAAGGGCGCCAAAACTTTACCCCCATCGAGCGGATGGATCGGGATCAAATTGAAGAAGCATAAAAACAGGTTGATCACCAAAAAGGTCTGCAGCAGCCGCATCAAGGCCGGGGCCGAGGCCAGGTGGCTGAACTTAGCCATCACCACGGCCAGCAAAACGGTGCCGACCAAAGCCATCAGCAAATTCGAAAGTGGACCGGCAAGAGCCACCCAAAACATGTCGCTACGGCGGTTTTTGAGATTGCGTTCATCGACCGGCACCGGCTTCGCCCAACCAAAAAAGAAGGGGCTGTGAAAAGCGATCGCCGCGATCGGCAAGATAAAAGTGCCTAAAGTGTCAGCATGGGCAAAAGGATTCATGGTCAGCCGGCCCATGCGCATGGCCGTGTCATCGCCGCGCCACTTCGCCACCAAGCCGTGGGCGTATTCGTGGAAGCAAAGTGCAAACAAAAACGGCACGAAAGTCATGCCGAGTTCAGCTCCTAGTTTCATCAAATCAAGTTGTTCCATACCCAAAGCCTAACCTTTATTTTTGTTCGCTTCAATAAGAACGCCGGAGCGGTAAAAACAACCCTTGGTGTCTTCCTGGAGTTTGCGAAACGCCGCCGATTTGAATTCGGCCTTGGTCACAAAGGGGCGACGAAGCACGATCTCTTGGTTGATGACCACATCACGACCGTCGATCTTTATGCTGCGCTCAAGGCTCATCCACCTCGAATCGACTTTGCAAGGATCGGGAATCTCTTGCGCAAGCTTAGTGTCCTTCAATCGCCTGGTGCCGCGAAACACATAGGGCTCATCGCCGATCTTCATGTCGCTTTCGCGCTCATCGGTTTCGTAAAACGATCCTTGCAAGAAGCCGTCGGGAATCACCCAGAACGCGGATTTTCCGGCATTGAAGGTGACCCTGCCCGCGGTGTACTCAAGCGACAACTTCATGTCGCTCAAAGTGCGCCCGGTTTGCGGCTCTTTTAAAAAGCGGTGGCCCTTCACTTCTTGTCCCTCGCTAAAATAATCCAGCGTCGAGGACAAAACTTCGCTTCGCGCGGCCAGCATTAAATTATTGGCCATGTTGTAGGGCGCAAGCTTTTCGAAGCTCGCATCGACTTTCACTTTGACCGTGTCTTCATCTTGAAAGCGGTATTCATAGTTGTGTACGTTCACGAATTGCTCAGCCTGAGCCTCAGGCAACCTAGCAAAGCCTCCACCCTCGCCCATCAACCAAGACGGCCTTCCCGAGATATCCGGATAGGGTTCAAGCGAGGTGACGGGATTGGTCGCATCCAGCCAATAGGTTTTCCCGCCGTCTTTGACGGAAACGATCGCGTGATTGAAATGATTCGTCGCCGGCAAATTGTAGTCAGGCTCATTACCCCACGGATTTTCCCCGCGGCGGACCAAAGCGACGTGAGCGTCAAGTTTAAGTGCGCGCAACAACGAGGTCACGAGCATCGCCAAATCTTTGCAATCGCCGTAACGCGATTTTTCGATTTCCTTTAAAGGACGAGGAACAAGGCCGCCGTTATGGCGGCGCCAATCGCCGAAGTAGCGAAATTCACGACTGACCTCCTCGTTGATGAATTTTATTTTCTCCGCGGTCGATTTCATTTTCAAAGCCTGCTTCACCAACGGCTTTAATTTTTCCGGCACGCCCGCGCTTAAAATTTCATCGTAGCTTTTGCCAAGGCCACTAAAAAATGTGGACCAATCTTTATGCGTCGAGATCCAAACCTCGCTGTTGCCGCCCGGGTGAAAGTAGGCGTCTTTCTCCGCATGCACCCAGCCCGGAAGCGTTTTTCGGTTGCGCACTTCGATGGTTTTCGCATTCGGCTGCTTAACGTTCAAAAGCCCGCGCGGGTCTTGAACTTCAAAAAAGAGCGGCATTTCGGAGCGCACCTTCACCAGGTAACTCTCGATGTGAAAGCTTGGGAAAACCGAAACTTCGGTCGACCAACGATCTTCGATCAGCGGTTTGGTGGTTTTCACGCGGTAGCGCACATGAAGCCTTGAGCCGATTTCGACGCGCGGAAAAACGATCGATCGGACCCGCTGCACGTCATAGTCTTTCGACTCGCCTTTATCGCGATCCTCGATCGCCGAGGGATCCACCGGAATTTTTTCTTTTCCATTTTGCGTGAACGCCTCAAGCACTTCCACCTGATCGGTAAAAGCGTTGTACTCGATCGGAAGAAGACTGGCGTTGACTTTGGAATCTTCGCTTTGCACACGGATCACATAGTCGACCGTCTGCACCCACGAGCCGTTTTTAAAAACCTCGTAGTCGGTGTGGAATTTTTCGATCACACTTCCCGCTTCTTTGACCGAGAGCCAGGTGGCGTTCGCATGCATGCAGCCCACTAGCCCCATAAGCAGGAAGATGTGTCTCACGGTTTGGATTTTCCGGCGTTCACTTTAGCGGGAATAAGCTGCTTTTGTGCAGCTTTGGCCGCGAGCAACGCGGCTACGGAAACAATAACTACGACTGCGGTTAACATTCACTCTCCTCATTGTTTTCGAAGTCCCCATAATAAGATGAATGGGCGATGAATGGTAGGCTGACTCGACCCCCGTCCCGAATGAAAATCGTTTAATATTTGGCCATCGGTCCAGTAACTCGAAATCTTAAGTTCAATGACAGGCTTCAAGAGGCGATACTGATGACTGATGAAAAAAGTCATATTCGACAATATCCACGGCTACATCACGCTTAACCGGGTCGAAACCCGGATTCTCGAGACACTCTACTATCAGCGACTGCGCTGGATCAGACAGTTGGGCTTCAGTTTTTACATCTTCCCCGGCGCAACCCATACGCGTCATGCCCACGCTTTAGGCGTAAGCCACGTTATGGATCGTATTCTTAGAAGTTTGGGTTTGGCCACAAGCGACGAGAAAATGTTCGATCCCAAAGCGCGCGATGAGAAAACGACTTTCCATCGCATGATGCGTCTTGCGGCCATGCTTCACGATATCGGCACCTTCCCTTTTTCCCACTCGGTCGAGATGGCCTACATCAATCACTGGCGCAATCAAAGCCAAGTGCAAAAACCGAAGTACACGTCCAATCACGAAGTGCTGGGCTCGCATATCATTTTGAACACCGATTTCGACGGCGGCATCACGCGCATCTTGAAGGACGAAGGCATCGATCCGGTCGAACTTTCGCAAATCATCGCCGGCAAATCGCAAAACTTGCTCGCCAATCAACTCATGCACGCCGACGTCGACGCCGACCGTATGGATTACTTGATCCGCGACGCCAACCACACCGGCGTCAAGATCGGCTTGTTCGACTTGGATTTCTTGATCCGCGCAATGCGCCTGCATAACGAGAACGGCCAAGACATGCTGTGCATTCACGAAGACGGCATCAACGTGGTCGATTCGTTTTTGGTGGCCAGGTATTTTTGGTACTCGCAGATCATTCACGAGGGGACGGGCTATAAGTTCGACCTGCTGGCCGCAAAGATCGGCGAGTACTTCCTCGAGAACCATCTGTCGTTCTCATTCGAAGACCTGATGGACAAGGTTTCGCAAAATCCTTACGAGTACTTCACCTTCAACGATTCCTACTTCATGGCGAAGCTGCACGACTACTTGGCGGGCCGCGCACGCCATCCCATGATCGGCGAGCTGAGCGAGATGCTCGCTCGTCGTACTCCGCCCGCGCAAATCCGAATCGCGCCATTGAAACCTACGGTGATCGAAAACGAAGAGCATCGTAAGTCTTTAGTGCGGCAGTGCCAGCAAGCCACCGCATGGCTCAAAGAGGAATTGAAGAGTGTCGCCCCTGACGCCTGGATGATCGACGACATCCCGCAACGCGACGTCATGTTCACCCGCAACCCGGACGACCTTAAAAAATCCAAGGGCGATCCGATCAAATCACGCGACACGGTGAAGGTTTTGACCCGGCACAATGAGCTTAAGCTTTTGACCGATGTCTCGCAGTCGTTGATGAAGGTCTTGAGCCACTACCGCAATTTCATCCCGCGGATCTACGTTTCGCCCGCCACCTACCACGTGCTCGAGAAAAAAGGCGTGTTGGAGAAGATGCGGCAGATGAAGTGGTAGGTCTTGGAGCCTTTTTTGCGCCACAGCGTAACGCAAAAAGGCTCCAAGACATTCCAAAATCAAGCTACAAACCAGATTAGTGGAGGCCAGCGAATGCTCTTGCGAAATTTGGTTATTGCCGTTCTGGCTTTGACGACCAAAAACGCCTTCGCCACCCCAACAGAATTGTTTTTCGGCACGGTCAAAAAAGCCGATATGGCTTTGGTGGAAAGTGCGGCAGCCCTGGGTATCATTGAATACACAGTCTTCGGGGGCCAACCCAGCTATGGCAAATTTACGAATGAAGTTATCTTGGCTAAAACGGCTTCGGTCATTTTCACCAGGGGAGAAACCACTCTCTCCGTCAACCACTTAAGTGCCTTCCGACTTTGCCTGCTCACCAGTGCCGGCGACGTTTTGTCCTGCACGCACAAGCGTTCGCCAAAGAACCTGACCTTAGTAAAGGGCCAAGACCAGTCAACCGTGCTTGCACTGTCCGAGGATATTAAGCAGGAAATGAACGACCGAATCCGCAAATCGGGAGTTTCCCCTTCAAAGATTAGGGCGGCCTTTGATCTTTACGATTCGGCCCCCTATTTCCCTAAGCGCATGACGATCAAACTAAATGCTAAGGAATCGCGAAGGCTTTTAGGAATCAAATTTTCCGTTGTCAAAAGCATTCAGCAGCGCTGCATGAGGCTGCTCGCGGCCGCCACCTTGCAAAAATAGATGGATATGCCAGTGACCGTATGACAGATGTTTTCGGCGACAATCTCCCGAACCGAGTTCCCGCAGTACCATTGGATCTTCCTGTGAGATAATTCAACCTTTTTAACCGCATTAGGTAAAGCCCAAGCCATTACTTTCGCGCCTCAATCGGGCTTTCAAGCTGGACTCTTATTAAAATTCTAAATACGATCCCGCTATGAGGCGAATATTTAATTTGTTTAGAAATTTACCACTGCTCAAACCGGTCGTAATTCGGGTCGAGCGTCTAATTCAGCAGCGGAATTCTGCCCTCTCCCTTCATAAAGAGGCCGTAGAGCAGTTATTCCTAGAGCGTCTGCCTGTTGGGGGAAAACTTCAAGATTTGTCGGATCATCCAGAATGGTTAAAAAAATATAACCGCATGGTCCAGCGTCAATCTTTGGTGCTCCATTGGAACGGCGTTACACGTTCACATCTCGCCAAGGAAGTAATCCGTGGAGAAGGCATCGAAATTGGCGGGCTTCACTGTCCCGTCTTACTACCTGAGAATTGCCAAGTTACTTATGTTGATCGGTATCCGCATACTTTAAAGCGCGAAACCTATCGGGAATTGAATGACTATCTTCTAATTATTCCCACGATTTTGGCATCAAGCGAAACACTTGGCCCCATCAAGCAGGCAAGTTTGGATTTTATAATTGCAAATCACATGCTGGAACACTCGGAAAATCCAATACAAGTTCTCCTTAATATGTCTTCCAAGCTTAAATCTGATGGCTTGGTCTATCTCGCCATCCCCGACAAACGCGCAAGCTTTGACAAAAAGCGCTCGATCACCCCACCCAACCATATCTTGTCCGACTTCGTTGACGGCCCTCATGCAAGTCGCGAATCGCATATGCGAGAATACGGGAAAAAAGTAATGAATTTAAGAGAAAAAAAACTTGAAGAGTACATCGCGAAGTTTGATCACAATAGCGACGATATCCACTTCCATGTTTGGACCCCGAATTCCTTCAGAGAACTACTTCAACTTTGTGAGACCAAATTAGAATGGCCGTACAAATCGTATCAAATCTTTAGCTTCACAGAAGAATTCATCGCAATTTTGCGTAAGTGATTAAGCTACTGACCTTTCAGGCTTTCAATACCCGGTGAATTTCAGCAACAATCTCTTTGGAGCTTGAGCCCGGGCCAAAAACCGCGGCCACACCCTGCCCTTTTAAGAACTTGGAATCTTCCGGCGGAATAATCCCACCCACGAAAATCGGCTTATCGATTTTGCGCTGCTTAAAAATATCCTGAACAGCCGTCACCAAGGGCACATGGGCGCCCGACAAGATCGAAAGTCCCACGATATCGACGTCTTCTTGAACCGCCGCCTCCACCACCATTTGCGGCGTTTGATGGAGACCCGTATAAATGACCTCGAACCCCGCATCGCGCAACGCACGAGCGACCACTTTCGCGCCGCGGTCATGGCCATCGAGGCCGGGTTTAGCTATGAGAACTCGATAAGGACTTTGCATTCCCGTTGAATTTAACCTAACAATTAGGCCAGTCAACATATAGGCGCTTTAAGGTAGATTAAGAGGAGATTTATGACCGACGCCCGCCCCGCATTGACCACGATGAGTGACGACGAAAACGCCTTTCGCGAAGCGATTCGTGAGTTCGCTGAATCCGAGATCCGCCCCCTCGTCACCAAAATGGACGAAGCGGCCACCATGGACCCCAGCCTGATCAAAAAGTTCTTCGAAATGGGCCTGATGGGCATCGAAACTCCTGAAGAGTATGGCGGCGCCGGAAGCTCCTTCACCATGGCCTGCATCGCGGTCGAAGAACTTGGCCGAATCGATGGCTCGTGCAGCGTTTTGGTCGATGTGCAAAACACTTTAGTGACCAATGCTCTGCTTCGCTGGGGTAGCGACGCGCAAAAGAAAAAATATCTCCCCAAACTCGCCACCGAATGGGTAGGCTCCTATGCCCTATCCGAAAGCTCGAGCGGTTCGGACGCTTTTGCTCTGAAACTTAAAGCGGAAGATAAAGGTTCGCACTTTGTATTGAACGGCCACAAACTCTGGATCACCAGCGCCAATGAAGCGAGCTTGTTTCTGGTTTTCGCGAACACCGATTTCGCTAAAGGCTATAAGGGAATCACGGGCTTTATCGTCGAAAAAGGCATGGCCGGCTTTAAGGTCGGTAAAAAAGAAGACAAACTCGGCATTCGCGCCTCTTCGACCTGCGAACTCCTTTTTGAAAATTGCCAAATCCCTAAAGAAAACGTGCTCGGCGAGATCGGCAAAGGCTACAAAGCTGCCATCGAAACTTTAAATGAAGGCCGCATCGGCATTGCCGCGCAAATGCTCGGTATCTCCCAAGGTGCTTTCGAAGCAACTGTAAAATACATTAAGAGCCGTGAACAATTCGGCAAAGCGATCTCCGAATTCCAAGGCGTGCAGTTCCAGCTGAGCGAAATGCGCTGCTTACTCGAGAGTGCAAAACTTCACGTCTACAATGCCGCTAGACTTAAAGACTCTGGCCTACCCTTCGCCAAAGACGCTGCCATCGCGAAGCTGATTGCCTCGCGCAATGCTGAGCGCATTTGCTCGATGGCGGTCGATCTTTTTGGTGGCAATGGATTCACCAAAGAGTACCCGGTAGAGAAGTTCTTCCGCGACTGTAAGATTGGGCAGATCTATGAAGGTACGAGCAATATGCAGCTGCAGACTATTGCGAAGATGGAGCTGGGCGGATAACTATACGGCTATTTTACTCAATAGAGCCGCGATTTGATCGTAAGTGAGAACTTCGCGGTGCCTTATATAAGCCTCATACCAGCGAAGCGTGAGGCTTAATGATTCTTGAATATCAAAACTAGAATTCCAGCCTAATTCAGATTTAGCTTTGCTTGAATCGAGCATTAAAAACTTCGCTTCATGGCGATTTGATTTCTCGAGTTCGAATTTAAATTCGGGCCACAGTTCTTGAACTTTTTCGACGATCTGGCCCACGCTCCAGCAACTGGATAGCTCCGGACCAAAATTCCAGCCTTTAGCGAATTCTTTCTTTCCCGCGGCTAACTTTTCCGCCAGCATCAAGTAGCCAATCAACGGATCAATCACGTGCTGCCAAGGCCGCACGGCCTCCGGATTACGAAGGACGACCTTTTCTCCGCGCGAAAATGCCCGGGCAAAATCCGGGAGTAAACGATTGGGAGCCCAATCCCCGCCGCCGATAACATTGCCCGCCCGAGCTGATGCCAGAAGGACCTGATGGCGATCACCGAATGCCGACGGATTGAAAAAACTTTGACGATAGCTCGAAGTTAAGAGTTCGGCGCAACCCTTCGATGAGCTGTAGGGATCATAACCTCCCATGGAGTCATCCTCCCGGTAAGGTCGGTCCCACTCGCGGTTCTCATAACATTTATCGGAAGTTACGATGATAACCGCTTTGACCGAGGGGGTTTGTCGAACAGCCTCCAAAACATTTAGCGTTCCCATGACATTAATCTCATAGGTCTCACGGGGATTCTCGTATGAATCCAGAACCAATGGCTGAGCCGCAAGGTGCAAAACGACTTCGGGCCCAATCTCCGTAAAATAATCGCGCGTGCCCTCAATATCGCGAATATCCCCAAGGGTATGGCGTAATTCCCATTTTAATATTTCAAAATGATTCGGATTGGTCTCGGGCGCAAGAGCGTATCCCGCCACCTCAGCGCCTAATTTTTGCAGAATCTGCGCAAGCCAAGTCCCCTTAAAACCTGTGTGTCCGGTTATTAAAACCCGGCGGCCTTTCCAAAACGAGCGGTTCAAACGCGCCAACGCACGTCTCCTTTTTCCCACATAGTTTCCAACTGCTGTTTGTCGCGGAGAGTGTCCATACACTTCCAAAAACCTTCGTGACGATAAGCAAATAATTTATTTTCGCCGGCAAGTTTCTCGAGTGGACTTCGTTCAAATATGGTCTCATCGCTATCGAGGTATTTTAAAATTTCGGGTTCGCAGACAAAAAACCCGCCATTGATCCATGAGCCGTCGCCTTTTGGCTTTTCGGCAAACTTTTGCACCTGGTCGTTATCGCCAAATTGAATCACCCCAAAACGCGCTTCGGGCTGAATCGCGGTCAGCGTACAGATCGCCTTGTGGCGGCGATGAAACCCGATTAAACTTTCTAAATTGACGTCAGAAACGCCGTCGCCGTAAGTCACCATAAAAGGCCCATCTTTAAGATATTCTTTGGCGCGCCGAATGCGGCCACCGGTCATCGTGTCGAGGCCGGTATCGAGGATGGTGACTTTCCATTTTTCGGAATTGTTATTCACGACGGTTACTTTGTTTTGCGAGGCGTCCACCACGATATCGCTATTGTGGAAAGTGTAGTTCGAAAAATATTCTTTAATCGCGAAGCACTTATAACCACCCAAAATCACGAAGTCGTTAAACCCGTACGAGTAGTAGTGCTTCATGATGTGCCAAAGCATTGGCTTGCCACCAATTTCCACCATAGGTTTCGGCTTCAATTCAGTTTCTTCCGAGAGACGTGTCCCGTATCCGCCGGCAAGAATGGCAACTTTCATCTTATTTCTCCGTTAAGGCCGCTTTCGATCAGCTGCGCGATATAATCCAAATGAATCGTCTCAAGCGCGGGATAAACGCCGACCCAAAAAGTATTATTCATGATCATGTCGGTTGACTCCAAAGAACCGACCACCCTGTGAACGACTTGGGCGTAAGCCGGCTGCTTGACCAAATTTCCGCCGAATAAAAGCCGTGTCCCGATTTTTTTTGATTCCAAAAATTTAACCAAGTCATTGCGGGAAATTTCACTTTCAGCCCGTAACGTAATCGGAAAACCAAACCAACTCGCCTCAGCACCTTCGGTTGCTCGCGGAAGGATGATCTTACTTTCTATACCCATAAGTTTTTCGCGGAGGTAAAAAAAATTCTGCCGGCGCTTAGCGATGAAGGCAGGCAACTTTTTAAGCTGGCTTACGCCGATCGCCGCTTGCATGTCGCTGACCTTCAAGTTGTAGCCGACGTGGCTGTAGGTGTACTTGTGATCATAGCCCTTCGGCATTTGTCCAAGTGTCCAGTTAAACCGCTTCTGACAAGTATTGTCTTTTCCGGGAGGACACCAACAATCCCTGCCCCAATCTCGAATGGATTCCGCCGCACGCTTAAGAATCGGATTCGATGTAAGAACCGCTCCGCCTTCACCCATAGTGATATGATGGGCGGGATAAAAACTAACGGTCGCGATGTCGCCAAAGGTCCCCGCCTTTTGGCCTTCAAACGTCGCACCCGTGGCATCACAGCAATCCTCAACTAACCAAAGATCATGTTTTTTGCAAAAGTCGCGGACTTCGCGCGCGTTAAACATGTTACCGAGGGTGTGCGCGATCATTACCGCGCTGGTTTTTTCACTCAGGGCGGATTCAAGTTTCGAAATATCAACTTGGTAAGTACCAAGCTCCACGTCAATAAAGACGGGAACGCATTGGTTCTGAATAATGGGATTCACCGTCGTCGGAAATCCCGCCGCTACCGTGATGACCTCGTCCCCCGCTTTGATCTTTTTACTTCCCAGTAGAGGTGACGTTAAAGCACTAAATGCCACGAGGTTTGCCGAAGAGCCTGAGTTGACGAGCAAACAATATTTCTGCCCCATAAATTCGGCGAATTGCTTCTCAAATGTGTCGGCAAATCTTCCCGCGGTTAACCACATGTCCAGGCTTGCCTCTAGGAGGTGATCTAGATCATCCTCATCAAGAACTTTACCGGATACTGGAATGTAATCCTGACCCGGCCGCATTTGCTTTTTTGGGAGGCTTCGAAAGTACTCGCGCCCCGCATCGATGACTTTTTGTCTCATGAGCGCAGATATAATCACGTTCAGCTCTTAAAATCACGGATGTGACTCACCGCATAAATGAGCTGCGCTCGGCTTTGAATGTTGAGGATGACACAGCTAAATTGTGGCCACTCAATTGAGGAGTGAAAAATCGACGTTTTGATCACCGGCGCTAGTGGTTTCATTGGACGCCATCTCACATCTGAATTGCTTAAAGCTGGGCATCAAGTCCATGCATTACTCCGCCCAAGGAATCAGCTGCCTAATGAACTTTTAGGCGTATCCGTACACGCTTATGACGGGACTGGTAAATCCATTGATCTTGCCTTTAAATCCGCCAGACCCGACGTCGTTGTGCATCTTGCCTCGCTATTCCTCGTGGAACATCAATTTTCCGACATACCGAATCTTTGCGCGACAAATATCACGTTCGGAACGGAGCTGGTGGACGCAATGATTGGTAACGGGTGCATGCATTTAGTTTCCGCCGGTACAGCTTGGCAAAATTTTGGAGGTCAGAAGGGCCTGCCAACGAATCTTTATGCGGCCACCAAAGAAGCTTTTGAATCCATCCTCCGTTACTATTGCGATGCACGCGGTCTCCGAAATGTTACCTTAAAGCTTTTTGACACCTACGGACCGCGCGACTCACGAAAGAAACTTTTGCGCTTACTTCGCGACTCCGCGGAAGCGGCTCAACCGCTCAAACTCTCCCCCGGTGAACAAGAAATTGATTTATTGCACGTCAGTGATGCCGTTCAGGCATTTATGTCGGCAATGGTACGGGTACAGAAAAACCCCGAAGGGAAATTCGAAGATTTCTATCTTCGTTCCGGCGAAAGAAATAATTTGCGCACCTTAGTCGCGAAAAGCGCCGCGGCCAGTGGCAAACCTATCCCCGTCGAGTGGGGATCAAGACCTTATCGTTCACGTGAAGTCATGAAACCATGGGCGGCAGGCGACATCCTTCCAGGTTGGTCTCCGAAGGTCCCGCTTGATACCGGACTTAAAGAATTTTTCGCGGAAGATTCAAATGTTTAAACTTAAGCCACTCGCGATTTCGGGCGCCTTCACAATTCATGGAAAAGTAATGCCTGACGAGCGCGGTTTTTTTTGCAAGACCATGCATGAAGGTTTTTTTCGCGACAACGGTCTCGAATGGCAATTTGCCGAGCAATATTATTCGGTATCGCACAAAAACGTCGTGCGCGGCCTGCACTTCCAAAAGCCGCCGTTCGAGCACGCGAAGCTTGTTTATTGCGTGTCCGGATCCGCTGTCGATGTGATTGTCGATTTAAGGAAAAAAGCTCCGACTTACGGCAAATGCGCCAGCGTGGAGTTGAACGGCAAGGACGCGATCTCAGTTTATGTGCCGAAGGGAGTTGCCCATGGCTTTCTAGCCAAAGAAGATGAAACCGCCATGGTATATGCGGTCACCTCCGTCTACAATTCTGAGGCCGATAGCGGAATTCTTTGGAACTCGATCGATTTTGATTGGTGTGTAAAATCACCGACTCTTTCCGCCCGCGATACGTCTTTTCCCGCCTTCAACAATTTTGTATCGCCGTTTACGGGACAAAACACATGAGTAAAATCGCCTGCGTTATTCTCAATTACCGAAATGTCGATAGCGCGATTCGGTTAGTTAAAAACCTTGAACAGCTTCGCGGCCCGGAAAAAAGAATCTACGTCGTGGAAAATGGCACGGGCCCGGAAGCAATAAATCGCCTGAATCAGGAACTAAAACCCGAGCAGATCGTCTCGACCCCGGTTAATTTAGGGTATGCCGGTGGGATGAACCTAGGTATTCAAAAAGCGATCGAGGATGGTGCCGAATTCTTGTGGTTGCTCACCAAAGATTTAACGGTTGAAAACGATTGTCTGGAGATTTTGACCAGCCTATGGGCCCGTCTCGATAATCCTGGTTTTTTGGGTTCGCTTACTGACCTCAACGGCGGAGAGTCTGTCTACTTTTTTCAATCTAAGATCGACTCCCGCGGCCGCGTGAAACACGGAAACAAAGGCCGTACCGTAAACGAAATTCCCGAACTAAAAAATGAATTCGGCGCTACCGACTACGTGAATGGAGCGTGCGTATTCACTCATTGCGACGTGATCAAAAAAATCGGACTGATTCCTGAAGACTATTTTCTGTATTACGAAGATTGTGAATGGGGATTGCTGGCACAGCGTGCAGGCTACAAAAATTATGTTTCTTACCGCTCACGGGTTCACCATCACCGCGAAGTGGGAGCCTTCAGCGCGACCGCCGAATACTACTGCCGCCGCAATGCTTATCTTTTTAAAAAGCGAAATGGCTACAGCGGTACGTTCACTAAATTTCAAGAACTCTTTCGCTTAAAAAAAGTTGAATTCAAATCTTGGCTACGCAAAGACAAACGCATGCTCGAGATTTTAAAAGCCGTTTCGCGCGACATAAGCCAAGAAAAAATCGGGCTAGGTCCGTGGCGCTGAGACGCCCGCGAAATTAATTGAATTCATTAAGCCCTCGTTCTAGGCCGGCATGATTACGGTCGCAAGAGGGCCCGCACATCTCGCTCCCTTATCTAACCAACACCTTTCCGGCTGGAATGACTTTGTCGCCGTCTTCACCAAGGATCGCACCCATGCCAGCCTCCATCCGAGCCGCATAACTAATCACTTCACCGACTTCACCAACGCCATTCTGAACGGCAACCCGAAACCGACTAACGATGAAGAACTGCCCGAAGACCAACGTAACTTCTCCTACCGCCTAAAGCGCCGCGGCTGGAAACTGAAGAAGAAGTTTGCGCTGACGAACTAAAAAATCTATTGGGAAACTATCCACCGAGTGATCAATCCGTACGTTTTTAGAATTTCTGGATTTACATATTGAATCTTCTTTGCCGAACACGAACGCAAGATTAGCCGGTGAGCATTGGGTCCGCTTACGATCACGGGGTATTCTTCCCCGCGAAATTCACGATAAATTGGAAATGTTGATTCATCGCCTTTCGGATCGATCGACACGTGTCCATCTGCGCCCCCGCCGAATGAGATATTATTCTTAACCTGGAGCAAAAACCTTCCCGAGCCCTGCAATTCATAATTCAATTTAACTTCGAAAAAGCCAGTGTCCGAATCTCCCAAAGTGATACGAGTGCCATCATGACCGATTTCGCATGAGGCGTCACTGAACTCACGCTCCTTAGCAATTCTGCGCCAAACAACTGTCGCAGGAGAGAGATAAATTGGCTCCCATCTCCTCAATAACTCTGCGTACAGCCAATAGTTCTGCGTCAAATTCCACGGTTGCCAAATCGGTGACCACGAGCCACGCGTGGTGACAATCAATTTCGCATCGCTCACACGAGATGCTGCTTCTTCACGAACCTTGCCCAAAGCGTGAATTACCGAGTCGACCGGCCAGCCGGGAAAGATTCGCTTCGTGGCACTCCATAACCCCCAATATTCCTCGAAAACAGCGGATTCGTTGGATTGCCTAGCCATCTCAATGTACTCGCGCCATTTTTGATCGAGATAACCACCTAATTCAGGAACGTAAATCTTCTCCGAATCGTTACGTACCAATTGAAGCGTCGTCCGATAGTCGTGCCAAGAAATCAAAGAAGCCGCAAAAGCCAGGACAAAAAAAGTGCAACTAACTGCAGACCATAAATATAGCGGAGGCTTTCGCCAAGCTCCATAAGCAATCCAAATGAATCGCCATGCACCAATGATCGAGGTCGCTTTTGCCCAAAAAATTAAAGGACCAAAATAACCTCCCACGTGACCACCAATCGACGCCAAAGCACCACTGGCAAAAATAGTTAACCCCAGAACTCCCAAGAGGAAATGCTGAACAGATTTTGTTCGTAACGAGAGAGTAAGAAGAAGGAATGCAATGATGACAGGTAATTGGGTGTCTTTACTCCATAACTTCCCCAAGTCTCCGATTGTGAAAATGCGGCTCTGAGCTCTATATTCCCCGAAAAACCACCATTGATCGGTACGGACGTCTCGAAAGTTATAGAGGAGAAATTCAATCGGATGTCCCGCGGTTGTTGCCGTCAAAAGCAGACTCCAAGCCACGAGCGCCACAATTACGTAGAGCGAAGCATTTTTTAAATTACACTCATTGCGGGACCACGAATATGAAATTATCGCCAGGCCAAAGAAACCGAAACATGGAATCGCGTAGTCATTTGACCAAAGCATCGCGAGCCCAGCAAGAGCACCGGCCCAAATATATGTCACCGACGATTTTTCCGGCCGCCGCACGTACAAAATAAAAACTGACAAAATAGCATAAGGAATAAAAGAACGAAGTGGACGCAGAGAGTGTCCGGGCGATATCGCAAATTCAATCCAAAATGGCAGACGGAAAACACTAAATTGAGCTAAAATGACTGGCGCATAGAGAAGCGTCATCGAAAAGCAAAGAGATTCGGCGAACGTTCTAGGTTTCCAAAATAAATGCCAGACCAGAGCTCCCGCAAACGATGCGCAAAGCAAAACAACCAATTGGGCGGAGATTGCACTAGCCGCCATATTGGAACCAAAAAGTTTAAAAAATGGAAACAGAACCATAGCCGGTCCAATTCCAAGATATGGGAAGAAATCCCTTCCAGGGAAAAAACCTGAATCTATGCGATAGAGGCCACTAGCCGTCTGAAATGCTCCATCAATATGGAACGTCGAGACGTAAATGGACGACGTGAACGCATAGAAAATTGCCCATATGACCCAACACAGAATGGTCAGATATTGCACCGTTTTAGACAAGGGGTCCTTAAGTTTGAAGATGTATTATTACCTAGTCCTTAATAAAATTAAGCCGGCGAAGTGACAACTTTCTTTCGAAAGTTGAGCGCCAATTGACAACCTGCAAGAAGGCTAGATCTGGAGATAAAAGTGACATTGCATCGACTTTATAGTCTATAAGTCAAATGTCTTTGGGAGAGTTAAAAGTGCCGGTTTTTCCGATTTTCTTGTCGGTTGTCTATGTCTTTCGCAATCATGACTCTGAACTGGAGAGCATTCTTACGGATGCCTCCCAACGCCTGTCGAAAATGGTCACCGATTACGAACTTATTGTTGTAGACAACGCCTCAAGCGACGAAAGTCTCTTTAAGCTAAAAAATCTCACCAAGGAATCCGGGCTCCCCAATCTACAAGTCTATGCGCTCACCAAAGAAGTCGACATGGACACTGCTGCATGGGTCGGGCTAGAAAATGCGATAGGGGATTTCGTCGCGGTGATTGATCCTTTCACAGAAGAGATTGGGTTTCTGCCGGAAATGCTAGACAAATCAGTGTCGGGCGCAGACGTTGTTTTTGCCAACAATGACCATAAACCAACGCAGGGATTGGTTTATCGATGCGCGAGCGCAGCGTTTAACTCACTCTATAAACACTTTAACGGTGTGAACCTATCTACAGAAGCACCTCAATATCGGCTCCTCAGCAAGCGGGTCGTCAATTTTGTCCTTCAGCATCCCCAACCAGCCATCACCTATCGCCACTTGCCTGCCACAGGTGGATTTACGCGAGCCAATCTCTCTTATAAAGCGGCGCCTAAGGCTTCGCGCAAAAAGTTGCTTGGCGAAAGAATAGACCGAAGCATGCGCCTATTAGTATCTACCACTCGGGCCCCTATGCGACTTGTTACATCTCTTTCCCTCTTTGGCGCGGCCGCGAATATGATCTATTCAATTTACGTCGTAGCGATTGGACTGTTTAAGGCCAATGTCGCGCCTGGCTGGATCAGTCTTTCTCTCCAGCAATCCGGAATGTTTTTTTTAATTTCTTTGGTGCTTTTGGTTTTAGGAGAATACATCCTCCACATGGCGTCACTTTCCAATGAAGGTCCGCTTTACCATGTCGGTCAAGAGTTCACGAGTGCGCGAGTGACCCGCTACGAAAAATTGAATATAGAAGACATAGCCCAAGTAAATTCGGGCACAGCTAGATCAAAACAGAACAATGGCCATTGAACATCGATTTGATGCCATTATACTGGGCGGAGGATTTTATGGCACCGTCATCGCTACCTACCTAGCACAGACGAGAAAACTAAAGAAAGTGCTCCTCGTCGAGCAGGAAGGATCACTAATGCGACGTGCTTCTTACAACAATCAAGCACGCGTTCATAATGGTTATCACTACCCTCGAAGCTTCATGACCGCCTACCGCAGCCGAGTGAACTTCCCTCGCTTTGTCCATGATTGGCCGCAAGCTGTTCGAAAAGACTTTACGTCACTTTATGCGATCGCCCGTCGAAACTCGAAAGTCACCGTTCATCAATTCGAACGGTTTTGTCATAACATAGGTGCAAAACTTCAACCCGCGCCCGCCAAATTAACTAAACTTTTCGAGCCTAGACTCATCGAGCAAGTCTTCCAAGTCGAAGAATACTCTTTTGATTCAACTCAATTGGCGGAATGGGCTGATCGTGAACTGGCGGCCTCCGGCGTAGAGGTTCGCCTTTTAACCAAAGCCTCTTCAATCATTCGTCAAAGTCACGGACCGCTCACCATTGCCTTAAGTTCCCGCGGCACGGAATCTATTGCCGAGGCAAATTTCGTTTTCAATTGCACCTATAGCGGGTTGAACCACCTTGGCGGAAATTTTCCGGGCACTAGCTTGAAGTTAAAGCAGGAGATCACCGAGATTGCACTGATGGAAGCGCCTCCGGAGCTCAAAGACCTGGGAGTCACACTTATGGATGGGCCTTTCTTTTCATTTACGCCTTTTCCAGCACGGGGAGTTCATTCCCTTTCTCACGTGAGATACACACCTCATACTAATTGGCTGGATGAGCCAAACGTAGATCCCTACGCAAGGCTTTCAAGCTACCAATTCGCAACACGTGCAGGGCGAATGGCCCGCGATTCGGCTCGATATTTACCCCCCATCGGCAAATCGAAATACGTCGACTCACTGCTCGAGGTGAAAACCATTCTAGTAAAAAATGAAGGCGATGATGGGCGACCAATTTTGTTTGAGAGGCATCACTCCCTACCAGGATGCTTTTCGATCTTGGGAGGTAAGCTCGATAATATTTACGATGTATTGGAGAAATTAGATGCAGAAATCTTTAACATCTCTTAGTTCGGTAAATGGAAAGGATAATTCGTGGCCAATGCGCTCATAGGTTATACTGGATACGTGGGGAGCACCTTACTGAAACAAACTCAATTCGATGCACTTTATCGCTCGACTAATATAGAACAGATCTCCGGGCAAACGTTTGATTTCGTCGTCTGCGCCGGCGCGCCAGCCCAAAAATGGATCGCCAATCGAGAGCCGGAGGCTGACCGCCAAAAGATCGATTGCCTCATCGATCATTTAAAAGCGGTAAATTGCAAACGTTTTATCCTTATCAGTACGGTCGATGTATTTAAGAATCCGAATGGCGTCGACGAGAGTTCGGCGATTGACGAAAACGGACTGCACCCGTACGGCCTTAATCGGCGGAAACTAGAAACATTCGTCGGAAGCCATTTTTCGAATCATCTCATCGTCAGGCTGCCGGGTCTTGTCGGCCCTGGATTGCGTAAGAATGTGATCTACGATTGTTTAAATAATAATAACATACAAGAAATTGAGAGCCGAAGCGTATTCCAATTTTATCCCATGGTTAATCTTTGGTCTGATCTAAGTACCGCCATGCATGCCGGCATTCGTACCTTACATTTAACCGCAGAACCCGTCAGTGTGCGAGAAATCGCGAAGCAGGGTTTTGGCTTAGAATTCAACCTTGAAAAGTCGGCCACGCCAGCCCACTACGATATGCGCACCCTCCACGCCGAAATCTTCGGCGCACGCGGTTCATACCAGTACAGCGCCAGGGAAACTCTTCTGGCCGTGCGTGCGTACGCTCAATCCGAGAAAAAATCGTGAAGATCGCTATCTCAAATATTGCATGGGATACTGCGGAAGATGAAGCCGTCGCCGAACTTTTGGGACGTCAGCGGGTGAAATTCATTGATGTCGCGCCGGGCAAATATTTTCCAGATCCTTCACGCGCGACGGATTCGGAAATTTCGAAAGTTAAAGCATGGTGGCTCGGACGCGGTTTCAAAATAACAGGTATGCAGGCGCTCCTGTTTGGAACATCTGGGCTTAACGTATTTGGCAATTCACAAAGCCAAGATGCGATGCTCAAGCACCTAGACCATATCTGCCGAATTGGCGCTGGTCTCGGTGGTGAACGGTTAGTTTTTGGATCTCCAAAAAATCGAGACCGTTCGGGCAAAAGAGACAGTGAAACCATGGAGATCGCAACCGTATTCTTCACACGCCTTGGCGACATCGCCGCCAAACACGGCGTCATCATTTGCCTTGAGCCAAATCCCACTCATTACGGAGCAAACTTTATGACCACCGCTGACGAAACCGCGGCGGTCGTAAATACGATCAATCATCGGGCCATTAAGATGCAGTTTGATACCGGCGCGCTGACTATCAACAATGAAGATCCGCTTGAAACTTTGCGCAAATATGCTCCCCTAATCGGCCACATTCACATCAGTGAGCCCGATCTTCTACCCATTGGGGATGGTCGCACAGACCATCAAAAAATCAAATCTGCTCTCAAACACTATTTGCCCGATCAGTTGATCACCATCGAAATGGTCGCTTCTAAAAATGAATCTCATTTGACCGCCATCGACAGAGCCGTCAACATGGTTAATAACATATACCATGCCGAGATTTGAAATGAGCCAAGCGTGGGAAACTCCCGAATACGAAATCACTTTCCATAACCAGCGTAGATATCGCTATTGCGTCGTTATTCCGGTGATTAACGAAGGCCTAAGGATAGCGAGCCTCCTTCGCAAAATGAAAAATCTGCGTCTTGCTGACCTTGTCGACATCATCATCGTCGATGGCGGCAGCACCGATGGATCACTTGATTTGGCTTTTCTGCGGGAATCCGATGTCAGTAACTTGATCGTCAAAAAGGGGCCGGGCAAGCTCAGTGCGCAGCTACGATGCGCCTATGCCTTCGCACTAGATCAAGGTTACGAGGGCATTGTGACCATCGATGGAAATGATAAAGATGATCCGGAAGCGATTCCTCGTTTCATATCGGCGCTTGAAAATGGTGTGGATTTCGTCCAGGCTTCACGATTTGTCGAGGGAGGAATTGCAGGGAACACCCCACGCGCCCGAGACCTGGCCATTCGCTTCATTCATGCACCGTTATTAAGTATATTTTCGGGTTTTCCTTGGACCGACACGACCCAAGGTTTTCGCGCTTACAGTTCCAAAATACTGCACGATCCAAGAGTGGCACCATTCCGAAATATATTCATGACTTACGAGCTGCTCGCATACCTTAGCTACCGAGTGCCTAAGCTCGGTTATCGCTGTCTAGAAATTCCCACCTCACGTGTCTATCCCTTCGGAGAAGTCCCCACCAAGATCAGTAGCTTCCGCGGAAACCTTACCGTATTTATGATACTACTTAAGACTTGCTTTGGCCGATACAACCCTTCGAGGATAGTTTGAGAAGGCAAATATCTTGCGCTTTCTTGGCACTAGGAGGCTTTACATTCTGCTGGTTTGCCTTTTATCCCGGGTTCATGTCTTTCGATTCACTTGCCCAATACCAAATCTCTAAAACCTTGGAATATACCGATTGGCATCCGCCGATTATGTCCTGGATTTGGTCTCGCTTAAACGATGCTGTTGATGGTCCCCAAGGCCTTCTAGCATTTCATCTTACTTTGCTTTGGGCAGGACTATATTTACTGTATCAAAAATATGAAAAGCGGCGCCTCGCATGGCTAATCATTGCGGCCGGCTTCTTACCGTGGGTCATCAATTTTTCTGGAGTGTTGTGGAAAGACGTCGGCATGGCTGTTTCCCTGCTCATGATGGTGGCCCTAGGCGGTTCATCACTCTCTAGATCGAAAATGCTCCTGATGGCACTCGCTGCGTTCTACGCCGTAAATTTACGATACAACGCCATATTCGCAGTCGGCCCCATTTTATACCTATTTATGAGATGGCAAGGACAGCTATCGATCAAATGGTCCGCAATCAGTTCGCTAGGAGCCCTCGCAGCATTGGTCTTTGCGGGATCGATCCTTAACTATCAGATTCTTGGGGCCACTAAAACCAATCCTTCCAACTACATTATGGTGGACGATTTACTCTTTCTTTCAGTTCATTCAGGACAAAGTCTGATCCCTGGCGTCTCGATCGAAGATCTCCAACAATGCGCTCAGAATGAAATCGGAAAAACAAAACTCGTTGGGAAGTCATTCTGCCTCGCAGAGAAACCGACATATCGTGGCAACCCGGTTCTAGGAGATAGCCTTAAATCCATTTGGCTGCGCCAATTAGTACTCCATCCGATCAGTTATCTTGCATACCGGCTCTCCGCATTTTCTTATCTCATTCGATCTCCGGCTCACAGTCCGTATTATATTTGGCATCCGGGCGTCGATGAAAATAATTTAAATCTTAAGCAACGGCGAACTCAAGCAACGAATCTTCTCGAAAGATACGTATATGGAACCGCGAAGCTGATGCCATTTGCCTTTAAGCCCTACTGGTGGCTATGGATCGGCTCTTTACTTCTACTTATGACCTTAACCATGCAACCAAGTCCATCCTTGAGAGATATCCGAACTCTTCTTTTCTCTGGTTTACTTTATACGTTGGGTTATTTGCCACTAACGCCGATGGCTGACTTTCGGTATGTCTACTGGAGTGTCATGGCAATAACCTTGGCCGGCCTAATATGGATGATCGAGCGGCCAGTTTACGTCAAGCCGACAAAAAGAGCAGCCAATACACTCGCGACCATTGGCATTATCATCACGTTATTCATATTTTGCCTAAACATGCTTGCTCTGAAAGAAATCAAGGCACCGTCTCTTTAGATAAGAACCAAGTGTTCACCGATAATGATCGCGCGGGAATCTTTCGAACCATGTCCCTAGTAGCATGGCTGTCCAAAAGAAGATCCCGCAAAGCCTTTTCATTCTCAAGCACCATTCCCACGTCAAGCTCACGGACCACAGCCGCGATATTTCCACTTTGCGGACCGGTAAGAATGGTCTTCCCCGCTGCCAGCGCTTCATGCAACGTAAATGAGAAAGTTTCAGGAACCGTCGACCAAAGTAAAACTATATCCACATTCTCTTCGAGTAGGATCTCAACAGCCCTTTGCCGACCATCTTTATAGTGATTAAATGCAATAGATTTACATAGTGGATCAGCCTGATCAGTTCCACCGACCTGAACAAAATCGTACAGATTTCTCAGTCGTGGGTCTTCAATGATGCTTCGCCAAAGATCGTAGCCCTTGATGGGTGAACCATACCCCAAGTAGGCAATTTTTATTTTTCCTTGACTCCTCTCTGCACAAGGCCTCGTTGCGGCCGAAAGCAGCGCCGGAGGCTCGACAACGACTTCCGCCAAGAGATCGGGGAAATACTTTTCCAACGAGTGCTTAACGAACAAAGACGGCACAACGGTCCGTTGACATTTTTCAATAATATGGCCAAATCGCAGTCGCCACGCGTTCATCAATCCGGCAGAATATCTTTGGGAACATTTCCCGCCAAAGCAGCCGCCACGAAATTGTGAATTCGCCGAATTATTTAGACAGGAAAAATTTATACTCGGGCAGACTGCGTAAAAGTCATGTACGAAAAATACCGGTTTTTCGGAAACTTGCGAAATGAGATTCTCACAGTCAGCGAGCTGCCAATCTTTAAGGTGATGAATAAAAAAATGTACAAACTTAAACTTTTCGCAGATGCTCGCTAGTTGAGCGCCAGAAAACCAATTCTCGACCAACTCGCCATCGACGAGACAGCCGTACTTCCTTTTTTTATTTAGTGAAAAAATGGACTTTGGCATCGGAAAAAAAGCGACCGTTCCGACATTTTGTCCCGCGAATGCGCTTGCCTGCTCATAAATGACTTTCTCGGTCCCGCCCAAACTATCGAGGTAGTTTGCATGGCATAGCACAAGTACGTGCCGCGGAAATCTCGAGCACTTCTTCGAGTCTGACGAAACCGCCTCATGGCGATCGATTTGGCGGAACAGTACGGTCCGCCACTTTATCCAGGTCAATATAATTTTCTGAAGTGGCGGGCCTAGCGGGGTTTTTCCTATCAACAAGATAACCCGAAACAATGTCTCTCGAACGATATATTTTAAGCCCATATCCGTTTTGCCCAAAAACGAAGATGCCTTTTCGCGTAGGATTTGAAATACACGAAAAAACAAACTCTTAACCACGATATAAAGTGCGCCCGCCCGAACGGATCCGACCATTTGTAAAATCGGAATGCCCGACGGTACGACGGCGCAATTTTACGTCCAGAACGAAAATTACCGAAAGTCCAGTTGATCCGCTTAAGCCTCTCCTCACCCGCATCAGCCAAACGTCGAGCGTAATTGTCACGCAATTCAAATAGGGCTCGGGGATCGCCAGAGACATATTTCTTCATCATCCCTAGGTTTGCGCCCGAATTGAATCCCGAAAAATGAAAGAATCGCAAGGGTACGCCCGCCGCAAAAATGTCCCCCCCCGCCTTAGTTATCCGTCGATGACCTATATTCCAGGGCGCGACGTTGTAGCCACGATGCTTTAAGATTTTCACTTCAAAAAAGCCCGGAGCCAAATCCATCCATTTTTGATCGGTAAACAATCCTGAATTGGGATCATCGAAACAATAATTATTTAACCGGTCTTCCCACCAGCGCAAAAATGCTTCGGACTCTTCACCGCGTGAAACCGCCAAAAATCCGAGATTGAAGGTACCATGCCGCAAACTGCAGATCTCATTTTCCCAAATCGCCTTAACCGAAAATTCCGTATCCAATAAGTGTGGGGTCAGAATGATCTGCGATTTTTTTAGCTCGACCATTAATTCAACTAGCGGAGCAGTCACGAAAGTATCGGGATCTAAATATACAATTTCATCGTGTGTGCCGTATCTTCTCATTAGGGCGCGCATCAGAGTTCCTTTAATGGCAGTGCAGGCCTCCACGACCGAATATTTAAATATCGTGTCCTCCGTTTGATCCCCCCAAAGATCTTCCGGATATATAACGTCATCAAACCCTTGTAGATCTTCGAATGCCGAAACTTGTTCTTTACGCTCTACCAAACAAAGACAGAAAGTCGCTTCCGGATGATGCTGCCTAACAGATGCCAATAGAACTTTAGCTTTTGCTAGATAATTTTGCGTGATCGAAGTGGTGATAACCATCTCTGAGCGATACGCAAAGAGCGAGATCACTTCAAGAATTCATTTTGACCTATCGCATTAGCGCTGCCAGGAAACGACCACATCTTGCCGCAGTTGATCCAATTAGCTAGATTTAGATATTAAATGCCCTGAGCTGGGAAGTACAATCCTCAATGAGTCAGCAAAATATTGATATAGTTCTTACTCATCACAATGGGTCGAGGCACATTGAAGCACAGATCAATTCGATCATCCGTAACGACATACGCCAAGGATTTTCTGTACGCATAATTGTGGTAGACGACGGTTCTCAAAACGATGAGTTCCGTTTCGTTCAGGAGATTTGCCGACAGTATCCAAACATTCAGTTGCATCGCAACGAAACCAATTTAGGTGTGATTAAAGCTTTCGAGACTGGGCTGCAACTTTCTACTGCCGACTACGTCATGCTTTCCGACCAGGACGATTTATGGCTCCCTGATAAAATCCAATCATCCTTAGACCACATACAGCTCATCGAGGGTGACAAGGCCGCACTTGTCTTTACCGACCTTTGCGTCGTCAACGAGCATCTGGAATGCTTAAGGTCCAGCATGCTCGAACTAAAAGAATTCAATCAAGCCAGCGATAAATATCGAATTTTATTTCAAAATATCGTCGCTGGATGCACATCCATCGTTAATCGCAAACTGCTCGATATTGCGCTGCCATTCCCTGTAGATATACCGATGCATGATCACTGGCTTGCCGCCTGCGCCGCCTTTGGCGGAAAAATCGACCTGCTGAACCGTCCAACCGTGCTTTATCGACAGCACGAAAATAATTTAGTCGGAAGTCGAAATTGGCGGCTAGTTTCTCGCCTCCTTCAACCCCGCAAGAGCCTGGCGCAACTTCATGATTCGCTAAAGATCAAAAGTGTGCTTGCCAATCGGCTGGCCGACCGCCTCGAATCAAAAACTCTAAAATTTGAGATGAACAAAATTCGAAAAATTGCGGATGCCTTTCGAGTTCGATCTATCAAGCATTTGACCTTTTTGATTTCGGCTCAGGTATTTCAGACTGATCCTATCCGCATGGGGCTAACCAGCCTAGCGTATATGATCCCCTCAATGAATATCGAGAAGTCCCGCAAAATAGGTTGAAACCAACTCCATATCCGCGGCGCTCAATTTATCCCTCTTAAGCAAGTCGCGTTTAACATATGGAAAGCCCCTCATTGTCAAAAGATCACGCCAGCTTTCATGGGTTGGGTTGCCCTGCAATTTGGGTCCAGTGGGGAAAAGCGCCCGGCGGCCAATTCCGGCCTGCGCCAGCATTCTTGAAAACCCCATTTCATTGCCATACACGATATTTTTTTTTTGCTCTAAAAAATATAAGTTGCGCCAAAACCTGCCAAATTCTTCACGTCGAAAAACGGCTTTCGGCACCAACAGAAAGTAACTTTGCAAATGAAATTCCCTTTCAAAGCTTTCAGTCATCGAAATAACCGATAGCTCTGTTGACTTCACATCTCGCAAGAGAGGCGCCAAAGAAAAGGCCGGACCGATAACGCTGTTATTAGTAAAGAGCAAAAAACCATAACTTTCTACTCTCGGGCCGATAAAGTCCAAACCGGTTTTCCAGGATCCAAAATCGTATCCCTTATTCTGCCGAGAAATCGCGGCGACAGTCAGCCCCGATAAAAACGACCGAGTCTCCGGCACTTGCAAATTTATACCGGTCGAACAAAAAACTATGTCGCAGTCTAAGTCGCGTCGAAGTGCCTCGAGGTAATGGCGATCGGCCGCCCGTAAAGCGCCTTGTTCGTCAAAATGAGCGAAGAGGCATAAAATCCGAGTTTGCCGGGCCGGCACGCCGGAAATGCTCTCGACAATTAAATCTGTTGAATTCAACTTTCGATTCTTCCATTGATCCGCTGCTAGACCAAGACGTCGATAAAATGCCCACAAAGTTCGGATCAAGCAAATAGCTCCACGTACCTTTGGCTGCCAATATCCGCCGGGCCGTCGTAAACCACTCGCCCGTTGTCGATAACTAAACAACGGCTACAGTGCTCTGCGATCTGCTCGGGGTCGTGACTAACCAAAACGATACTCGCTCCTCGCGCGTTCAATTCACGAATCTTTGCCAGGCATTTTGCTTGAAAACCTATATCGCCCACCGCCATGACCTCATCAAAAAGGAGTAAATTTGCGTCTAGGTGGCAGGCAATCGAAAAAGCCAAGCGAACGAGCATTCCGGATGAATAATTGCGAACGGGATCGTAGACTTGATCCCCCAATTCCGAAAAATCAATAATTTGCTGGACGCTCTCGCGCGCCTGGTTCCGCGAATAACCTAAAATCGAGGCATTGAGAAAAATATTATCATAACCGCTCAGCTCATCTGCAAAACCGGCTCCCAACTCCAATACGGGAGCCAATCGCCCAGCAACCGACACGCAACCGACATTTGGTTGGTAAATCCCCGAAATAATTTTCAGAAGGGTGCTTTTACCAACGCCATTCTTTCCCATAATTCCCACGACTTCGCCTTGAGAAATCTGAAAGCTGACATCGTTCAGTACTGTTTTAAACTCTCTAGTTTCCTTAAAAAACTTACGATTAAGAACTTTGATCAAATGGTGCTTGATATCGCGAGGCCCCCCGCGAGACACCGTAAACGTTTTGCTGACATTTTTGAAATTGACCACAATTGCCATATTAAAGCTTCTCGACCAGTTTAGATTTTAGTTTTTCATTTACCATGAAGGCCATCAACCACAGCGCCAACGTCCATCCCATCATGTGCAAATAGGCCCATTTTTGGGGCCATTCACCATTTAAGAAAATCACATGAATTGAATCAAAAATTGAGAATAAAGGATTCAGATAAAACCAATGCAAAATGTCCGCGGGTATCAGGTCCGCCGAATATAAAATGGGCGTCATGTACATCCAAATTTGAACGAGTATTCCCACCATGTGCCGAACATCTCGTAGATAAACATTAGATATGGCCAGAAGAAGCGACATACAATAGGTTTGCAAAAACAGCATAATAAAGATGAGCGGGAGGCATATCCACGAGAACGTCGGAAAAATGCCGTAGAATGTTCCAAAAACCAACAGAACCGGAAACGACAATAGCAAATTAATAAAGGCCGAGCACGCTTCCGCGAGTGGAAATGCAACATTGGTTATCGGCACCTTGGTGAGGATGCTAAAGTTATTAACTAAAGAATCGGTCCCTGAGGCGAGCGTTGTCGCAAAAAACGTCCATGGAATAATTCCTGAAAGAAGCAATATTGGATAGTTGGCGTCCCCGATTTTTGCGATATATTTGAATACGAATAGATAAACCAGAGTCATTGCGATGGGGACAATCAATGTCCATAGAAAACCGAGAAATGACTTACGGTAACGAACTTTGAGATTACGTATGACGAGATTATAGATTAAAAATTTGCGGTGCCAGCAAAAAAACTGAACGATTTGAGTCACGTAAATCTCCGTAGATTTTAATATGTAATCTATCAGGAAAGTATAAGCTTCACTACGCAAAGAATGCAGCGCATTAGCTGATAATAAGGAGTCATTCTCATTGACGTCGATTGGAATTCGGCTTTTTTTTAGGTGAATGGCGTTCGTGAAAATCGATACTGGATTTCCTGACCTTTTCGTAATTGAGCCGAAAGTATTTCGCGATGGCCGAGGATACTTTGTCGAGGTTTTTAACGAAAAGGCGATGGAAGAAATTGGGCTGAATTACGGTTTTGTCCAGGACAACGAATCCCAATCTACGTACGGAACTTTGCGCGGGCTCCATTTTCAAAAGGGAGATTTCGCCCAGGCCAAGCTTGTGCGGGCGATTCAAGGCGAGGTTCTGGACGTCGTCGTTGACCTCCGCAAAACTTCAGCCACTTACGGAAAACACTTTTCCGTTCTACTCTCCGGCGAGAACAAGCGCATGATGATCGTGCCTCGGGGATTCGCCCATGGTTTTGCCGTTCTCAGCGAAGCGGCCATATTTTCTTACAAATGTGACAATTTCTATTCCCCGGCTAATGAAGGCGGCCTCTACTATGCCGATCCGAAACTGAATATTGATTGGCGTATTCCAGGTAACAAGATTTTGTTGTCGGACAAGGATGCTAAAAATCCACTGCTGGAAAATATCGCTAGTCTTTAGCGTAAGGCTTATTGGCCAGATGAATGTAAGACAAAACGGAAAAAATCAAATATCCCAGACAGCCCGACAACGTCGCGTAGTACGCCCCGACCAGCCCGAACCTAAGCAGTAATGGCTTCATTAATAGAACGATAGCCGCTGCGCAAAGAAGCTCGCTGAAGACGTAAAAATTCCGATGTCCGCGGGCCAAATAAATGTATGAAAATGCCCACGAGACGGATCGCACCAAATCGATGACAAGCTGCCACCCTACGTAGTCACCTGCGACCACAAATGATTTAGAAAACAAAGTTCGAATGATGAAATCGCGAAGCAAGAATATGACGACCGCGGCGACAATGCCCAGCGGGACCATACCCGCGAGCAATTTTCTTGTTTCCCCGTAGATCTCCGTCTTAGATCGCGCATGAGAAAGCGCCGGCAAATAGTGCGTCATTAAAACCATCACCACGAGCATGATATAGGCGTCGGAGATCCTTAATATGGCCTGCCAATACCCGACCGATTCCCAACCGTATGCGGCCTCGATATAGTGACGGATAAACAAGGCCGTTAATGGGGCAACCACCGCGGTCGTAAGGGCCATTAACGAGTACTGAGACAGCAACCTCATTCCGCGCGGATCAAATTTAGGAATTAAAGAAGAAAACGCGAGTGGAAACGCCTTTAAAGAGATGACAATCAATCCCACGACCATCATCACCTGGTAAACAATGACGGAAATAAGCGCTCCATCCACGCCGAATTTTTTTATGACGATAGCAGCCATAACCACGCCACCAAAAACGCCACATGCGTAGTGATAGAAAAGTAAGTCCGGCCGCCGAAAGCCGCTGTATACCGGCAACATGAGATTGTAGACCGCCATGAAAATCTGCGCTACACCGACGACGCGAATGATCCAAGCGAAAGATTCATCGCCAAAAATCAGGCGGGAAATCAATCTTGATCCTAAAAAACAAACGATCAACACCACAAACGAGCTTATGGCCGTAATCGCCGAGCCCGCGCGTAAGACATCCGTGATCTCCGTTTTATTTGTCGGATCGACACCGATCGTCCGGATCACTCCGTGGCCGAAGCCGCCTCCCGCAAATACAAAGAGAATAGAAACAATGCTAGAGAATTGGCCAACGAGGCCCATCCCGGAAGGCCCAGTATAGACTGCGATCACATGAGCCAAAAAAATTAGTCCGCAAGCCCGCACCACCGTCGAAAACGCATTCCAGGAGCCCGCGCGAAGGAGATCTTTCATCGGTAAAAGTCACCGATCGCAGCGCTAACAATGTGGGCTTGTTCTTCCGTTAAATGAGGACCAAGCGGCAGAGATAAAATCCGTTTGTGGGCGTCGTATGCCGATGCCGAATCTTCCCGTTCAACATAGATACTCTGAAGCCCCGGCGGAGTCGGATAGTGAATTACAGATTCAATTCCTCTAGAATATAAATAGTCTCTCAATGCGTCGCGTTTTTCGGTTTCAATTACAAAAAGATGCCATGCAGATTGAATGTAATTCGGATACTTCGGCATCTTCACAAACTCACGCGGCAGACTGGATGTGTATATGGAAACAATTTTTTTCCGCCGCTCATTCCAAGTATCCAAAGACTTCAATTTGACGTTCAAGAATGCTGCCTGCAATTCATCGAGCCGGCAATTATACCCGGCAATTTCATGCTGATATTTGACCTTGGATCCATAATTGCGCAGGTAAAGAATTTTGTCGTAAATATTCGCATCGGTGGTGGTAATTGCACCGGCATCCCCGAACGCGCCCAAATTTTTAGCGGGATAAAAACTGAAGCCCGCAGCAATTCCTAAACCACCGCTTTTCTTTCCCTTATAGGTCGCGCCCTGCGCCTGCGCGGCGTCTTCAATCAATGCCAATCCTTCAGCATGAGCAATTTCACGAAGCGGATCCATCTCCGCCGGCGCGCCATAAAGATGTACGGGCATTATTGCCTTGGTCTTTTTGGTCAGCCTTTGTCTAACTAATTCCGGGTTAATGTTGTGAGTGCGAGGGTCCGGATCGACCGCGACCGGGGTAGCCCCCACATCGGATACCGCCAGCCACGTGGCAATAAATGTATTGGAAGGAACTAAAACCTCATCCCCGGAGCTAATATCAAGCGCTTTCAAGATAAGCTTTAGTGCATCGAGCCCATTCGAAATTCCCAGCGCATATGGCACTTCACAATATTTGGCGAATGAACTCTCAAAGTCTTTCACGTGAGAGCCTAGAATATAATGACCGCCATCCATGACTTGGTGATACGCCTGATCAAGCTCTGCTTTCAGCTCTAGATAGCCAGCATGCAAATCCAAAAATTTAATTTGAATCACACTATTTTTTTTATTCATTATTATGAACGTATCTCAAGAAGGAATCATAGTTACGAATATAATCTTCTTCTTTGTAATGCTCATCCGCCAGGACCATCAACACGCAGTCCTCGGAAAAATCGAACATCTCACGCCAAATGCTTCCATGAAGAAGAAGTCCTTTATCTGGTCGGTCGAGGGTAACCGTTTCTTTGGTAGAACCGTCATCAAGCAGGAATTTGCATGACCCATGAACAGCAACACAGATTTGCTTCAAACTACGGTGAGCATGAAATCCGCGGCGAACACCTTTTAAGGTCGCATAAATGTAGTATACCCGCTCAATTTTAAACGGGACGTTTTTGAAGGATTCTAGGGAAATCAGCTTGCCCCGCTCATCGCCAATTTCGGCAAAATTCAATCGTTCAATATTCATTTTGGTCTCATTGCCCAGACTCGAGCGCATGCTCGGCCAAAAATTGCTTCTCCAGCTCAAGTAGATTTCTTTTACGATCTTTCAAACGACGAGCCGGAATACCGACGTATATGGACCAAGGCTCAAGACTCTTGAGCACCATACTCATCGCCCCTACTGCAGTCCCTTCACCGATTGTAACGCCAGGGCCGATAAAACAGTGGGACGCAATCAGGGAATGACGCTCCAGAACAACGGGTGCCGGCATTAATTTCTTGTATTTCAGGGGCACAGTTGGATTGGTCAGAAACTCTCCCGAATAGTCATCCGAACTGGCGATAACTGTACAATTGTAGGATACCCCAGCAAAGTCCCTTATTGTTAAACCACCCGTACTTCCAGACAACCGCGTACATACGGCGATGTGAATGAAATTGCCAAACGTAATCTGTCCCGAAAGTATACAAAAATCATCGATACGCACATCATTGCCGATTGAGATCTTTTCCGCGTTGTAAACCATGGCCTTGCGCGAGAGCTTGACATTCTTTCCCAGTGCCTTAAAGCCAATTTCTTGCAATTCCAACTCAGAATAAAATGAATCCATTAAACCAATGCTCCGTTAATGTCGATAGACGCACCATTGATGTATTCGTTTTGAATCAACAGTTCAACAGCACTCAAAATTTCCCCAGGCGCTCCAAAACGTCCTGCCGGAATTTGTTTGAAGAGGGCTATCCGATGCGCCGGAGAAATTTCCGTCAAGCCCATACCAATTTCCGAATAGCCGAGATTGAGATTGTTAACCGTTATGCCCTTGCAAGCGTTCTCTGCGGCCAAGGCCTTCGCCAATCCCCACAATCCAGCCTTTGACGCGGCATAAGCACTGGTCCCAGGCACACCCTTTTGCGCGACGACCGAGCTGAAATTGATAATCCGACCATAACCCCTGTCTCTCATCAGCGGTAAAAATGCACGAATTACATTAAATGTACCGGAAAGGTTGGTCTGAATGACATTTTGCCAAGCCTCGATGTCGCATTTATGCGCAAATCCGCTATAACTGATGCCCGCACAGTTGATTAACACCACTTCCTTGGGGAGATCGGAGGAAATGGTATTCTTCCATTGATCAACCCGGGCGTAATCCCGGATATCCACCTTTGACAACCGATCGTTGCCCTCATCGGAAGAATGGCAGAGTCCGAGCACTTGACCTTTTCGATCAAAATATTCGAACAAATACTTACCAATGCCTCTAGCCGCACCCGTAATGATGACCATTTTCACTCCTCTATAACGGCTAAAGTTAGCTTAAAGGGCATCATTTTCCTAGGTGGTTCGCACTTTCACAAGTTATGCGCCGCAAAACGGGGAGATTGCTGAAGGCCGTTCGCTTGTATAGGTTAGCGGCATACTTGGAGAGGCACTGTCAAAATGAGGATTTTGCTCGTACTGAAAAGGCCTGCAATTGCGGGAGTCGAGACGCTTGCCATGCGTATGGCGAACACGCTTATCGAGCAATACGGGGATCAAGTTGGTATTGTCTTTTTTGTCAAATTGAACTCCGAATCTTTTTTTCGCGGCCTTAACTCCAAGTGCGAAGTCTATAGCCTCTCGTCTCCATTCTCTTATTCCAAACTTAAAAAGCAAAAATGGGATATCATTTATTCTTTTGAATCTTTTGGTCTTCTATTTTCTTTTTGGTTTTGGTGGCGATTAAGACTTCGCCCCCTTGTTTGCACCGGCGTCTACCATCCGCGCGAATATCAATGGTCTCCAACCCGGCGCTCTTGGACGATGAATTTCATAACTAGACTTTTACGCCTGATTCCTGACCGTAATCTCATTTTCATGAACGACTCCGTTCAGCGACGTACTTCCCAACGCTTGGGATCGCCCATGCGCAACTCATCAGTCATTCCTCTGCCGATAAACACGCACGCTCTTTCTCGTACGAATCGAAATCCTGAACGCGGGCTCATTGTGTCCGTGGGACGATTGACAGATTTTAAAACTTACAACGAGCATATAATTCGAACTGTGGCCAAACTTGTCCAGACAGGTCACGACGTCTGCTATCGGATTTATGGAGGAGGCGAACTCCGCGGCGAACTTGAAGCTTTGGCCTTAGATCTGAAAGTGGGCGATCGTGTTTTTTTCGAGGGAGAAATCGCTTATGAGAAACTTCCTGATGTCTTTACGACGGCTCATTGCTTTGTCGGTTGTGGAACTGCACTTCTAGAGGCTTCCGCCGCGGGCGTACCGTCGCTCACGGCGATTGAAGCCATTCGCGAACCCATGACATTCGGCTTCTTTTCTGAGGCAAGCGGATATAATCTTGGTGAGGCAAATCACCTACTTCCGCAGTTCAGTTATCTCGACCTAATACAAAAACTTCTTCAACTCGACGACTCGGAATACCTCCAGCTGTCTCAAAAGCATCAACGGCGCGTTTCTGAGTTTGATGCAAACACCGTGGTTGGTCATTATCGCCACGTTTTTCAAAGTGCGCAGCCGTTGCCCAAAAAATATCTCACCTCTTTGACGTTTACGCGCTGGATAGCATCTTACTTCCTCTTGAAGATTTTCGACCGTATTGGATTTAAAAACATACTCACCGGACGCTATTTGGAGGTCAAATGAAAGGCATAATACTTGCGGGCGGATCAGGCACCAGGCTCTACCCTTCCTCAATTTCAATTTCTAAGCAGCTCTTGCCGATTTACGACAAGCCCATGATCTACTATCCCTTATCGACCCTTATGCTGGCTGGTATACGTGACGTCCTTATCATTACGACACCTCAAGATGCGCCATTGTTTCAAAGATTGTTGGGCTCGGGCGACACCATCGGAATGAATTTCAACTATGCGGTTCAACCAGAGCCTAAAGGGTTAGCCCAAGCTTTCCATATTGGCGAGAGCTTTGTCGGCAACGACAACTGCTGCCTAGTTCTCGGTGACAATATTTTCTATGGAGATCGATTTACCCAAATGCTCGACCGCTGTGCAAAATTGGAAGATGGCGCCGTCGTCTTTGGCTACTACGTAAAAGATCCAGAACGTTATGGCGTCGCTGAATTCGATGCAGATGGGCGCATCGTCTCCCTCGAGGAGAAGCCAAAAAGTCCTAAATCGAACTACGCGGTTACTGGTCTATACTTTTATGATAATGACGTACTGTCGATTGCCAAAGATTTAAAACCTTCCGCCCGCGGCGAATTGGAGATAACCGATTTAAATCGGGTATACCTTGAGCACAAAAAATTACGCATGGAACTCATGGGACGCGGATTTGCCTGGCTGGACACTGGAACCCACGAAAGCTTGCTCGAAGCCTCAAATTTTATCGCCACAATCGAGCACCGCCAAGGGCTTAAGGTCGCATGTATCGAGGAAATCGCTTATCGCATGGGCTATATCGATGCCGTCC